>CP048470.1:1825000-2125000 GCA_025559845.1 Agrobacterium tumefaciens
AGATCGATTGGTCGGCAAGGGGTTTCGAAGGCACCAAGCTTGGCTATCTGATTGGGCAGGCTGGTTTCTTCCACGATGGTCACCGCGCCGTGGATGACTGCTTTGCTTTGCTCGAAGTGTTGGATCGGAAAGTCGATGCGGTGAGTTCGACACCTTTTGGCGAGCTTTATCGGGCGAGCCAGCGCTCCCGAGTTCGGATTTTTGCGGAAAACAGTCCCTTCGAGATGAAGGACCATCTGAAGGCGCGTGGTTATCGCTGGTCCGATGGCAGCGAAGGCCGCCCCAAATCCTGGTGGATCGAAGTCGACGAGACGGATCTGGAACCTGAGCTTCATTACCTGCGGACCGAAATATACCGATATTCGGAAGCTGACCCGTTAACGAAGCGGTTGACTGCCTTCGACCGTTTCAGGGCGTGATTGCCTTAAATCATGCACGGTTTTCTGGAGCTTTGCATTTTACGCATGGCTGCGCTGCGGTCTGACCCCTAACGCGATTTCCGGGATGCTGTATATATCAACTCAACGAAGCGATGTACCTCCTCCCACAGAGCTTCGGGTTTCAGGCGACCCACTCCTCCTCCCAGGGAAGCCTGAGGGAACAGCGACACTCCTCCTCCCAGTCGCTGTTCGGTTTTTTTCGAAAGCCTGCCGCACCTCCTCCCGCGGCAGGCTTTTTCGTTTCTGGCTACAGATTGAAATCAAATTGCGGTTGATACTGGGTATCGTGCTGGTCTGTTTCCGTTGAGAGTGATGACAGTGTTACCCCGAGCAAGCGTATAGAGCGTCTGAACGGATGGACGCTGGTCAACAGCGCAGACGCAGCCTCGAATACACCCACGGTATTTGCGAAGGGAAGGGTGCCGGTCCGGCTGCGAGTGGCTTGGGTAAAGTCAGAATATTTGATCTTCACCGTCACGGTTTTTCCGCTGATCTCTCTCTCCACGCAGTAATTCCATACCTTGTCGACAAGCGGCCGCAACTCAGCAATTGCGAGTTCGAGATCGTCGATGTCTTTTACGAACGTATCTTCGGCGCCAACGGATTTGCGAACTCGATCTGGTTGAACCTGGCGGTCATCGATGCCACGGGCAATGCCGTAAAAATACGCGCCTGACTTTCCGAAGTGCTCAGTCAGAAACACCAGCGACTTTGCCTTGAGATCGGAGCCGGTCTCAATGCCAAGCCGGTGCATTTTTTCGGCTGTCGCCGGTCCTACGCCGTGAAATTTCTTCACCGCAAGATGCTCGACGAATGCGGGCCCATATTTTGGCGTGATCACCGCCTGTCCATTCGGCTTGTTGAGATCAGATGCCATCTTGGCGAGGAACTTGTTGTAGGAAATGCCTGCCGATGCATTGAGTCCGGTAACGGATTTGATCTTTGCGCGGATTTCCAATGCGATCTCACTTGCGATCGGCATTGCCTTCAAGTTCTCGGTCACGTCAAGGTAGGCTTCATCGAGAGACAAGGGCTCAATCAGAGGCGTGTATTCTGCAAAAATCGCGCGAATTTGCTGTGAGACAGCGCGATATACCTCAAATCGCGGTTTCACGAATATGAGTTCAGGGCATTTGCGCGCGGCGGTGACAGAGGGCATGGCGGAGCGCACGCCAAATTCCCGGGCTTCATAACTTGCTGCTGCAACAACGCCGCGTGCGGCAGCACCTCCGACCGCGACCGGTTTGCCCCGCAATTCAGGATTATCCCGTTGTTCCACGGAGGCGTAAAACGCATCCATGTCGACATGGATGATCTTTCGGATCTCGGTAACGTCATTCATTGCGGTCTTGGCAGCTTAGCCGTCTCAGGCGGTATGATATGGAAACAAAGAGGGAACATACTCTCGGTTACCGGAGATCGCAACGCTTAACCGCGAAATCGAATGCCCAATATGTCAGGGCAGGTTTATTGAGTGGATTTAAAAAGCTGAAGCAGATGCGGAATATGTTTCCGCATCTGCAGGTGCAACACCAGTGTCGCGAGATCAGGATGTCTTGACGAATTCGCCGCCCTTGATGATGAACGGCATGTGGCGGCCCTGACCGGTCAGCAGAGAGAGATCTTCCAGCGGGTTGCCATCGACCACGATCAAATCGGCGAACGCGCCAGCGGCAACGGTCCCGAGCTTGCCCTCATAACCAAGCGCCTTTGCCGCATCGAGCGTGGCTGAGCGGATGACGTCCGCAGCCGGCAGATGTTCGCCTCTGAGGACAAATTCTTCGGACTGATGTTCGTGCATCTCGCCCAACAGGTCGGTGCCGTAGATCATCGTCACGCCCGCTTCATGCAGAACCTTGAGTGCGTTGAAACCGGCACTGCGAACATCTTCAATCTTGGCAACCGACACAGGTGGCAGACCGAGTGAAGCGCCATCCTGGGCCAGGCGATCATAGACAATGTTGGTGGGAACCACGAACGCACCACGTTCTTTTGCCAGTTTCGCTGTCTCAGGCGTGATCAGGTTGCCGTGCTCGATCGATTTTACGCCGCATTCGACAGCGCGGCGGATGGCCGCGTCCGTATAAAGATGCGCGGCAACATAGGTTTGAGCGTTTTCGGCCTCCTCGACGGCAGCGAGCAATTCTTCGCGAGAAAAGCCGAGGTTGGCGATCGGGTCAGTTGGCGATGATACGCCGCCATTTGCCATCAACTTGATGAACTGTGCGCCAGCCTTGATTTCTTCGCGGGAGGCGCGACGAACTTCGTCAACACCGTCGCAGATGCGGCCCAGCGCACCGAGTTGATCGGGGTAATGCTCAACGGATCTACGGTTGAAGCGGCCGCGATAATCGGTGTGACCACCCGTCTGAGACAGCGCCTTGCCACAGATAATCAATCGCGGGCCAATAATCGTTCCTTCCTCCAGGGCCTCAACGAGACCGTGGTCAGCACCACCGAGATCGCGGACCGTGGTAAAACCGCGCATCAACATCGCTCTCATGATGTTGGCGGAACGCAGTGCCACCAGTGAATTTGGCAGATCCGCATTGGCGCCTAGATCGAGCTTGGTGGCAATGACGTGCACATGTCCGTCGATCAGGCCGGGCATAACGATCTTGCCAGCGAGATCGATGATCGTATCGGCCTGTTCGCTCACGCCGCTGCGGACCTCGACGATCAGCTCATCATGGATCAGGATGTCGACCAAATCCGTTGGCTTATCCTGCGATCCGTCGACCACGCGTGCATTTTTCAAGAGAACAGTTGTCATTGGTATAAGCTTTCGATCGAATGTGTGGGAATGCGGGATAGGCGCCAGCGGCTAGGATTGGCGCGCGGCCTGAAGAAAATAGGGGGCAAGCCAGGGGGCGAGAGCCTCGACGCGGGCGACGTGGGTTTCGTCATAACTTCCGGCGCGGTGCGTCAGGTTGATAGTACCGATGCACGTCCCATCAAAGATGACCGGAACGTTGATCTGCGTACCGCCGCCAAGGCTGGCGATCAGTTCGTGATCGAAAAACGCCCATTTCAGGCCTTCCATGTCCTTGGCCAGAAAGTTTTTCTGTTCACCGATCACATGTCGGCCCCAAGGCGTGTCCGTCATCGGTTTGCGACCGGAAACGGGATAATGCACGGTGTCGGAGGAGTAGATGCGCACAACCTCGCCGCCATCAACAGCAAGCAGGGTGAACAGGATATGGCCGACCTCTTGCTGCAGCAACGAATCGAGAGCCTGGAAGAAGGGCTCCGGCTGATTTGTCTTTTTCATCGCCTCGTAGAGGTGCATGTCAGTTTGCATCACAGATATCCTTTTGTAATCGTGGGAGCGGCCAACGCCGCCCCCGTAATCGAGATCAGGAACGTCCTGCTCAGTTCGAACTCGCGGCAAACTCTTCCGCTTCGATTTCTTCCAGTGAACGGTTCTTCGTCGGAATGCCGAGCACGAGAACCGACAATGCGCCAATAAAGAGGATCACCGTGGTCATGCCGAACACGCCGGCGAATCCGCCGATCGGGTAGACCGCGCCGACGAGGATCGGGGCGGCGATGCCACCGATGCGGCCGATTGCAGATGCGGTGCCGACGCCGGTTGCACGGATGCGGGTTGGGAACACTTCCGGCGTATAGGCATATTCGCCAGCGGCCACGCCGTTGATGAAGAACGAGAGCGTCATGGCAAGCGCGATGACCTGCGTGTCGCCGGTGGCAAACGCCAAGGAAAGAGCCGAGATCGCGGCGAGCGCCATGTAAAGGACGATCGTGTATGGGCGACCGATCTTTTCGCAGAGCCATGCGGCGGTAAAGTAGCCGGGGATCTGCGCGGCATAGATCAGGATCGAGAACGAGAAGCTTTTGGTCATCGTCATGCCACGCTCAACGAGCAGGCTCGGAATCCATGTCATGAATGCATAGATGCTGAACGTAACCGATACCCAGAGCAGCCAGGTCATGATGGTAATGCGCAGGAAACGCGGCGATAGCAACGCCTTGAAGTTTGCCATCAATGATGTGTTGGGGGTGGAGGCGACCTGCGGAGTGGAGGTGACCGGCGGTAGGGACACGCCACGTGCAGTATAATCCTTTTCGATCGCCGTGACGATTTTATGTGCTTCTTCGTGACGGCCCTGGCTTTCCAGCCAACGCGGCGATTCTGTCAGACCACGGCGCCACCACAAAACGATCACGACCGGCATGGCCGTAACGATAAGGGCATAACGCCATCCGTCATCCGAGGCCGGTACCAGGAGATAACCCAGCACTGCGGAGATCACGAAACCGAACGAGAAGAATGCTGCAAGTGATGCGGTAAACCGGCCGCGATACTTGGCGCCAACGAATTCCGAGAGGAACGGCGCAATGATTGCAGCTTCGGCGCCCATTCCGATGCCACCGATGACACGGAGCGCAAAGAACTGGTGCCAATCGTTGACCGCAGCGCCTGCAAGGCTTGCAAGGCAAAAGAGGACTAGCGCCCAGAGCATGACGTTCTTGCGGCCGTAACGATCACCGATCGCCCCGGCAATCAGCGCGCCAATCAGAAAGCCGACGTAAGTACTGCTTGCCAGATAGCCGACCTGAAGGCTGGTCAACTGCCACTGCGCACGCAGGGCCGGAAGCAGGAAGGCAATAATGCCCGCGTCCCAGGCTTCAAACATGTAGCCCAGGCCGCCCATCATCAGCAGCTTATATTGGAAGCGTCCGACTGGCAGCCTCTCAAGTCTTGCAGCAGTATTATACATTTTCGGTCCCCGATATATGGTATGACCGCGTCCCGCACATGTGGCGGATCGCAGGCGCGCTGTTTTGTCGCGCAACATTTTTTGCACGGGATGATTTGATAATGCAATACGCAAAAAACGCTGCAGACACTTTTGCAGAGTCCCTGGAGGACTGGTTGCGCAACCTTGACGAGAGATATTCTCTTACTCCGGCAGCCCATGAAGTGGTGCAAGCCGTCATCAATGATCCTCGTCATGCCTCGTTTGCATCTGCTGCTGACCTTGCGCAGAAAGCCGAAGTCAATGTCGCCACCATCACTCGAACAGCGCAAAGCCTTGGTTTTTCGGGGTGGCCGGACTTGCGTCAGGAAATCCGAACCCGTTTCATGAGCAAGCTGTCGGCACCCGAAGTCAGCGTTGTTCATCAACAGGAAAGCGGAGCCGACCGGCCATTCGACGCGGCACTCAACCGACAGATTGAACAGTTGACCGCGTTGCGCAGACGCACGGACAGGCAATCTGTCCGGGACGTTGCAAAAGTTATTGCAGGCGGAAAGCGTCGCATCGTGCTTGGCTCAGGCAGTTTTGCATCAATCGCCAATATTCTCGCGCACCACGCGACTCTGTGCGGTTATCGTATGGAACTTGCGACAGACGGCGTGATGATCGCAAATGCGTTGGGCGACGTCAAAGAGGGCGACGTCGTCATCATTGTGACCTTCTGGAGGCTCTACAATTCTGCCATCCGGGCGGCTCGCCAGGCGAAGGCGAGGGGAGCAACCACCTGCATCATCACCGATGCAGCCGTCGATGCGCTGACTGAAAACGGCGACTATGTTCTCCTGGCACCGGCGGAAAGTACATCCTTCTACACAACGATCATTCCCGGCATCAGCCTGGTTGAAGCAATCTCGGCGGAACTGGGAGCGCTCGATCCTGAGATGAGCGCGCGCTCCATCGCAAGTTTCGAAGAGCAATGGCAGGATCAGGATCTGCTGTTCACGAAAACGGCTCCGATGGCAGGAAAGCCGTTTGATACGCTTTGAGAGCTGTCAGGATTTCAGGTCGCCTCATTCCGCATCAGGAGATTGCCTTGCGTCACCACGCCGGTTGCATTGAGGTGTTCGTCAAAAAGGCTGAGGTTTGCCGAATATCCTGAGGCAATACGGCCGAACCTCTCCTCGACGCCAAGCGCTCGCGCCGGATTGACCGTCGCCATCTGCAAGGCCGTCACCGCATCAACACCTGTGAGCTTTATCAAGGTCTGGAGCGATGTATCCATGGCAATATGGGCACCCGCCAGGGTGCCGTCTGCGCTTGTAAGACGACCATCAGCGAGGGAGATATATCGACCGTCCAGATCAAAACCGGACGATGTGCCTGCCAAAGTCATCATCGCATCCGTCACAAGGCAAAGCCGGTCAGCGGCGGAACGCACGGACATTGTCAGGGCTTGCTCGCCGACGTGGAAGCCGTCCGCTATGATGCCGGCGAACAGCCGATTGCCACCCAGGACCTCTGATACTATGCCGGACACGCGACTGGCTGGCGCAGGCATTGCATTCCAGAGATGAGTAGCGCCGCGGATTTTTGTCAGATCGGCCTGCGTTGCTTCCGAATGCCCCGCAAAAAGGATAATGCCGCTCGCAGCGAGACGCTCGAGATGACTTGCGTTTTGGCACTCCGGCGCAAGTGTCAAAAGAATAACACCCGGAAAATCTCGGGCCTGCTGTTCCAGGGTGAGGACATCCTCTTCCTCGAGCGGCCGTATCGCCGAGGGGTCGTGAATGCCCGGTCTTGCTGGCGAAAGAAAAGGCCCTTCAAGATGGATGCCGATCAGGCCCGGAACGTCTGAGGAAATCGCCTTCCTCACAGCGTCGATCGCATCAAGGTAGGATTGGCCATGCGCGGTGATGAATGTGGGAAGAATGGAAGCGGTTCCGCCCTGACGAGCGCCCCAGGCAATTGTTGCCAATGCTTCCGGCGATGGCGAGAAATTGAACTGTGTATCCGCTGCGCCGTTTATCTGGATGTCGATCATGCCGGGGCTTGCAACAGCGACCCTGACGGCGTTGCCTGTCAAGCGGTCGTCGTCTGAGGTTGCTTTGACCGATTTGATTTGGCCATCACGAACAACAATCGTCTGGTTACCAAGAAATGACGGCGAAACACCGTCATAAAGGCGGTCGCAGAGGATGAGCATGTCAGTCAAAGCGTGTTGCCTCCCCGTTGGGATGCACGTGATGATAATAATCTGTCAGGCGCAGTTTTGAAGACGCCGCGACATCCAGAATGACTGTCGTGTGAGAATGAAGCTGAAGGGCCGATGCCGGGCAGATCGCCGAAAGTGGACCCTCGACCATATCCGCGACAGCTTGCGCCTTCTCAACGCCAGTGGCGAGCAAAAGGCATTTCTGGGCATCGAGAATGGTACCGATTCCCATCGTGATCGCGTAACGGGGCGTCTCTTCGTCCGCTGAAAAATACTGCCTGTTTGCGTTTCTGGTGTTTTCAGTCAGCGTTTTAACGCGCGTGCGCGAACCCAAAGACGACGTGGGTTCGTTGAAGCCGATATGCCCGTTCTGACCGATGCCCAGGAGTTGCAGGGTAATGCCACCGACTGCGCTGATGCGTTCCTCGTATTCCTTGGCTTCGGTGTTTACGCACTCCGGTTTACCGTGCGGCAGATGAGTGCGAGTTTCATCAATGTCGATATGGCTGAAAAGCGCCTCGCTCATATAGCTATGGTAGGAGCAGGGGTGTTCAGGGGCTATTCCAACATATTCATCGAGGTTGAATGTCGTGACCTCGGCAAAGGACAGGCGTCCGTCGCGATGGAGGTCAACGAGACGCTGGTAAAGCGGGAGCATGGTGCCACCGGTTGCAAGCCCGAGAACGGCTTCTGGGTGCGCGGCAACATGTGCCGAAATCACGTCGGCTGCGCGGTTTATCGCCGCATCGCGGTTCGGACAAATGAGAACTTTCACTCTTTTTCTCCTTTGGTCAAAAGGACGCCGAGAAGCGCGCTGTCATGGCCAAGTGCGGCTGGCACGACCGCGACGCGGAATAGCTCCGGCTCCGTTTCCAGATTTGACAGGACACGTTGCAAATATCCCGGAGCAAGCCCGACACTTCCGCCCAGTGCAACGCGATCGAGCCCGAAAATCGCGTTCAGGTCGGCACAAAGTCTTGCGATGGCTGCCGCGGAGCGATCAATGGCTGCACGCGCGAGAGGGGTGTCGGCTTCAAATGCGGTCTTCGCATCCGCCGTTTCGGCAGCACGCGCAATGGCCCGCCCTGACGCAGTCGATTCCACGGTTCCCGTACGGCCCGAGCCGCAAAGGTCTCTTCCAAGCGGGCTCGAAACAAAGCCAAGATGTCCAGCCAATCCATTCGTGCTTTGAACCGGACGACCATTGAGAACGATACCGCCGCCGACGCCGGTGGATACGGTGATATAGGCAAAATGATCGACACCCTTGCCGGCCCCCAGGTTTGCCTCCGCCAAGGCCGCCGCCGCCGCATCATTCATGACGCTGACATTGTTTCCGAACCTGTGACGCAAGCTTTCAAGCAGGTTTTCGCCGCCAATTTGCGACAGGGTTAGAGCATTGACGGCCTGCCAGCGTCCCGCAGCATCGACACGTCCAGCGACTGCAACGCCAAGCTTGTCTCCAGTTTGGAAACCCAGTTTGCCTAGCAGTTCAGCCATCACATCGATCTGTTGGCTGATGGTTGCATCACCATTCGTCGGTGCCTGCAAACGTGCGTCGACCCGGCCGGCGGTGACACGTGCAACGGCGGTTTTGGTGCCGCCGAGGTCAATGGCGTATCCTTCGATCATGGCGTTACCCGCACAGCATCGGCGAACCAGCCGGTGACGACTTCAAGCCTTGTCAGAGCGCTTCCGACCGTCACTGCATCGGCACCGGCCTGCATTGCGAGAGCGGCAAGACCGGGAGAGTTGATGCGGCCCTCGGCCATGACGAAACCGGATCCAAGGGTCTTGAAGGCGCCAATCAGGTCGAGATCGGGGCCTTCGTTGAGGTTTTGAGTTTCAGCCGTGTAGCCTGACAGTGTGGTCCCGAGGATGGAAGCGCCTGCAGCAAGAGCTCTCTGTCCATCCTCGAGCGTAGCGCAATCTGCCATGGCGAGGCGTCCCGCTGAAAGGATCGTCGCGAGAACCTGTTCGCGGCTGTCGGTACGCTGTCGCGGCGTGGCGTCATAGGCAATGATATCGGCTCCCGCTTCGACAAGTGCGAGCGCGTCGGCTTTCGTCACGGTGATGCGTACAGGGCTGTCGGGCAGGTCAGTTTTGACAATGGCGATGATAGGTACATCGACAACCGGACGCACGGCACGGAGATTGTCGACACCCTCGATCCGCAATGCGACGGCACCTCCGGCAACTGCAGCCCTGGCCATGGCTGCGACGATTTCTGGCCGGTCCATTGGGCCGTCGTCCACGGGCTGGCAGGATGCGACCAGTCCACCGCGCATTCGTTCCAAGATGTTCATGTTCATTTCGAGGTACCTGTCGATCTCAAGTCAGCGGACGGGCGCGAACCATGTCGCGCCCGTATGGTCTTGCTGCTTATTTCAGCAGGCCGACGTCTTTCAGAATTGTGTTGATACGGGCAAGAACAGGCGCGTCGAGTGGCTTGATCGGCGCAGTCATCGTTGGTGTCGAAAGTAGCCCGATAGCCGCCATCGCTGCCTTGAAGGCGCCTACGCCTGCTGCGTCACCGGAGCGTCCTGTCGGGCAAAAGACAATTTCAAACAGCCGGTTGAGGTATTCCTGTTCGGCGATTGCAGCCTTGACGTCACCGGACTTGGCCGCGTTCCACAGGCGGACATAGGCGGCAGCGTCAACATTGGCGAGACCCGGAACAGCGCCGTCAGCCCCAACCAGTGCCATTGCATCAACGACGACCTCATGACCGGTGAAGAGTGCAAGCGGGTGTCCTGCGGCTTCGTTCATGGCAATCAGGCGACGGAAACCGACGTCGTCGCCGGAGGAATCCTTCACGCCGGCCAGAACGCCTTCGGTGCCGAGATCGACCAGAAGCTTCTGGGAAAGCTTGCGGTGGACGCGCACAGGAATGTCGTAGGCGAAAAGAGGGGCGTCGATGGCGGCACGGATGGCTCTGAAATGATCCGCGATCTCGCCCTCGTCACTGATGGCATAGATTGGCGCCGTCGCGACGATTGCATCCGCACCGGCATCCAGCAATTTGCGGGCGCTTTCGGCCACACGCGCGGCGGTCAGATCTATGGCGCCAGCGATCACTGGAACGCGACCGGCCGTCGTGCGGCAGACGGCTTCGACGATAGCGATGCGATCGGCATCCGTCAGATAGGCAACCTGACCGGTCGAACCGAGCGGGAAGAGGCCGTTTACGCCAGCGGCGATCAGGTGCTCGACCAATTTCTCCAGATCGGCATAGTTCACGCTGCCGTCGGTATTCAGAGGGGTGACAATCGGAGGAATGATTCCGTGGAAGGATGTATGGGTCATGGTGATCCAGATTTTGCGTGGTTAAAGAGGAGTGGGAGCACTGAGGGGCGCATGCAGCAGGCTGGGTGCGGCCTCCAGAAGCGTTTTCGTGTAGGCTTGGCTTGGGGTGTCCAGGACCTGATTGCTGGGACCGAATTCCACGATCTTGCCATTGCGCATCACGGCGATTTCATCCGATATGTGGCGCACTGTTTGAATGTCGTGCGATATGAAAACCATACCCAGTCCGAGCTCTCGCTTCAGATCCTGTAGAAGGTTCAGGATCTGCGCACGTACCGAGACGTCGAGAGCCGAGGTCGGTTCGTCGGCAACAATGATCTGCGGCTCAAGCGAAAGTGCCCTGGCGATGGCGACACGCTGGCGTTGCCCGCCCGAAAGCTGAGCGGGGATGGCATCCAGCACCGACTGGGGCAGGCCAACCAGCGACACAAGCTCGGATACTCGGGAGCGACGGCTCGCTGCATTGCCGATACCATGGACCTCAAGTGGGTCTGTCAGCGCGTCGCGCACCAGCATTCGTGCGTTGAGGGCGGTCGCTGGGTCCTGAAACACGACAGAAACAAGACGTCCCATACGTCGACGGGTGGCAGCATCGAAGCGACGGACCGGTTGGCCGTCAAATA
Organism: Agrobacterium tumefaciens; assembly: GCA_025559845.1. Lineage (NCBI taxonomy): Bacteria > Pseudomonadati > Pseudomonadota > Alphaproteobacteria > Hyphomicrobiales > Rhizobiaceae > Agrobacterium > Agrobacterium tumefaciens. The sequence continues at coordinate 1,836,303 of CP048470.1, forward strand.
GAACCTCACCCGAACTCGGCTGTTGAAGGCCGATCAGCACTTTGGACGCGGTCGATTTGCCAGAACCGGATTCGCCGACGATGCCGAGGGTCCGCCCCTTGTATACGGCGAATGACACATGATCGACCGCACGAACAAAAACGGGCTTGGAGAATGTTGTGGCCCGGACTCCGAAGTCGACACAGACATCGCGCAATTCGATGACCGGTTTTACCGCATCTTGTGAGAGGGACTGGATACTCATGCGACGTCCTCCTTCGGTGCGATCGGGTCATCATCTGGATGGGCGGCATAAAAGTGTCCGGTTTGGCCAACCTGTTTCATGACAGTGATCACACCGGCGTTGCGCAACGGATTTGACGAACGCGGAGCAAACCGGTTGCCGGGCGGAAATTCACTGGGAGAAGGGACAGTGCCGCGTATCTGGTGAAGTCTCTCAGCACCGGCTTCGATGCTCAACACAGCGCCCAGCAGACCACGGGTATATTCATGAACCGGCTGCGCGAGCACGTCGCGGCTTGGGCCTTGCTCAACCATCTGGCCGGCATACATTACGGCGATACGGTGGGAAATCTCCGCAACCAGAGCCAGATCGTGCGACACGAATACCATGGCAAAACCCAACTCTCGGCGTAGCTTGTCGAGAAGCTCGATAACCTGCTTTTGCACGGTTACGTCGAGTGCGGTCGTCGGCTCGTCGGCAATGACCAGTTTTGGATCTCGGGTCAGTGCCATGGCGATCAACACGCGCTGCCGTTGCCCGCCGGAAAGTTCGTGCGGGTAGGAGTTCAGCGTGCGTTCCGGATCGAGGCCGACGAGTTCGAGCAGGTCCTTGGCACTGCGGGTACCGCCTCGCGCTGTGAGCTGCTTCATCTGCGAGCGGATCAGCATCGCCGGATTGAGCGAAGACAGCGCATCCTGGTAGATCATTGCAATACCTTTGCCACGCAGGGCATTGCGTTCACGCTCCGTCATTGTCAGGAGATTGCGACCTTCAAAGAGGATTTCGCCTCGGATGCGTGCTTTGGGGTCGAGCAAGCCCATGATGGCGAGCGACGTGATGGACTTGCCACAGCCCGATTCACCGACGAGAGCGAGCGTTTCGCCAGGTCGAACGGAGAAGGAAACGTTGTCCACCACATCGACATTGCCATGCCGTGGGAAGGCGATGCTGAGATTTTTCACCTCGAGCAATGGCTGTTGTTCGCCTTCAAAATGCGGTCGATCGCTACGGGTACGTTCGACTGTGCGTAAAGCGTCAAGACGTTGCTGTAGAGAGGCAGGCTCGTTGAACGAGGATGAAGAAACGGTGCGGTCGGGTTGCTGTGCCTGAAAGTTGTCTGTCGCAGCAGCAACTGTTGCTGCATTCACTTTCGAGCGGGCGCGCGGTGCCGCCATTGCATCGGTCATGCCTTCTGCCAGAATATTGAGGGCCAGAACAGTCACGGTAATAAGTGCGCCGGCGAAGAAGGTCGGCCACCAGGCTCCCGACATCACCAGTTGGCGGCCTGCCGCCATAACGTTGCCCCAGGAGGGCTCCGGGTCTGGGACCCCGGCCTGGATGAAGGAGAGCGAAGCTTCGAACACGATTGCGTCGGCGACAAGTACGGTAGCAAAGACCAGGATGGGGGCCAGACAATTGCGGGCGACGTGCTTGATGAGAATACGTGGCGTTGATGCTCCCATGACCCGCACTGCGGCCACATAGTCCTCACCGTATTGGCCGATAATATTGGCGCGGATGACGCGCGTTAGCTGCGGGGTGTAGAGGAATGCGATCGTCAGGATCAGAACCGGAAGAGATTGCCCAAAGACGGTGACGAAAACGACGGCCAATGCAATTCCGGGGAACGACATGATCATGTCCAGGACGCGCATCAGCGCCTCCTTAACCCACCAGCTTGCGGTGGCCGCGATTGCGCCGAGAACAGATGCCACTAGCAGCGCGACCACTGTCGCTCCGATGCCGATGATCAGAGAATAGCTTGCGCCATAAAGCAGTCGGGAGAATACGTCTCGGCCCTGCCGGTCGGTGCCAAACCAGTAGGTTGCGTCCGGGGCGGAAGGGCCACGTGTCAGTCCGGTTGCCAGCGGATCGTGTGTGGCGACCAGGGGGGCCAGAGCCGCCATCAGAAAGATGAACAGCAGGATGGCCAAAGCGATTTTTGACGCAGCCGGGAGCTGGCGCAGGCCTGACAGGCGCGAGCCGGGTGTCGAAAGCCTTTCTGTGAGTTGAATTCTAAGCACTTCAAACCGTCCTGATACGCGGGTTGACCAACACATAAAGCAGGTCGACAGCGACATTGATCACCACAAAGGCGAGCGCTACGGTTAACGTTACGCCTTGCACGAGATTGGGTTCGTTATTGGTCACGCCATTCATGATGAGCATGCCCATGCCATTGATGTTGAATATGATTTCGATGACGACGGCACCTCCTAGAAGGTAGCCGATGCGCAGGCCAAGCACGGTAATCGGTGTGATCAGGGCGTTGCGTAGGACATTGCGTGCCACCACGACGCGCCGGGGTATCCCGGCGCCAAGAGCAGTGCGAACATAGTCACGGTCGAGTTCTTCGACCATCGATGTGCGCACGACACGCGAGAGTTGGCCGATGACCGGCATGGCCAAGGCAAAGGCTGGCAAAAACATGCGTAATAACCAGCCACCAAAATTGTCCGTCATAGCTGGTAGCTTTCCGGCGACCGGGAAGATCGAGAACAATCCAACCTTGTGGCCGAGCACCTGGATCAGGAGGATCGCCAGCCAGAAAGATGGGGTAGACAGCGACGCGATCGACAGCAGGCGAATGGCCTGATCGGGCCAGCGATCGCGATAGACCGCCGCAACGATGCCGAGCGTCAGTGCGAAGCCGACGGCGATGATGAGGCCAAGAAACGTCAATTGCAGCGTGACGGGGAAAGCACGGGCGATCTCGTCGATGACAGGCAGTTGGCGGGCCGAATATGTCCCCAGATCCAGTTTCGCCAGTCCGGTCAGAAACGTCACGTAGCGGGTGGGCAGGGGATCATCAAGACCATGGGCGGCACGATACTCAAGCCGCGCTTCCAGTGAGGCGCCTTCACCTAATGCGGTGATGGCTGGGTCCACCTTCGAAAACGACATGATGAAAAACACGAGAAATGTGATCCCGAGGATCATGATCGGCAATTGCACGAGACGGCGACCGATAAGGCTCAGCACTTTTGACATGCCAAACTAGCTCCTTCGCAAAAGACAATAGAGATCACGGCAGCAGCACTGCCGATGCCGGGCCAAGTGCCCGTCCTATGTCGAAGAGTTGGCAATTCAGGCGCCGGGTTTTCCAGCGCCTGAACGTGCCGGATTATTGCTTGACGCCAACGCCAAGGAAGGAAAGGCCGGTCGTCGGCACCGGTGCAAAGCCTTCCAATTGCTCGGCGTCCCATGCGGTTGGCAACTGGCGATGGAAGAGTGGGTAAAGCGGGACCTCTTCAGAAAGAAGGTCGAACGCCTTGTTCCATTTTTCTTGCTGATCGGTCCCGGTCAGCCGCTGTGCTTCATTCAGGACACCAGTCAGTTCGCCGTATTTGGCGCTTGCGGACCACTGGAAGCGCTTGGTCGGCCAGATATTGTCGCCATACCACCATTGCATCAGAATATCAGGATCGTTGCCAAAGACCGAGGGGTCACCAGGCGCGATCATGACCTGCATCTTGCCGGCATCGACTTTGGTGTATTGGCCACCGGACTGGCCGATATCGAGCGTGGTGTTGAACCCGACCGCGTCAAGCGACTCCTTGATGATCGGCGCCACGTCCTTGACCCAGCCATGGTCCGTGCTCATCAGCGTGATGTCTAGCTTCGGCGTGCCGGCTTCAGCCAGCAAAGACTTGGCCTTATCAGGATCATAGGTGTAGACGGTCGAAGCCTGGTGATAGTTCGGATGCGTTTTCGGCAGGAACGATGTTGCTGCGGTCGCATTGTCAAGCATACCCGTGCCGATGATCTTGTCCATGTTGAGCGCATAGAAGAATGCCTGGCGGACACGTACATCGTCGAAGGGTTTGGCGGCCGTGTTGAACATGGCAAACAGCAGTCCGAAAGACTGGGTCTTTTCGAGCGTTGCCGCTGCGGCCACGGCATCGGCGTCGACATAGGGCACATCTTCCATGGCCATAACGGTGCCGGAGGTCAGGGCGTTAACGCGTGCGGTCGGATCAGCGATCAGGTTCCAGACCATCTCCTTGGCAAGAGCCGGGCGAGGGCCGGTATAGGCATCATTGCGGGTGAACACGATCTGCGCTTCAGGGACGGCTGAGACCAGCTTGTAAGGGCCGGACCCAATGGGCAGCTTGCCAAACCCGTCCGCGTCCGCTTCCACAGCAGCCTTCGGTACGATCTTCACGGAACCCAGCCGCTCGCTGAACAGCGAGAACGGGAATTTGGTCGTGATCTTCACCGTATCCGCAGAGACGACTTCGACCTTGTCGATGAAGGATACGAAAGAGCGGAACAGCGATTTCGACGCGGGGTCCAGAACACGGGTGAACGAAAAAACCACGTCATCTGCCGTGACAGGGGCGCCGTTATGGAAAACAGCGTCTTTGCGCAGCTTGATGGTGTAGGTCAATCCATCCTGGCTGGTTGGCATTTCAGCAGCCAGAGCCGCGTAGGGTTTGCGTGTTACAGGATCAAGATCGACCAGACCTTCAAAGACATGCCAGTTTGCTGCCTGCGTGACGGCACCCGATGCATTCAAGGGATCGAACGTTCCAGACAAACCGTAAGCAATTGCAACCTGGATCGTTGCATCCGGATTTGTCGTGGCCGATTGCGCCAGCGCACCCGTGCTGCCAATCATGTAGGTTGAGGCAAGTGCTCCTGCCACAAGGCAAAGGGCGCGGCGTGAAATTGCAAACGTTGTCATTGGTTCCCCTTTTTTTGGTATTGAAGTCCGGATGTCATTTTCCAGTCGGCGGCGTCTTGTTGTGTCGGATGACGCGTTCGATACCGTCGTAGTGTTTATCGAGCTGCTCCTTGGCCGCCTTGATGTCGCCAGCCTCTATGGCGTCGACGATTGCCGCGTGCTCGCGCCAAGTTTGCATTGGGTCGGCGTTGCTCAGGTTCACGAAGTCGGATGCCTTGTAGAAAGCGAGCCAGAAGACTTCGAGCAGCCGCAACAGGATTTCATTTTCCTGGCAACGAAAAAGCAGTTGGTGGAAGAGCCTATCCTCATCGGGGAAGCTTTCGCCCTTTTCTGCCCGCTCACGCATCCTGTCGAGCGCATCGCGCAGTTCCTGGATGTCACGGGGTGTGATGCTGGCTAAAGTCTTCTCGATCAGTCCGACCTCAAGGGTTCTGCGAATGATGATGACTTCTTCAATCTGCTGCAGGGCGCTACCGAGGCCGTAGGCAAGATTGTCGAGCAATGGCTCGAATGAAAACGCCTTCACGAAGACGCCAATACCCCGGCGCGATTCAAGGACGCCAACAGATTCAAGCGCCTTGATGCCTTCTCGGACGGAGTTGCGGCTGACTCCCAGTTGTTGTGCAAGTTCGCCTTCAGGAGGCAGTGGAGAGCCGGCTTTCAGATTGTTGTCGTCGATATAGCTCCGAAGGCTCTCCTGCACCGATACGTGCAACAGAGGCGCTTTTTGCAGGGGCTTTATCGTTTTCAGGCTCATCGTCCGTCTCCAGGGTTGGTTGGCTTCGGCTGAAACCTACCCGTTGCTCGTTAATTATCCACTTGTAGGATATCTGTCAACAGGATATTGGGTCTCTATCGTCGATGGGGAGGAACCTCAAGCCTGAGGGACGCCATCGAGTGCGGTTGGGATCTGAGTGATTTCCACCTTGGCAAAGCGATATTTGAAGCAAGCAGCAGCAAGAGGACGCGATGAGAGCAGTGTTACCGGATACGAAATCCGCGCCGAAAGAAGCCCCACAACTGACCGCGTCGCACACTTCAGGGAAATGGCCGGATCTACCCGTGGCGATCAAAGGTGGAATTGGTGTTCAGTTTGACGACGTCGCCTATGTCGGTCTTGGTTCAGCAGGTCGGGATCTCTATTCACTTGATCTGAAAAATCCTGAAGCAGGTTGGAAAGGGCGAACCGCCTTTCCCGGTGCGCCGACAAACGGTGCGGCTGCCGCAGCAAGTGGCGGCAGGATTTTCGTATTCAGCGGTAATGGAAAGCAGAGGCCGGACGCCAAGTCCGCAATCATCTTCGACTGCGTTCATATCTACGACCCTGCAGACGATAGCTGGAGCAGAGTGGAAACGCGCACACCAGTCGGTCTATCTGGTGCAAAAGCGCTATCATTGTCTAACGGCCGCATTGCCATTGTCGGCGGATACAACAAGCAGCTTTTCGACCGATATCTCGCTGACCTCTCGGTTCTGGACAAGGACGCAAACCCGTTGGAATTTGACCGACTTGTACGCAGCTACATGAGCATGGCGCCGGACGAGTATCGCTGGAACGGTGACGTGCTTTCCTATGATCCCAAGACGAATTGCTGGGGTTTGCTTGGGCAAAATCCGTTTCCGCCGAACTGCGACAGCGCAGCGGTGACGATCGGGCAGGATGATTTTGTCCTCGTCAGCGGCGAGGTGAAACCGGGTTTGCGAACGGCAGCGGTCAAGAGCGTGTGTTTCAAAGAAAACCTGTGCGATTGGCGACAACTGACAGATCTGCCGAAGCCAGCCTCGGATGAGGTGCAGGAGGGATTGGGCGGCGCTTTCGCTGGTTACGTCGGAAAGCAGATTCTGGTTGCCGGTGGCGTCAACTTCAAGGGCGCTCGCGCAAACGCCGATGCCGGCAACTGGTATGCGCATGAAGGCCTCACCAAAATCTGGCGTGACGAAATCTACGCATTTGACGGCAAGGACTGGCGTGAGGTTGGAAAACTCCCGCGCGGCCTCGCTTACGGCATTTCGTTTTCCGTGCCCGACGGACTGCTGATCGTCGGCGGCGAGGATTGTACAGGCAATGCACGCGCAGAAGTCTTTGTTGTCAACGTCTGAAACGGTCGTGGCAGACGATAACAATCAACCTGAACGACATATCTCAACAGCAAATTGGATGGAACGATGAAGCTGGCCTTCTTTGGGGTAGGACATTGGCATGCAGCGATGCACGCGGAATCTGCGCGGGCATCCGGTGCGCAGATTTTAACGGCATGGGATGCGGACGTCGCGAAAGCGGAGAGATTTGCAGAGACCTACGGTGCTAAGGTCGTCAGCAGCATTGAAGAGGCGCTGCAACAGGAACCCGATCTGGCTGTCGTCATGGGCAAACCTTTCGAAATGGCAGATCTTGCCCGGCAACTGATTGCCATCAAAATGCCGATCCTGATTGAAAAACCTGTTGGCGTTTCGGGACAGGTTTTGAAACCGATTGTCGATCTGGCGGAGGAGACTGGCGCTTTTGTCGCTGTCGCGCTGGCGCACAGCTACAGCCCGCTTCTTGAAGAGTTCCGAAAGCTGAAGGGAGACGGGCGACTTGGACCGGTTTCCCATTCCCATTTCCGTCTGATCAATGGTCCTCCTCAGCGATATGTCGACGACGGTTGTGAATGGGTGCTGGACGGAGCGATCAGTGGCGGCGGGGCATTGCGGAATCTCGGTATCCACGGTGTCAATGCGTTCATCGATGTGGTGGGCGATCAGAAAATCGACGTCGTGAGTGCGTCTTTCGGACCCAAAATGCACGGGACGTCGGTCGAAGACTATGCCGTGGTGATCCTGCGTGCCGAAGATGGCAGCATCGGCATGGTCGAAGCCGGATACATCTTTGCGTCAATGATCAGGGGGATTTTCGAATGGCGTGTTTCAACACGCAATGCGAGCCTTTGTGATCGCGGTGATGTGCTGGAGATCGTCACGCTGGATGACGGTTGTGTCCGTGAAGTTCAAGCAACGCCGGTTGCCAGACGTTACGACGCCATGATGGCGAAAACGATCGATCGGTTACGCGATGGCGGCGAGCCGGCTGTAACGCTCGCGCGCCACTGGCGCGCGATGGACATTATCGACAGATGCTACGCGTATGCAGGCGGGGAAAAGTAAGATGCTGCAGGTTGGAATTATCGGTGCCGGTCACTTCGGCGCAGAACATGCGCGTGCCTTGAAACACCTGTCCGGTGTCCGGCTGGTCGCGTCTTGCCGTAATGATCCTGAGGGACTTGCTGCATTTACGGCAGAGTTTGGCGGCACGGCCTATCTCGACTGGCGCGATCTGCTGGCCGATCCGGATGTCGATGCGGTTGTCATTTCGTTGCCGCATCATCTTCATGCCGAGGTCGCGATTGCGGCAGCAGATGCGGGCAAGCATCTCATGGTGGAAAAGCCGTTGGCCCCGAATGTGGTCGATTGTGTCAGGATCATCGAGGCGGCCGACAGGGCCGGGGTTATATTGATGCCCGGTCACACGATGCGGTTCACCTTGCCGTTCTTGACTGCGAAACGCGCAATGGAAGAAAATGGCCTGGGTGCAATGCGATTTGGCCACAGCCGCATGATCAAGTTCTGGATGGAGGAAAACCGCCGGCAATGGCATCTTTCACCAGAAATGGGTGGTGGTATGCTGTTTACGGCGGGAATTCATGCGCTCGACAGATTGTTGGCTTTTGCGCCAACCCCTGCCACTCAAGTCAACGCGATCTCGACCACCGCCTTTCACAAGCAAGGGGCTGATGATGCGGCACTCCTACTGCTCAATTTCGGCGGAGCGGCTGCCGGACAGTTGACGAGCATCGGCTTCAGCAATGGTGCCTTCATTTCCGGGGACGAACTGATCTGTGAAAACGGCGTGATTGTCGTCGACTTCTTCAAGGGTGTTTCGGTTGGACAAGGCAATAAATGGCGCATGCTGGAAAACGCTCTGGAAGAAAATGGCGGCGCCAGAGCTCTGGTTCGTCAATGGGAAGATTTTTTGGGCGCTGTGAAAGATAGAAAGATGCTGTCAGTTACCGGACAGGATGGCCTGCATGTTGTTGCCTGCATAGAGGCCGCTTTCGTCGCGTCGAGAGAACGAAGGGAAGTCGTGATTTAGTTCAGGCTTTCTGTCGGTGCCGTGTCGATAAATGAGAAGGGTCGATCCCTTGCGAGGACCGGCCCTTCTCATTCTATCCGGCAGACGTGCTCTCAGACAGCGCCGCGGGTCTCGACGTAGAGTGCATAGACCGAGTGGCTGCTCGCCATGTAAAGACGGTTCTTCTTTGCACCGCCAAAGACGAGGTTCGGGCAACGTTCCGGCAGCTTGATGAAGCCGATCGCCTTACCTTCAGGGTTGAATACCTTGACGCCATCAAGGTCTTCCGGCTTTGCATCGGGCGCACCATTGGTTCCCCAGCCGCACCAGATGTTGCCATCGATATCGACCTTGATGCCATCAAGGCCGCCATTGTCATCAGCCGTAACCAGAGCCGTCTTGTTTGACAGTTCCACGCCATCCTTGCTCACGTCATAAGACCATATGATGCGATGCGGAGCTGCACGGCCTTCGACGATGTAGAGCTTCTTTTCGTCGGGCGAAAACGCCAGGCCGTTGGGGCCTTTCAACTGATCGGTGACGAGATCCAGTTTGCCTTCCGGCGAAATGCGATAAACGGAATGTGGCAGCTCCGGCGTCGCCTTTTCGCCTTCCCATTCGCCACCGATGCCAAAGGGTGGATCGGTGAACCAAAGCGAACCGTCCGATTTGCAAATGATGTCATTCGGTGAATTCAGCTTCTTGCCGTTGAAGTTGTCGGCCAGCACAGTGATGGAACCATCGTATTCCGTGCGCGTCACGCGACGTGTCAGATGCTCGCAGGACACGAGGCGACCCTGCTTGTCGCGGGTATGACCATTGGTGTAGTTGGCGTTATCGCGGAACACGCTCCAGGTCTCGTTGGCCTCATCATATTTCATGATGCGGTTGTTGGGGATGTCGCTGACGAGCAGATAGCGACCATCGCCGAACCAGACCGGTCCTTCCAGCCAGCGTGCGCCTGTTGCAACTTGCTCCAGGGTGCTGGAGCTGATGCGGTATTTTGCAAAGCTCGGATCAAGGATCTGGACCGCAGGGTCCGGGTAACGTGCGTTCGGTTGGAACGGCATCGCCTGTGCAGAGGCAAGCTTTGTTGTAACGCCTGTTGCCACGGCGGCAGCAGACAGCGCGAAAATATTGCGGCGTGTAAAATCCACGGAAAAGTGCCCTTCAAGATGATTTTGATGTCATATCAATCTGCCCGCATAGGGGGAGCCTAGAGCATGGCCCGGGCGGGAATTAACGGCAGTCCATTGTGCGCCGCAACATGACGTGGGCGTTGACCTCTAGCCATAGTTAAGCAGTTCGGAACGTTGCATTACAAGATTTTGTAAGAGGTTGATATTTTTCGAAAAGGCCATGTTGCATCGCAATAAAAGTAAGATTTTCTTATCACAATTCTCCTAGCGTTCGAGCCAGGACATATCGATCGATCCCGGTCCCTCGCGCGCATGATGTGCGCCGCCTGCTGCGGCGGTTCCTGCATTCCTTTCCCGCCTGACGTGTTGCAAAGCGTGCCGTCTCTTCAGCGCCGCTCTGAGGTTTTTCGATGCTGCAAAATTTAAAGATCAAGACCAAGTTTCTGATGACAATCGCCATTCTCGGCGTGATTTCGCTTGCTGGGCTGCTGTATGTTACGCACAGTTTCAGTGCTGCAAATCAGGCATATGGCAACTTCCTGCAAAATGAGAGCAATGCCGCGACCTTCGGTCCGCGTGGTGCCGCAGGCATGTGGACAGCGACGACGTGGCTTAGCCGTGCGTTGGCGCAGGACCCGGCATCACCCGCATTCAAGGATCTTTCCGCCCGTTTCACCAAGGAAATTGCCGGAGCCCGCGACCGGCTCGCGCAAATTCCCGGGATCGTTCCAAGCCGCAAGGCGGCAATCGATGAACTGATCGCCGGTGCCGATGGTCTGAAGGCCATTGGGGAAAGCCTTCTTGCAGCGCACACGGCAGGCGATGAAGTCAAGGTTGCGGATCTCTCAAGCAAGCTTGACCAGGCAATCGTCGATCTCTCCCCGAAATTTGGCGCCAACAACGGCGCCATGGCAGAAATCCTTAATAGCGGTGCAAAGCGGCTTTCTGACGAGGTGTCCACCACGATCCTCTATGCGATCGTTGGCATGCTCCTCGGCATTGGTCTTGCGGTCGTTCTGGCAATGGCGATTGCCCACAAGGGTATTACGGCGCCGATGGCGCGCCTGCGTGAACGCATGGTGTCTCTTGCCGCCGGCGAAACGGATGCTGAGGTAGTCGGCCTTGATCGCAAGGATGAAATCGGTCAGATGGCCGAAGCTGTCGCGATCTTCCGCACCAACGCCCTTGAGCGCAGCCGCCTCGAGCGCGAAGCCGAAGACAACCGCAGCCTTTCCGAGCGCGAGCGCATCGAGCGCGAACAGCAGCGCGCCCGTGAAGCATCGGAAGTGAAATTCGCTGTCGAAAGCCTTGCGGAAGGCCTGAGCAATCTGTCTGACGGCAATGTCGTCTACCGTATCGAGAAGCCGTTTACCGCCGTTCTCGATGGCGTCCGCAACGACTTCAACGCGTCGGCCAGCAAACTTCAGCGGGCGCTGGAGCAGGTTGCCGAAAATGCACGCAGCATCGAGGCCGGTTCGTCTGAAATCCGATCCGCTGCCGATGATCTTGCCAAACGGACCGAACAGCAGGCCGCGTCTGTCGAAGAGACTGCCGCTGCACTCGAAGAAATCACAACGACAGTCAAGGACGCGGCTCGCCGCGCCCATGAGGCAGGCGTGCTCGTCACGCGCACCCGCGCCGGTGCCGAGAAATCCGGCGAGGTCGTCCAGAATGCCGTCAAGGCAATGGAGCAGATCGAGAAGTCGTCGGGTGAGATCAGCAACATCATCGGTGTCATCGACGATATCGCCTTCCAGACCAACCTTCTTGCTCTCAATGCCGGCGTTGAAGCCGCTCGCGCCGGTGATGCTGGAAAGGGCTTTGCCGTGGTTGCTCAGGAGGTTCGTGAGCTTGCCCAGCGTTCCGCCAATGCTGCGAAGGAAATCAAGGCACTGATCAACAATTCGAACCAGCAGGTCCAGAGTGGGGTGGAACTGGTCGGAGCAACCGGTGTGGCGCTAGAAAGCATTGTTGCCGAGGTGCAGGAGATCAACCGTCACGTGAACGCAATCGTAGAATCGGCTCAGGAACAGTCGTCTGGCCTGCAGCAGATTAACACGGCCGTCAATGCGATGGATCAGGACACGCAGAAGAACGCTGCCATGGTGGAGGAATCCACGGCCGCAAGCCACGGCCTGGCACGCGATGCCGCTGCGCTGAACGCTCTGCTGTCGCAGTTCAAGCTCTCGACCCGTCCTCAATATGCGGTACGTCCGGCAGGTCAGCAGGATGCACCGGCAACCTCTCCAGCCCGTAGTCTCGCGCGCAAGGTTGCATCTGCCTTCTCGGGCAACGCCGCGCTCGACACGTCAAACGATTGGCAGGAATTCTAAGCGGACCAATCGGGCGAATAAGCTACTGCAGATCAAAAAATGCACGCCGCGACCAGCAGGTCGCGGCGTTTTTCGATTGCGGAACTGAAGCCTATGGATGCCGGCCGGGGTCAATCTGAGATGCGATGATGTCACGTATTTCCGGTAGCAAGGGATTGCGATTGTCTGGGCTCCAGATGGCGTGAAGCTCTGCCGTGCATTCCTCCCGCATGTCCATCGCGCGAAAGACAACATTGTCAAAGCAGGCGTTCTGAGTGCCTGCGGGCACCACCGCCAGGCCGATCCCGGCACTGACAAGTGAGAGAATGGCCTGTGAGTGGGTCATGCTTTGAACGATGCGGGGTGTGACAGCATTTTCCGTCATCACCTTGTTCAGCTTCTCATGCAGATATCGCGCGGCCGGCGAAAACATGATGAAAGCTTCTCCACTCAGGGATGTCAGTGAAGGCCGCCGTTTGCTTGCAAGCGGATGCGAGCGCGGGATGGCCAGCATCATGGGCTCTCGCTCGACACACAGGCTCTGGAGATGATGGTTGCCGCTGAGTGGGCGCGAAAGCCCAAGATCGACCTCACCAGAATTGATGGATTGAAGCTGCTCGGCCGTTTCCATTTGCACCAGTTCAAGATCGATATGGGGGGCTGCGGCACGGGCGTGAGCAATGAAGCGTGGGAGAAAGCTGTAAGTGGTAGCGCCCACAAAGGCGATTTTTACCGTACCGACGTTGCCGCGCGCGATCCTTCTTGTTGCCGTTATCGCCGAGTTGCCGAGCTCAAGAAGTTTCTGTGCCTCAATCAGAAATGCCATGCCGGCAGGCGTCAGGACCACGCGTCTGCTGCTTCTTTCAAAAAGAGTGACGTCAAGCTGCTGCTCAAGCAGCTTGATTTGCCGGCTGAGTGGCGGCTGTGTGATGTTCAAGCGTTTTGCCGCACGGCTGAAATTCAGTTCCGTTGCAACGACGACAAATGAGCGAACCTGTGTCAAATCCAGCATCTATTCAAATCCGGTATAGATATCAAACAATAAACAACTTGGACTTAAATTGATCGCGGCGCTATCAGTCAAGGCAAGAGATCCCCGAGTGGGTAGCGAAGCGAGGTGATGACATGGATACGCAGTCGGCAAAGACAAACCATCTGCAGCAAAGCGTCGGCAGCGACAGTATTGCCTGGATCAGGCTGTCATCGATCTTCCTGCCTTTGAAAACACCGATCAGTGATGCCAAGGTTCTGACCGGCAGGCAAAAACCTCTGACCGAGGTGGCTTTTCTCTTTGCGGAGATTGAAACGAAGCAGGGGCATAGCGGGATCGGTTTCAGCTATTCCAAACGTGCCGGCGGGCCCGGACAATATGAACATGCAAAGGAAATCGCCAACGTCCTGATTGGTGAAGATCCTAACGATATTGGCAAGCTCTGGAACAAGCTATGTTGGGCAGGCGCTTCGGTTGGGCGTAGCGGCCTGGCCGTGCAGGCGATTGCGGCATTCGACGTGGCACTGTGGGATTTGAAGGCGAAGCGTGCCGGTCTGCCATTGGCAAAATTGCTGGGCGCGCATCGCGACTCCGTCCGATGCTACAACACCTCCGGCGGTTTTCTATCGTCGCCGATCGAGGAAGTGCTGGAGAATGTCGAGCACTCCATTGCCGCCGGCATCGGCGGCATAAAGATCAAGGTTGGTCAGCCGGATATGAGCGTTGACCTGAAGCGCGTCGCGGCGGTTCATGAGCGCATTGGCGGGCGGGCAGCGATGATGGTCGATGCCAACCAGCAATGGGATCGTCCCAGCGCCATGCGTTTCGGACGGCTCATGGAGCCTTATAACCTCACATGGATCGAGGAGCCGCTCGATGCCTATGACGTCGAAGGTCATGCGGCACTTGCAGCGCAGCTCGATACGCCGATTGCCACCGGCGAAATGCTGGCGAGTGTGCTGGAGCACATCTCGCTGATCCAGAACAATGCCGTGGACTTCATTCAGCCGGACGCACCGCGCGTCGGCGGTATTACGCAGTTCCTCAAGATATGTGCATTGGCGGAGGCTAAAAAACTGCAGCTCGCCCCCCATTTTGCGATGGAAATTCATCTCCATCTGGCAGCGGCTTACGAGCTCGAGCCGTGGGTGGAGCACTTTGACTGGCTCGATCCGCTGTTCAATGAGCGGCTGGAGATCCAAGGGGGGCGAATGCTGGTCCCAAATCGTCCAGGTCTGGGCATTACTTTGTCGGAGCAGGCTGCACATTGGACACGGGCGACGGCCGAATTTGGCGTCCGGCCGTAAAGTCGTTCCTGTCAGGCCGTTCCGCGCGCAACGATGTGGAAGTCGATGTTGATCATCGCTTCCACGGTCTCGTCACCGTCAATCTTGCGCAGGATGGATCTCGCGGCTTTCGTGCCAATATCGCGGCGATCGATCCGTACAGTCGTGAGCGGTGGATGGGTGTAAGGCGCAAAGTCGAAATCGCCGAAACCGATGATAGCCAAGTCATCCGGCATTCGGCAGCCGCGTGCATGAGCTTCAGCCAGCGCACCATGGGCCACGACGTCGGACGAGCAGAACACGCCGAGTGAGCCTTCACCACGATCAAGAAGCTGCGCCATTGCGATGCGCCCGTCCCGGAACGTGGAGGGCGAGTTCATCTCCAGAGCCGGCAACTCGACATCTGCAATCCCCTTCAGACGATTAACAAAACCATCCCGACGTTGCACAGCGCGTGGATCGTTCGCGCCAACCTGCGCATAGCGATCGTAACCCCTGATCAAAAGATGTTCGGCGACCAGCGCCCCAACGGCGGAATGCGAGAAACCAACGGCTGTGTCGAGCGGTGAGGGTGTGGAATCCCATATCTCGACGATTGGCAGCCCCGCACCGGTCAACATGGCACGGGTTTCTTTCATGTGGGTGATGCCTGTCAGGATGATGCCGTCCGGGCGCCGCGCGAGAATTGCACGTGTCAGTTCCAGTTCGCGGCCTGGATCGTAACCGGAGAGCCCGAGCAAAAGCTGGTAACCGGCAGATACCAGCTCGGCATTGAGGCCTTCGATGGTCTCGGCAAATATGGTGCTTGCGACAGAAGGAACGACGGCCGCGATCAGGCGCGTTCTTCTGGAGGCGAGGCCGCCAGCCAGCAGATTGGGCACATAGCCTGTTTTGGCGATCACGCGTTCGATTGCTTCCAACGTGCGAGGTTTGACCAAGGCAGGGGTGTTGATGGCGCGAGATACTGTGACCGGAGAGACGCCCGCCAGCTTGGCGATATCGGCAAGCGTCACCGGGCCGGTTGCCGAGGCATATTTGTTCCTGTCGTGTTCGGACATTGTCATTACTCCTGTCATAAATGATTTACGCTTTCATTTTTGTATCAATCAAGAGGCGGTCGGAAAAAAATCGTCTATTACATCTCAAGATATTGAATCTTATGAATTTAAAAAATTGAGCGAATGCTTGCAGACCCGTTTTTTGACGATACAATGAAAGCGCTTCCATTTCTTCGTTAGGAGGGTTTCGGAGAATGGATCGTTATCACTGGCAGGAGGCCAGAAAAGTGGAGGAAATAACATGAACCTCAAGCGTTTCATGACGCTCGCTGCGGCGACGGCCGCACTATGTACCGTCGCTCTGCAGGCAAGCCATGCTGACGAATACCCGACCAAGACGGTAACGGTGATCGTTCCTTTCGCCGCAGGTGGCAACACAGACACGTTCGGTCGCCTCGTTGCGGAGGAGCTGGACAAGAGGCTGGGGCAGCGCTTCATCGTTGAAAACAAACCGGGCGCAGGTGGCAACATCGGTCTCGGTGACCTCGCGCGCTCCAAGCCGGATGGTTACACGATTGGTATGGGAACGGTCAGTTCCAACGCCATCAACCAGACGCTCTACAAGACGCTGCCTTACGACAAGGAAAAAGGCTTTGCGCCGATCTCCCTGATTGCCAGCCTGCCAAACGTTCTTGTGGTCAACCCGGACAAGATCAAAGCCAATTCGGTAGAAGAGCTGGTTGCATTCCTGAAGACGGAGCCAGGCAAACACACCTACGCGTCTTCAGGGGTCGGTACATCCATTCATCTTGCCGGCGAGCTTCTTGCGACCAAGGCCGACATCAAGATCACCCACGTGCCCTATAAGGGCAGTAGCCAGGCTATACTCGATGTTGTTGGCGGGCATGTCGATATGATGTTCGACAATATCCCGACAGCGGCGCAGCAGGTGAAGGCAGGAAAGGTCAAGGCGCTTGCCGTGACAAGCCTCGAAAAAGCAGACCTTCTGCCGGACGTGCCTACGATGGCAAGTGTCATCCCTGGCTTCGAGGCGACCTCGTGGCATGGACTGTTTGCACCTCCAGGCACGCCCCCTGAAATCGTCGAAAAGCTTAGCAAGGAAGTGCAGGCCATCATTGCCGATCCCGCGATGAAGTCGAAACTGGAAGCGATGGGTGTAACGCCGGTCGGCAATAGCTCCGCTGAGTTCCAGGCGTTCATCGACAAGGAAACGGCCAAGTGGGCCGAGGTCATCAAAGCCGCCAACGTGCCGCTGCAGTGAGACCATCTGCCGGCCGGATTTTCCGGCCGGCACATTTTTCACACGCGAGTATCATGCCATGCTTAAAATAAGGAACGGCCGCGACTTTCTCGGCGGCGTTACGATGATCTGTGTCGGCCTGCTGTTCATCTGGTTCGGCAGAGAACTGCAAGTCGGCAATTCCTTTCAGATGGGACCGGGTTATTTCCCGATCATGCTGAGCCTGCTTTTGATCGTGATCGGCAGCCTGATCGTCTGTCAGTCGATCATGGTCGATGCGGGAGACGATGAACCGGAAGCGTGGAACTGGAAAGCCTATTTCTGCGTGATCCTGGCACCTGTCGGATTTGGTCTGGTGCTCTCCGGGCTTGGTCTGGCGCCCACCATGTTTCTCCTGATTGCAGGCGTCGCCACCGCTAGCCGTTATGCAAAATGGCGTCACTCCATCCTGCTCGGTCTGTTCATGGCTGCTGCCTCGGTCATTCTGTTTACCAAGCTCCTGTCGCTCCCTGTCAGTGCATTCGGACCTTGGGTGCCCTTCGTCGGCGACTTCTTCTAACGCTCGCCTGCCAGCCGCGAAACCGGATTGGACAATTTATGGATATCTTCTCTAACCTCTGGCTCGGTGCATCGACTGCCTTCATGCCGATGAACCTGCTTTATGGCTTTATTGGCTGTCTGCTGGGTACTGCAATCGGCGTGTTGCCAGGACTTGGTCCGACAGCGACCATTGCCATGCTTCTGCCCATCACGTTCGGCCTTCCACCGGAATCCGCCCTCATCATGCTGGCCGGTATCTTTTATGGCGCGCAATATGGTGGATCGACGACGGCGATCCTGATCAATCTTCCAGGCGAAAGCTCGTCCGTCGTGACAGCAATCGACGGCTATCAAATGGCCCGCAACGGTCGTGCAGGCGCCGCACTCGCGACAGCAGCCCTTGGTTCCTTTTTTGCGGGCACGGTGGCGACCGTTCTCCTTGCTGTCGCGGCACCACCGCTCGCAGCCGTCGCGCTCAATTTCGGGCCTGCGGAATATTTCTCGCTCATGGTGCTCGGCCTAGTGGCTTCGGTCGCACTTGCGAGCGGTTCCCTGCTCAAAGCGTTCGCGATGATCGTCTTCGGTCTGGTCCTTGGCACAGTCGGAACTGACGTAGAAAGCGGTGCACCCCGCTACGTCTTCAATATTCCCGAACTCTATGACGGGTTGAATTTCGTTGCCGTCAGCATGGGCATCTTCGGGATCTGCGAAATCCTGCGCAATCTTGAGAACGAGCAGGAACGTTCGGTTGGCGTCAAGCGTGTGACGGGTTTGATGCTGACCAGGGAAGATTTCCGCCGCATCAAGGGGCCTGTCCTACGCGGTACTGCACTCGGCTCGTTCCTTGGCATATTGCCTGGCGGCGGTGCGATGCTGGCATCCTTCGCATCGTATGCAATGGAAAAGCGCCTGTCTCCCAATAGTTCCGAATTTGGCAAGGGTGCGATCGAAGGTGTCGCCGCACCTGAATCGGCAAATAATGCCGGTGCTCAGACGTCCTTCATTCCCATGCTGACGCTCGGCATTCCCGGCAACCCGGTTATGGCGCTGATGGTCGGTGCGATGATCATCCAGGGCATCACCCCTGGTCCGAATGTCATCTCGGACGAACCGGATCTGTTCTGGGGCATGATCGTGTCGATGTGGTCGGGTAATCTCATGCTCGTCATCCTGAACCTGCCATTGATCGGGCTTTGGGTGCGTATGCTGACCGTTCCCTATCACCTGCTTTTTCCGGCGATTATCGGCTTCTGCTGCATCGGCGCCTACAGCATCAACAACAGCGTTTTCGATGTGTTCGTCATGGCGGCTTTCAGCGTTATCGGATTTGCACTGAGCAAGTTGCGATTTGAGCCTGCACCGCTGCTCCTCGGTTTCATCCTCGGCCCGATGCTGGAGGAAAACCTGCGGCGCGCCATGCTGATCAGTCAGGGTGATCCGTCGATCTTCGTGCGCAGTCTGCTCAGCCTGTCGCTGTTGATCTTTGCCGTCATCGTACTGGTTCTCGTGCTTTCGCCGAGCATCAGCCGCAAACGCGAAGAAGCTTTCACGGAATAGTGGATCGTCGCGATCCAGAGAAGTGCCGGTCGGCACAGGAGTTTGGAATGGCAGTTAAAAAAAACTACGAGGAATTGCGCTCAGCGCGCTGGATGCTGCCGGATGATCAGCGTTCTTTCGGCCACAGGTCGCGAACCATGCAGATGGGCTATGCGCCGGAAGACTGGGAAGGACGGCCGATCATTGCCATCATCAATACCTGGTCGGATGCGCAGCCCTGCCACATGCATTTTCGCGAGCGGGTGGAATGGGTGAAACGAGGCGTGCTGCAGGCCGGTGGCTTTCCGATGGAGCTGCCTGCGCTCTCCTTGTCTGAGAATTTCGTCAAGCCAACGACCATGCTTTATCGCAATATGCTGGCGATGGAGACTGAGGAACTGCTGCGTTCGCATCCCGTCGACGGTGCCGTTCTGATGGGTGGTTGTGACAAGACGACGCCCGGGCTTGTCATGGGGGCAGTCTCCATGGGGTTGCCCTTTGTCTATCTGCCAGCCGGCCCCATGTTGCGCGGCAATTATGCAGGCAAGGCGCTCGGCTCGGGAACCGATGGCTTCAAATATTGGGACGAACGACGAGCTGGCACCATTTCCAAGGAGGAGTGGCAAGGCATCGAGGGGGGAATTGCCCGCAGTTACGGCCATTGCATGACAATGGGAACAGCCTCGACCATGACGGCGATTGCAGAGGCCATGGGACTGACGCTTCCGGGGGCCTCCTCCATTCCCGCCGCCGATGCCAACCACCAGCGCATGTCGGCGACTTGCGGGCGGCGGATTGTGGAGATGGTTTGGGAGGACCTGACACCGGAAAAAATCATCACCCCGGCGGCCGTCACCAATGCTGTGACGGTGGCGATGGCCACCGGTTGCTCGACCAACGCTATCATCCACCTTATCGCCATGGCGCGCAGGGCCGGTGTGCCGCTGGAACTTGACGATCTCGATCGTATCGGCCGCACCACCCCGGTTATTGCCAATATTCGTCCATCCGGTACGACCTATCTGATGGAGGATTTTTTCTATGCAGGCGGGTTGCGCGCTCTGATGAAGCAGCTCGGAGACAAGCTGGACCCGACCGCGATCAGTGTCACTGGCAAGCCGTTGGTTGAAGGCCTGGAGGACGTAAAAATCTGGAACGAGGACGTTATCCGTCCGCTCTCCAACCCCGTTTATCACGAGGGTTCGCTTGCCGTGCTGAAGGGCAATCTTTGCCCTGATGGCGCCGTCATAAAGCCTGCGGCCTGTGATGTGAAATTCCACCGGCACAAAGGCCCGGCTTTGGTGGCAAACAGTTACTCTGAACTGAAAACGATCATCGACGATCCGGATTATCCGCTGACGCCGGAGACCGTTCTCGTGTTGCGCAATGCTGGCCCTCAGGGCGGTCCCGGCATGCCGGAATGGGGGATGATCCCGATGCCAAAGGCGCTGCTGAAACTCGGTCTGCGCGACATGGTACGTATCTCTGATGCTCGGATGTCGGGGACGAGTTTCGGTGCCTGCGTGCTGCATGTTTCGCCCGAAGCTTTTGTTGGCGGTCCCCTGGCGCTCTTGAAAACCGGCGATTTGGTCGAACTGGATATTCCGGCGCGCAGCCTCAACATGCTCGTTTCTGCCGATGAGCTTGAAGCGCGGCGCGCCGCGTGGGTGGCGCCCGAGCCTCGTTATGAACGGGGCTATGGCTTCATGTTCACCAAGCATATCGAGCAAGCCGACAAAGGCTGTGATTTCGATTTTCTGAAGACTGAGTTTGGCGCCAAGGTGCCGGAGCCGGCGATCAACTGACAAAATCTATTGCCCTATCAAGGAGGAACGATGAAATCCGAAACCCGTGACAAGCTGATGGGTGTATCCGTCGCCACGCTCTGCTCGGCGCTCTACAAGCGCGGACTGAAAAATCAGACGATCCAGGACGTTCGGCCGGTGCGGCCGAAGGGCCGCAACATGGTCGGCCCCGCCTTTACCTTGCGCTATATGCCGGCGCGGGAGGATCGCAATCCGATGACGGTGTTTCGTGATCCGAAACACCCGCAACGCCATGCGATCGAAACCTGCCCGGAAGGCCATGTGCTGGTCATGGATAGCCGCAAGGATGCCCGTGCGGCTTCGGCCGGCGATATTCTCATTACCCGACTGATGGTGCGCGGCGGGGCAGGGGTGGTTACCGATGGTGGTTTTCGTGATGCCATGACGATCGGCGAACTGGATATACCCGCCTATCATCACCGGCCATCCAGCCCGACCAATCTGACGCTGCATGAAGCGATCGATATCAATGTGCCGATCGGCTGCGGTGATGTTGCGGTGTTTCCGGGCGATATCATGGTGGGCGACGACGACAGCGTGATCGTCATTCCGGCGGAAATCGCCGACGAGATTGCCGATGAAGCGGTCGAAATGACAGCCTATGAGGATTTCGTCGTAGAAAGGGTCAAGGAAGGGCACACCATCATCGGGCTCTATCCGGCGACGGAGGAGAACAATCTCGCGCTCTTTGCCAAGTGGCGTGAAGCAAACGGGCGGTGAGCAGTCCGCACAATGAAATTCTTGATGCGATGATGCCCGCTGGTTTGTCACCTGCGGGCATCTTTCGTCAAAGCTCCTCGAGCTTTTTAATGAACAGATTCCGAAGCAAGACCTAAGGGTAGGATCGCGACCCATCCGTATAGTAGAAGCGACGCCTGCTCGGTGGCACCTTTCACACCAGAGCAGTCGACGGGTTTGCTCGTAACGACGTTCACCAGAGCACTGAGAAGATGGATCGTTTGTCCTGGCTTTTCGGTGCGGAAATCAGATTGAAAGGAAAAGACCATGGAAGTTCTCACCGACAAGCTGCTGTCCAAGTCGGCTTATTCGCACGATATCGATGTTCCTCTCGATCAGATTGATATCGCCGACTGGCTGTTCAATCTTCCGGAGGCCGAATACCTGCGTTGCTGCGAGCCCGACCACATTGCGTGTGGCGCAACATTCACGGACGATGGACGCAAGATGTCCATCAATGTCGAGAAAATTGGCACGGGCCTGGTGATCCAGCACTATGTCGCTGACGAGGCAACGCCGTCCTATTGCCGCATGAACTCGATTTCCGATGTTTTCACGCCAACGGGTGAGCGTACACAGGTCAATGTTATCTGGGAACTCATTGCAGAAGCAATCGATGGAAATCGCACTCGTTATACCAATCAGGTAACCTGCCATCCGACCGATGCCTTCATGGCCTTCATCGAACAGCACGGTCAGTCCTTTGAACAGGCAGCAGCGGCCCGCCAGGCAGCCGGTGGCGACCACAACCATCGTGAAACGCCAAAGTTTGCCGAAAGCATTGCGCGCAAAGCGCGCGCAAGGGCTGCACTCAAAATCGCCGCAGAATAAGCGGTCTTCCGCGATCAGGTGCCAGGGCAGCAGTGTTCTGCCTTGGCACTCGCGGGTTGGCTTATCTGAGAAGTGCTGCTTTCGGCCGAACGAAAGTCTTCTTGCCGGCCTTCCAGCCAGCGAGTGCAGGTGCGGAACAGCGGATAACGTCGCAGGCATCTGTTGCGTCGAGGACGACGATGTCCGCTGAGGTGCCGACTGCCAGATCATGCGCCACACCAAGAATTTCCGCTGCCTGTGAGGTCACCATATCGAAAGCAAGCTTGATGTCGGCGTCACGGGAAAGCTGCATCACATTGGCATAGAGATTGGCCATACGCGCCAGCGAGGCGTCGCCGAACGGCGTGAATGGATTGAGAACATTGTTGGTCGCGATTGCTGTCTGGACACCAAGTGCGGACAAGGCATGCGCTGGCGCAATTCCTCGCGGGACATTGCGGGTAAATTGTCGGCCCATGAGGAAGAGATCGGTCGCGGGCAGGACCGTCACTGCAATACCGGCTGCCGCGATCCTTGTGCCGATCATTGCGAGCGTGTCGGTGTCGAGTGCCGAAAGATTGGTGACGTGGCCGATCGTCACTCTACCTGAATAGCCATTGGCCTCTGTCGCTTCGATCACCGAAGGCAGATGCGTTTTTTCCGGGTCGAGGCTGAAGTCGAGGTGGAAATCAACGTCCACGTCATGTTTTCGCGCGAGTGCAAAGATGCGCCTTACATGTTCTTCCGGATCGATATCGGTATAGGGGCAGCCACCGATCAGATCTGCGCCATCAGCCAAAGCGGCATCGAGCATTGCCTCGGTTTCGGGCTCCTGCGTCAGTCCTTCCTGTACGAAGGCGCAAATCTGAATGTCGATGGCGAAGGCGTATTCGTCGCGGACCCGCTTGATTGCTTCAAAAGACCGGATTCCGGCGCGAGGATCGATTTCAACGAAGGTTCGCATGCGATTTGTGCCGTGCGTGATTGCTTTGGCAACAAGTGCCGACGCTCTTTCGTAAACGTCTGCCTCAGAAAAATCGGCCTTGGCTTTAGCCGTCTCCCGCACTGCCTCCTCGAGCGTTCCCGCGCAGATGGTGCAGCGTCCAAGAATGCAGGCTTTGTCGAGATGGATATGGCTGTCGACAAAGCCGGGAAAAGCGAAGGCACCGTCAAAATCCTCTTCCTGCACCGCTTCGCAACGGATCGCGGTTCCAATCTCAACGATCTTGCCGTCTCTGATCGCGATGTCCGACAGTCCCGGCTGTCGCGCGGTTCTGATGTTGCGAAGGATGAGATCGACTTGCATCTGAGACCTTATACGCCGATAGCGCAGCCATCGCTGCGAGGATCATGTGCGCCGTCCATCCAACCATCATCGTTCAGCCTGATAACACCGGCTTGGCCAGAAAGTGGACTCAGGGCTGGAATGGCAATGACTTCATGGCCACGTTCAGAAAGCGTTGTCAGCACATCCTGCCCCGCCGCCTCTTCGATTTTGAGATTGTCGCGGGTGTCTGAGAATGTTCTGCCCAACAGAAAACGTGGAGCAGAAAGCGCCGCAAGTGGATCGAGGCCGTGGTCGATCAGCCTGCTGAGAAGTACGGCCAGGGTTTGTGGCTGGCCGTCGGCCCCCTGTGTCCCGTACAGAAGATGAGGAAGCCCATTCTTCAGGCCAAGCCCCGGATTGAGCGTGTAGAACGGTCGCTTGCCGGGTGCCAGGACATTGGGGCTTGCCGGGTCCGTGCTGAACGCGGCCCCGCGGTTTTGCCAGAGAATACCGCTATCTGGCAGGAGAACGCCACTTCCCCAGTCGAAATAGGTGCTTTGCAGCACGCTTGCCGAGCGGCCCTCGGAATCGACCGCTGCGAGATAGACGGTGTCGCCAGTCTTGAAACCATGTGGCCAGGGCATTGCCGACAAGGGATCAATCGCCGCAGCTTTGTTGGCCAGCTTGGGAGGGCTCAGCCAATCGGCGCATTGTTGGGCGACAAAGTTTGGATCGGCGATCATGCCCCGATCAAGAAAAGCCTGCTTCACCGCCTCGACGCATAGGTGAAAAAAGTCTGCAGACGTTGGATCTAGATCGCCCATGCGGAAATTGGACAGGATTCCCATGATCGCCAGGGTCGCTGTGCCCTGCGAAGGCGGTGGCGGTGCCAGCAGTTCAAGTCCCCGATATGTGATGGAAACCGGATCTTCGATCGTCGCGGCCGTTTTTTGCAAATCACTTCGTCGAATTGGGCTTCCTGCCGCCTCCAGTTCCTTGGCAATGCGATCCCCGAGCGCTCCGTCGTAGAACTCGCGGTGTCCGTGAATGGCAATCTGTTCGAGAACTGTCGCAAGCTCCGGCTGGCGCTGCAGCCCCTCAGTGACGAACGAAGTCGCGACACTAGTCCAGTTCTCGATCTCGCCGCTGCGATAGGTATGCCAATGCTGTTGAGAGCGGCTGACCGGGAAACCCGACGCTGCCAGTTCGATCGCGTCATCAAGAAGAGAGGTGAGGGTTTCGGTGCCTTGCCAATTCTCGCGAGAATAGCCGAGCGCAAGCCCCCAGCTATCGACGACGGCTGCCGTCGTTAGCGCCGAAAGCGGACCGCGTGTTGGAATGACGTCGAATTCGGGCAATTGGGCTGCGGCCTGACCGATGCCCATGATCGCCTTGCGCCGGCCTTCCGGGTCAGCCACGATCCAGATGGCGTCGCCGCCAAGTCCGCAGAAATGCGGATAGAGAACCGTCAGCGCCGCGCCTGCCGCAATCACGGCCTCAATTGCTGTGCCGCCACGGCGCAAAACCTTTGCGCCAGCTTCACTTGCAAGGTGGTGCGGGCTGGTAACAATGCCACGCCTGGAGCGAGCGCCCTTTTCCTTCGTTTGGTGCATGCTATTCGGTAGCCGTCATGTAGTGGCTGAGGATTTCTGCGATATCAGGGCCGTCGTCTTTGTCGTCAGACTTCGCGCGGTCTTCAACGGCGTGCAGGTGATGATCCATGATACGAATTGCCGTTTCGGCATCCTGATTTTTCAAGGCCTCAATCAGTTGTATATGTTCATCAATGCCGCATTCCGCCGAATGTGGGCGCCCAAAACGGGCGAGGATCAACGATGAACGCGAAACGACCTGGCTGATGAAGTCGATCAACAGTTTAGAGCCGGTCAGCTCGCCAAGCAGAATATGAAATTCGCCTGCAAGCCGAATGGAGCGTGGTGAGGACGCCTGCAAGGCACGTTCTTCCTCACGGACATGGCTGATCAGCGCATCAATGCCGTCTCTCGGCATGCGTTTGCACAGCCGTTCGATGACCTCGCGTTCGAGGCAACGGCGTAATGCGAAGACTTCTTCTGCCTCTTCCAGCGTTGGCATGGCGACGGCAGCACCCCGGTTTTGCTTGATCTCAACAAGACCATCAGATGCAAGTCGCAAAAGCGCGTTGCGTGCACTCGTTCGGCTGACACCGAATGTATCGCCGATCGAGTCTTCCGGAAGCTTTGTACCCGGTTTCAACGCCTGCTCAAGAATGGCACGTCGAAGTGACGCGTAGATCGCATCGCTTCTGCTCATGTTCGTGGACATCGCTGTCACTCTCTTTTGAATGCACTTTTGCAAGTCTATTGCACAAAAATTGTACGACATCCAATAAAATAAATTGCATGCAATTTCGTATTGATTTTGTATTCTTGTTGATCTAGCCTTTTGAACAATCCGCATAGAATGGCGCAAAAAGCCACCCGATGGGTTCATTTCGTTGGATGACCGTCCAATATTTTTGCCTTGTCACAAATATTGCATGCAATCGTAGGGGAACAAATAATGCAATTATCGAAAATTCTGGCGACAGGTGCGGCCCTGCTTGCTTTCACGGCGCCGGTGATGGCTGGGACGCTCAAATGGGGGGCGTCACGCGATATCAGCTCGCTTGATCCGTATTCTTACGGTGACAGTTTCGCCCTGGGCGTTCTGAATCATGCCTATGAGGGGCTGGTGCGCTACAATCGCGATCTCAAACTCGAGCCAGCGCTTGCAACGTCCTGGGAAATCGTTTCCCCGACGACATGGCGTTTCAAGCTCCGCGAAGGCGTCAAATTCCACAATGGTGCTGACTTTACCGCCGAAGACGTACAGGCGTCGCTTCTGCGGGCGTCCAACCCCAAGTCGCCACTGCGCGGCAATATTCCGGCCTACAAAGGTTCGCGCGTCATCGATGATCATACGATCGAGATTGACGTCTCTGCCAACTATCCGCTTCTGCCGAATGACCTGACGACGATCTACATCTTCGATGCAGGTTGGTTGAAGGATAACAACGCCGAAGCGCCAACGGATGTCGGTTCGGGAACGGAAGGTTACGCCACCTACAATGAAAACGGTACAGGGCCGTTCAAGGTCGAGAGCCGCCAGCCAGATGCCAAGACGGTTTTCGTCAAGTTTGATGGCTGGTGGGACAAGCCTCAGCACAATATCGACCGCATTGAGCTGACGCCGATTGCCTCACCTGCGACGCGGGTTGCTGCTCTTCTTGCTGGCGACATCGACTTTACCGATCAGGCGCCAGTTCAGGATTTGCCGAGGCTCGCAGCGTCTCCCGAAGTCAAGATCCTGGAAGGCACTGATCTGCGTACCGTGATGATTGGTTTCAGTCAGCGCGACCAACTGCTGTCGGGTGCGGCAAACCCGATGAAGGATCTCCGTGTCCGTCAGGCCATGCAGCTCGCTATCGACCTCGATCTTATCCAGAAACGGGTGATGCGTGGGAAGTCCCGAAATGCCGGCGCATTGGTCGCGCCGCAAATTCCCGGCTATGACGCAGCACTCGATACGCCTGTCAAGGCTGACCCCGAAAAGGCGAAGGCGCTGTTGAAGGAAGCCGGCGCGGAAGGTTTCGAATTCGAATTCAACTGTGCTGACAGCCTCGTCAATGAAGAACAGATCTGCCAGGCTGTCGCTTCCATGTGGTCGCGCGTTGGCCTGAAACCGAAGCTGGATCAGGGAACGCGTGCGGTCCAGACACCGAAGCGCTCTGCCGGCAAGGTCGATGTTTACACGTTGGGTTGGGCAACATTGCCGATGCTCGACACCTACAGCCTCACATCGCAGGTTCTGCATACGAAAGAAGGCTCTTTCGGCATCTTCAACTGGGGCGGATGGTCCGACAAGGAGTTCGACAAGGTGACGGAAGCCTCTGCCGTTGAAATGGATCAGACCAAGCGCCTGGCAATGGAGGCGGAGTCACTGAAGATCGCCAAGGATCATGCTCTCATGATCCCGTTGCATCAGCAGCCGCTTGCATGGGCGACAAGCGCGAAGGTCAAGGATTTCCCCTTGTTCTCCGACAATCTGCCACGTTTGTGGCTTGTGCAGATGTAAGTCGCTGCGTCGTCCCCATCGCCTGAACAAGTCAGGCGATGGGGCATTCCTCCTCATTTTTCATTCGGGGACGCTGCGCGCATGATCGCCTTTCTCGTCAAACGTATCGGCAACGCAATTCTCGTGATGCTGACCGTTGCATTCTTTGCCTTCCTCATCTTCCGTTTCCTTGGTGACCCCGTCGAGTTGATGGTCAACGAAAGTGCCACCCAGGTCGAACGCGACGAGTTGCGCGCGCGGCTCGGGTTGAACGAGAGTTTTCTCGTTCAATATGCCCGATTTGTCGGCAATGCAGCGCAAGGGGAGTTCGGACTTTCCTGGCGCAACCAGCAGAACGTTATCACGCTGATTGCGGAAAGGTTTCCGGCGACCTTCGAACTGGTCATCATCGCAACCATTCTGTCGCTGGTTATCGGTATACCGCTTGGCGTCTTCACGGCCATTGGGCGCGGACGCTGGTGGGCTGAAAGCCTGCAGTTCTCGTCTATTGTCGGTGTGTCGCTGCCAAGTTTCTTTGTTGGCATCATTCTCATCCTGGTTTTCTCCGTCAGCCTCGGTTGGTTGCCGGGTTATGGGCGAGGAGATGTGGTGAGGCTTGGCTGGTGGTCTACCGGGCTTTTGACGGCGTCCGGCCGTTCCGCCCTTGTGTTGCCCGCGCTGTCACTGTCGCTCTTCCAGATCACGCTCGTCATGCGACTTGTCCGTGCAGAAATGCTTGAGACACTGCGTGCCGACTTTATAAAATTTGCCCGTGCCCGGGGCGTCAGACGGCGGGCGTTGTGGTTCCGTCATGCACTGAAAAACTGTCTGATGCCGGTTGTGACGCTGACCGCTATGCAGATCGGCAACCTGATTGCCTTTGCGCTGGTGACGGAAACCGTCTTCCAGTGGCCGGGAATGGGAATGTTGTTCATGCAGGCCGTGACATTCGTCGATATCCCCGTCATGGCCGCGTATCTCTGCATCGTATCTTTCATTTTCGTGACGCTGAACACGGTCGTTGATATCGCCTATGCGGTGATCGATCCGCGTCTGCGCGCCGTGTGACCGGAGTTCCCATGAGCTTGACCGACACAGCCCCAAAAGTGGCAACCAGCCAAAGCAAACCGCTCTTCTCGCGTCTGCGCAATTCCGATCTGTGGTGGAGCTTTTGGCATCATCCATCGGCCGTTGTGGCTGCCATTCTCCTCATTCTTCTGATCTGTTCTGCCTTCTTTGCACCGTGGATCACTGTGCAGAACCCCTATGATCTTGCCTCGCTCGATCTGCTCAATGCGGAAATCCCGCCGATCTGGAGCGCAGATGGGCAATGGCCTTTCCTACTCGGTACGGACACGCAAGGTCGCGACCTTCTGTCTGCCATCCTTTACGGATCTCGTGCGTCGATCGTCATTGGTGCGGCATCGGTGGCGGTTTCTCTCATCGTCGGAGCGGCCTTCGGTCTGGTGGCCGGGTATTACGGCAAATGGGTCGATGGCCTTCTCATGCGCGCCGGCGACGTGCTGTTATCGATGCCAACAATGCTGATCGCCATTCTCGTCTCTGCTTTGGCAAGGCAGGCGTTGCCTGCGTCCTTGCGTGAGATCGGCGCTTCGGCGGTTATCGTTCTTGCCATATCACTGTCGGCGTGGGTGCAGTATGCCCGTACTGTGCGTGCTCTCACCATGGTTGAGCGCAACAAGGAATATGTGCAGGCCGCACGGCTGATACGTGTGTCCACCTGGCGTATTCTCCTCAAGCACATCCTGCCAAACACCACCACGCCGCTTCTGGTGACCGCGACTTTGAATTTCGGCCTCGGTATCCTGATCGAGGCGACGCTTTCCTTCCTCGGTGTCGGCATGCCGCCCGAGCAACCTTCGCTTGGCACGTTGATCCGCATTGGCAACCAGTATCTCTTTTCAGGCCAGTGGTGGATCGTGCTTTTCCCTGGTCTGCAGCTCTGCCTGCTGGTCGTTTCCATCAATGTCCTGGGCGACTGGCTTCGTGACGCCCTTAATCCCAAACTGCGCTGAGGCATATCCATGAGTGATCTTCTCATCCAAAACACCAGACCGATGGGCGGCGCTGCCGCCGACATCCTCATCAGGAACGGTCGCGTCGTTGCGATCGAATCCGGTTTGGTCGCAGATAACGTTACAGTCGAGGATGCCGGTGGCCGCGTCGCCATTCCCGGTCTCGTGGATGCTCACACCCATCTCGACAAGTCGCTGCTGGGATATCCCTGGTACAAAAACGAGGTCGGCCCGCGTCTGATCGACAAAATCGACAATGAACGCGCAGTGAAAAAGGAATATGGCCTTGATGCGCATGTCCAGTCCATGCGGCAATCGCTGCAATCGGTCGGCTATGGCACCACGCTCATTCGCACCCATGTCGATATCGACACCGATCAGGGGCTGGTTGCGCTGGAAGGTGTGATGGAAACACGCCGCCAACTGGCCGGCGTGGTTGAAATCGAAATCGTTGCCTTCCCGCAGTCAGGACTGATGCGTCGGCCCGGCACGGTAGAGCTTCTCGACAAGGCAATGGCCATGGGCGCCGATCTCGTCGGCGGACTTGACCCGTGTGGAATGGATCGTGATCCGAAGGCCCATCTCGATGTGATCTTCGGGCTTGCGGAAAAATACGGCAAGGGCATCGATATTCATCTGCACGAAGGCGGCGAACTTGGTGCGTTTTCGATGGAAATGACCTTCGAGCGTATCAGGGCACTTGGCATGCAGGGCAAGGTGGCCGTCAGCCATGCCTTCTGCCTTGGTCACTCTGACTGGAACATGACGCAGGGATTGATCGATACCTGCGCGGAGTTGGATGTTCCAATCCTCACGACGGCTCCGCCCTCGCGTGAAGTACCGTCACTGAAGCGTCTGCGTGCGGCGGGGGTTCGTTTCGGCGCCGGCGTTGACGGGTTCCGCGATACCTGGGGGCCCTATGGGAACGGCGACATGCTTGAACGCTCCATGTTGCTCGGAATGAAGAACAATCTGCGCCGCGATGACGAATTGGCGATGGCACTTGACGTCTGCACCACTGGCGGTGCGATGGCGATGGATCGCGCAGATCATTCACTTACGATCGGTGGCCGGGGCGATGTCGTAATTGTTGAAGGGGAAACGGTCGGTGAGGCGATTGTAACCCATCAGCCCCGTAAGCTCGTCGTGGCTGCTGGCAACGTGGTCGCACGGGACGGCAAAAGCCTGAAAGTGTGCCCATGAGCAATCTTCAAAGCTGGTCTAGGCTTCCACTTGGCGCACGACCTCCCGGTCGTTGGGCTCTCAAGGCGCGTTTTGTCATTGCGGATTTGCCGCAGGGCCGCCGCCTGATCGAAAACGGCGAGGTCGTTATCGAGGACGATCGGATCATCTGGGTCGGCAGTCAGTTCGATGGTGAACTCTCCGCCCGTTATGACATGGGCGATATGCTGGTCGGCCCCGGTTTCGTCGATCTCGATGCGTTGTCCGATCTCGATACGACCGTGCTGGGCATGGACAACCAGCCGAGCTGGAAGAAGGGCCGGGTTTGGCCAGCCGATTATGCCGCTCAGGCTTACGAAATGTACTCGGCGGAGGAACTCGCGTTTCAGAAGCGTTACGCCTTTGCGCAACTCCTTTTGAACGGCATTACCTCGGCTTTGCCAATTGCCTCCCTCTTTTATCGTGCCTGGGGCGAAACCGTTGCGGAGTTTGAGGCCGCCGCGATTGCGGCGGAAGAGCTGGGGCTGCGCGTCTGGCTCGGTCCTGCTTATCGAAGTGGTGGGGTGATCCTTGATAAAACAGGTGCGATGCAGCCCGTTTTCGACGAGGAGCGGGGGCTTGCCGAGCTCGCTGAGGCCGCATCATTCGCCGGGAGAATCCATGGTGCGGCCGGCGGGTTGATTTCCGGGATGTTTGCGCCGGACCGCGTTGAGACCTGCACGGAGGCGCTGCTGCGACAGACCTTCCTGCATGCCAATGACATGGATCTGCCGGTTCGCCTGCATATGGCGCAGGGCGAAATGGAACTGCAGACCGTGCGCCGCCTGCACGGCAAGACGGCTCCGGAATGGCTTGATGGGCTTGGCCTTCTTTCCCCAAGATTGATCGCGCCACACGCGACGGTCGCGACTGATGATGATCTCGCCCGCTATGCTTCCAACGGCGTGACGATAGCGCATTGTCCGCTGGTGTCGGCCCGACATGGCTCATCGCTGAAGTCCTTTTCCCGGGTGAAGGCTTTGGGTATCAATATCGGCATGGGGACCGATACAGCGCCGCCCGACATGGTGTTGAACATGGCAATCGGGCTGATGGCAAATCGCATCACTGAGAGCCGTGGAAACGCCGCGTCTGCTGCGGAATTCTACGATGCCGCGACAATTGCGGGTGCAAAAGCCCTGGGACGCAACGACCTTGGACGCCTTGCACCCGGAACCAAGGCCGACATCGCTGTTTTTGATATGGCAGACGGGATGGTCGCGCCGCGCATAGATCCGGTTCAGACGCTGGTTTATGGCGCAACAGGTCGCGTGACCCGTGCGACGATCGTCGATGGTCGTCTGTCGATGCGAGACGGACAGGTTGCGGGCATCGATCTCGCGGCCGCGCGTGGCCAGGCTCAGGTGCAATTTGACGCGCTTGTTGAACGTTACCCAGAAAGAACCTTTGAGCATCCGCCCGTCTCGGACATCTTCCCCCCGAGTTATCCGCTGCATGGTTCGAAGAGTGAGGTCACCAGATGACTATAACCGAGCATTCCGCCGCCTCCGATATTCTTGCGCTTGATGTCAGGGGGCTTTCGGTCGAATTCCCAACCCGAAGAGGCAATCTCCAAGCCTTGACAGATGTCTCACTCACCATCCGTCGCGGAGAAATTCTGGGTGTTGTCGGCGAATCCGGAGCCGGGAAATCCATGACGGGAATGGCTGTACTTGGCCTTCTGGAGCCGCCTGGACGGATCTGTGCAGGAGAGATCCGGATTGCCGGGCGACGCACCGACAATCTCAGCGATCTGGAGATGGAGGAAGTTCGCGGCCGCATGGTTGGTGCCGTGTTTCAGGACCCGCTTACCTCCCTCAACCCGTTGTTTTCTGTGGGGCAACAGCTGGTCGAGACGATCCGCCTGCATTCGGATCGTAACCGAAGTGAAGCCCGTAGCCACGCTGTCGATCTGCTCAAACAGGTGGGCATCCCCGGTGCGGAAGAGCGCATCGACCATTTTCCGCATCAGTTTTCCGGCGGCATGCGTCAGCGTGTGGTGATTGCACTGGCGCTTGCTAGCAACCCAAAGCTGATCATAGCCGATGAGCCGACCACTGCGCTTGATGTCTCCATTCAGGCGCAGATTACCTCGCTCTTGCGCCGGCTTTGCCGTGACCATGGCACCGGTGTGATGCTCGTAACGCACGACATGGGTGTCATCGCCGAAACGGCAGATCGCGTTGCGGTCATGTATGCCGGGCGGGTGATTGAGATCGGTCCGGTGGATGAAGTTCTGAGCCGTCCCAAGCATCCTTATACCCGTGGCCTGATGGGATCGATCCCGGCACTTGGAGCGCGCGTCGAACGCCTTGCCCAGATCGACGGGGCGATGCCTCGATTGAATGCCATTCCAACCGGCTGCGCTTTCAATCCACGCTGCCATGAGGCGGGATCGCGTTGTCGACAGGTGCGACCGGCAATGGTCACGGAAGGGCAGGGCGGTGTTGCCTGTCTGGTTCACGATGGAGGTGTGCAATGAGAAGCGCAAGCAATGCATTGGAAGTCGATCAGCTCACGCGTGTTTTCGACGTTTCCGCACCCTGGCTCAATCGCGTCCTCGACCGGAAGCCTAAACGTTACCTCAGGGCCGTACAGGACGTCACGTTCGTCGTAGAAAAGGGGAAATGTCTGGCGCTTGTCGGCGAGTCCGGCTGCGGAAAATCGACCGTTGCCCGGCTTGTGACCGGCCTTTATCCGCCAAGTGAAGGCGCGATCCTCTTTGCGCCAGCGGAGAAGGGCCGCAGCCGAGGCAGGCCGATGGAAGCCCAGATGATTTTTCAAGACCCACATGCGAGTCTTAATCCGCGCTGGCGTGTGGGAGACATTATCGCCGAGCCAATCCGTGAATTCGGCCTAAGGGAAGGCGTCGATGCTATCTCGGCGCGGGTTGCCGAACTTCTGCGCACGGTCGGTCTGTCTCCGGACGATGCAAACCGTTACCCGCACGAGTTCTCGGGTGGTCAGAGACAGCGCATTTCGATTGCCAGGGCGCTTGCCAGTGAACCGGAGTTCCTCGTCTGCGATGAACCAACCTCTGCACTCGACGTTTCCGTTCAGGCGCAGATCCTCAATCTGATGCGGCGCCTGCAGGATGAATTCGGTCTGACCTACCTGTTTATCAGCCACAATCTGGCGGTCGTGCGGCACATGGCAGACCGTATCGCGGTGATGTATCTTGGAAGGATTGTCGAGGAAGCAGAAACGGAAGCACTTTTCGCCAATCCGCAGCATCCCTACACGAAGCTGCTACTGCAGACCATTCCCGATGTCACCGCACCCAACCGCGACCGCGAACTGATGGGTGGGGAGCCGCCAAGCCCACTCAATCCGCCCAAGGGTTGTGCATTTCATCCACGCTGTCCAATGGCCACTGACCTGTGCAGCCAAACGGCGCCGGAGGTTCGAGCAAGGGACGGCGGCGGAAACGTGGCCTGTCACTTCGCCTCGGCAATCTGACCGCTGCTCGAATGATAAAAATCAGAGGAAACACTCGATCATGACAACAACGATTTTCACCAACGCAAGACTTGCGAACAGAGAACTGCACGATATCCATGTCGACAATGGCCGGATCGTTGCAGTTCAACCGGCGCAGCCACAATCGAACGGCCAAGCTGTCGTCGACATCGCTGGTGATCTCCTGGTTCCAGGTTTTGTTGAAGGGCACATTCACCTCGACACGAGCTTTTATGGTGGGAAATGGGTACCACATCGCCCCTGCACCAACGGGTTCGACGTACATGAGCGGGTCGCCTTTCAGGCCGAAAACATGGCAAAGGCTGAACCGATGGCAACACGGGCCATCAATCAGCTCGAATTGTGCATTTCCCACGGTACGCTTCAGATGCGCAGCCATGTGATGGTCGACGGTTCAGTCGGTCTGAAATCGCTTGAGACAATCCTTGCTGTCAAAGAGCAATACAGGGATCTGATCGATATCCAGTTGGTGGCCTTTCCCCAGAGCGGCATTCTGAAAAGCCCTGGAACGCCGGAGCTTCTCGACGAAGCAATCGGCATGGGTGCGGATCTGATTGGCGGTCTTGACCCTGCCAGTTTCGACAGAGATGTCACAGCTCACCTTGATGTTGTCTTCGCCATCGCTGAAAAGCGTGGCGTTGATGCCGACATTCACCTCCATGAAGGTGGAAGCATGGGCGCTTTTACGATCGAGGAGATTTGTGCTCGCACTGAAGCACTCGGTATGCAGGGGCATGTGGCAATCAGCCATGCCTACGGTCTGGGGGATCTGCCTCCCGATGCAGCGCGAAAGATTGCCGCGAAGATTGCCAGAAGTGGTATTTCCATCATGACAAATGCACCTGGCCACCACAGCTTCCCGCCGGTGGCGCTGCTGCGTAGCGAAGGTGTCAACGTCTTTAGCGGCAGTGACAATATTCGCGATTCCTGGTGGCCTTACGGCGACGGCGATATGCTGCGTCGGGCAGAAATCATCGGTTATCGCTCCGGTTTCTTTACGGATGCGGATTTGGAGGCCGCATTTGACATCGTCACGACTGCAGGGGCCAAGGCTTTGAGGCTCGAAGGCTATGGTATCGAAGCCGGCGCAAAGGCCGATTTCGTGGCGATCAAAGCAGAGCATGTGCCCGAAGCGGTCGTCGGTTTCCCCGGAAATCGTCGCGTGTTCAAAGAGGGACGTCTCGTCGCGGACGGTGGGAAGGTCCACAAACAGTAAGCTACTCAATCTTCCAGACTGCTCAACAGGGCAGTCTGGCAATGGTTCAGGCGCGGAATTTGCCCGTTACAGGCTTATTCGTCATGAATTCAGCCACTTGCGCCTTCGATCAAGGTCATTGGCCAGACCTTGTGCTGCGTGGACGGGTAAATCCCTTGATAGGCCGGCATAACGGACAAAAGATTTTCAGCAAGGCTAATTCCGAGATCATGCAGGGAAAGGCCGAATCCCGTCAGAGCGGGCGACAGGAACTGGGTATGCGGACTGTGACGTCCGACGATGGCGATATCCTTGCCTGGTCGCACTCCCGATTCTTCCAGACCTTTATATAGCCCCGTCACGAGGGTTTCATTGACCAGCGTGATGGCCGATGGCCGCTGAGCGCAGGCGGCAATTTCTTGCGCGACGGCATAGCCTCCAGCCTCGTTGGGTTTGGCTCGAAAGATGTGGTCATCACTCAGCCGCAAGCCATGACGTGCTAGGACAGCACGGCATCGCTCGACAAAAATGTATCCGAGGTTCAGGTCGCCGTGCGGCCAAACGATTCCTATGTCCGTATGCCCCGCGCGGATAAGGCGCTCCATCGCAGTTTCCGCCATTCCCTCGAAATCGAGATCGATCCAGGGTTGCCCGACATCGGTGAGGCTTCGTCCAAGGGCAATGAAAGGGATCTTGTGACGATCAAGCAGCTCAAAACGGGCATCGTTGCGACGCGTTGCAGACAGGATGATCGCGTCGGCAAAGCCACGCGCGACAGTGCGTTGCAAATAGGCGTCCGGATCTTCTGACGACGAGCAGAGCAGCGCGACAAGATCAAGATTATGGCGGGCAAGGACCGTCTGGACACCATCGAAGACGCTCATGAAGAACGTATCGCCCTGACCGGTGATCTCCGGCCCGGTCTGCATCATGAAACCAATCACTCCGGTCGAGCCTTTGCGAAGTGATCGGCCTGATTGATTTGCGACATATCCCAGCTTTTCCGCCGCTTCCAGCACACGCTGACGCGTCTGTGGATTGACATCCGCCTTGCCGTTCAAGGCGCGTGAAACCGTCCCTATCGATATGTCCAAATGTTCGGCCAGTTGGCGAATGCCCTTCATGCTCTCATCCATCGTCATCATCGTTTCTGGAAACAGTATTGACAAAATGTCGGACATGTCCATAGTTACCGTAAACGTTTACGGAGATCGCTGGAGGGCGAAGACCGGGCGTCACATGGGAGGATAATCTTGACATACAACGTCGTATTGTGTGGCTGCGGAGCCATGGCAAAAGGCTGGCTTCGTGCGGTTCAATCCACTCCGGATCTGAAGGCCACACTCAAGGTGGTCGGTCTCGTTGACCTCAATCCGGATACCGCCAAGGCACTCGCCAGCGAGTTTGACTTGGGACAGGCCGTGATCGGAACGGACCTGCGTGCTGTGCTGGAGGAGACGAAGGCCGACATCGTTTTTGATGTGGTCATACCCGTTGCGCGACACGCGGTCGTCAAGACAGCACTTGGCCATGGTTGCCATGTGCTGAGTGAAAAACCCATGTCCAAC
Organism: Agrobacterium tumefaciens; assembly: GCA_025559845.1. Lineage (NCBI taxonomy): Bacteria > Pseudomonadati > Pseudomonadota > Alphaproteobacteria > Hyphomicrobiales > Rhizobiaceae > Agrobacterium > Agrobacterium tumefaciens. The sequence continues at coordinate 1,873,599 of CP048470.1, forward strand.
TCAATGGAGGAAGCTGCCGATCTGATCCGCGCTGCCCGTGAGGCTGGAAAGGTTCATTCCGTCGTCCAGAACCGCCGTTTCATTTCGGGCGTGCGCCGTATGCGCCGCTTCGTTGAAAGTGGTGCCATCGGGGATGTAACCGCTATTCACTGCGACTTCTTCATCGGCCCGCATTTCGGTGGCTTCCGTGAACAAATGGACAATGTTCTGCTTCTCGACATGGCCATCCATACCTTCGACGCCGCCCGTTATGTGTCTGGAAAGACGCCGCTTTCAGTCTATTGCCTGGAAACCAATCCGCGTGGCTCATGGTATGCGCACGGCGCATCGGCCAATGCCGTGTTCCGGCTTTCGGATGATGTCGTTTTTACTTATCGCGGCTCCTGGTGCGCCGAAGGTGAACGCACAAGTTGGGAGAGCGCGTGGCGCATTGTCGGTACCAAGGGAATGTTGACCTGGGACGGAGAAGACAGCTTCAAGGCTTCCGTCGCCGGTTCCGAGGGTGGCTTGTTGCGCGGGTTTACGTCGGTCGAGGTTCCGCCGCCGCTGCGTGAGGAAGAAACCCATGGCCACGCCAGTGTTATTTCGGATTTCCTGACGGCGATCCGCACTGGCCAAACGCCTGAGACAGCCGGGCAGGACAACATCAAGAGCCTCGCCATGGTGTTCGGCGCCATTGAAAGCGCCCGGTCGGGCCGGTCCGTCGATCTTGCAGCATAGGAAGACAGAGTGATGAGTGAAAAGAACAGCAATTCCATCCGCGTCGGTACCATGGTCAGTGCGACCAAGGGGCAGGCCGCACAGCGCATATCGCAAATTGCCGACATGGGTTTCGAGAGTTTCGAGCCGTTTTTCTGGCAGACCACAAACGGTCAGGACATTGCCGAACTAGGCAAGCGTTGCGTTGAGGCGATCGGCGACAGGGATATCACGATCTCGACGATAGGCATGTTCGGCAATCCGCTTGAACAGACTGACATCGATCTGCAGACCCTGCAGGGCTGGAAGGATTGTATCGACAATGCCCATCACTTCGGCGCGACCTGCGTTGCAGGTTTCACCGGCCGCATTCGTAACAGACCACTGCCGGAAAGCTTACCGCGCTACCGTGAAATCTGGAGCGAACTTGCCAAGCGTGCGGCCGATAAGGGGATCAAGATCGCCTTTGAAAATTGCGCCATGGATGGCAATTGGGCGACCGGTGACTGGAACATTGCTCATAATCCGGATGCCTGGGAACTGATTTTCAACGAGACGCCCGACGACAACATCGGTCTCGAGTGGGAACCCTGCCATCAGATGGTTTACCTGATCGATCCGCTGCCGCAGATCCGCAAATGGGCGCACAAGATTTTCCACGTTCACGGCAAAGACGCGACAATTCGCTGGGACGTCATTCGCGAGCACGGTGTTTTCGGAAAACATCCGTTTGTTTTCATGCGTACGCCGGGCTTTGGCGACAGCAACTGGACCGACATTATTTCCGAACTGCGCCTCGCCGGCTGGTCCGGTTCCATCGATATCGAAGGCTGGCATGACCCGGTTTACCGCGATGCACTGGAAATGACCGGTCAGGTTCATGCGCTCAATCATCTGAAGCAGGCGCGCGGCGGCAACTTCGTTGTCGACCCGACCTGATATCTGCAGACCATAGCAGCAATATGCCGATTGCCGGGGGGAGGCTGGCAATCGGCGAGGTGACGTGAAGATGACCCTGAAGGAGGAGAAACAATGGGTATCAGAAAGCATTCAATCGCCTTTGCACTGGCCATGACATGTGCCTCACTTGTCGGTTTCCAGGTGAAAGCGGAAGACGTGACGTTGACGTTGTGGTCGCTCGACCGAGACATCCAGCCGGCGCCGAACCTGATCAAGGAGTTCAACGCCCAGAACAACGGCATCAAGATCGAATATCGTCAGATCCAGTTCGATGATGTGGTCAGTGAGGCAATGCGTGCCTATTCGACCGGCAAGGCGCCGGATATCATCGCCATCGATAATCCCAACCATGCGATGTTCGCTTCGCGCGGCGCGTTCCTCGACTTGACTGACAAGATCAAGGGATCGTCTGTCATCAAGCCGGAGAACTATTTTCCTGGACCTTTGAAGTCAGCGACATGGGATGACAAATATTACGGCGTGCCGAAGGCAACCAATACGATTGCACTTTACTACAACAAGGACCTGTTCAAGGCTGCAGGGCTCGATCCTGAAAAAGCGCCGCAGACATGGGACGAGCTTGTCGACGCTGCACGGAAGCTGAATGATCCCTCGAAGAATGTCTACGGCATCACATTCTCTGCAAAGGCCAACGAGGAGGGAACGTTCCAGTTTCTGCCATGGGCGCAGATGGGTGGCGCGACTTACAAGGCAATCAACAGCGAAGGTGCTGTCCGCGCTTTGACGATCTGGAAGCAGATCCTCGATGAGAAGCTGACGTCACCCGATACACTGACGCGCAGTCAGTGGGATTCGACGGCAACCTTCAATGCCGGCAACGCCGCCATGGCCATTTCCGGTCCATGGGAAATCGACCGTATGCTGAGCGATGCGAAGTTCCAGTGGGGAACTGCCCTGCTTCCGGTTCCTCAGGAAGGCGCACAACGCTCGTCTGCGATGGGTGATTACAACTGGGCGATCTTCTCGAAGACCAAGCATCCTGACGAAGCCTTCAAGGCACTGGAGTTCTTCGCATCGAAGGATGCGACAATGTACAAGGACTTCGGCCAGCTTCCGGCACGTGCCGATCTCCCCGTGCCCCCGACAGGCAATGCCCTGAAAGATGCGGCCCTCGCGACCTTTATCGAGCAGCTCAAATACGCCCAGCCGCGCGGTCCGTCTCCGGAGTGGCCGAAGATTTCCAAGGCCATTCAGGATGCCATTCAGGCAGCGCTGACCGGTCAGATGGAGCCCAAGGCTGCACTTGATCAGGCCGCCGAGAAGATCAAGTCGATCGAAGGCTGATCTGGTTGATGGCACGCGCTTATCTGCGCGAGCCAGCAATATCGTTTCCTCCCGGCCGGAACTGCCCGGCACTAAGGTGCCGGGTGGTTTCGAACGATGAAAAGAGGTTTTGATGAGACGACTACTCTCCAGTATCAGCGACGGCCGCGGCTTCGACATGATGCTTGTCGGGGTGCCCTTCGCCTTCCTGTTCGCGCTGGCTGGACTGCCCTTGATCTATAATATCCTGATGAGCTTTCAGGAGGTTGATATGTTCAGCCTCGGCAGCTTCATCCGGCCATTTGTCGGTTTTGACAACTATATTGCGCTCTTCCAGCAACCTGAAACGCTGCCAATCCTCACCAATACGCTGATCTTCGTGGTTGGGTCGATTGCGGGGCAGTTCATTATCGGTTTCGGTCTCGCACTGTTCTTCTGGACGAGCTTTCCCGGCTCCAGCTGGCTGCGTGGACTGTTTCTCGTATCCTGGGTGATGCCTGGCCTCGTTGTCGGGGCTATCTGGAACTGGATATTGTCCGGTGACTTTGGCGTCCTGAATTTCTTCCTGCGTGAAAGCGGCTTGATCGACGGCAATATCTTCTGGCGTTCTGATCCCAACTTCTCGCTTTGGGCTGTCGTTATCGCCAACATCTGGCTTGGAACATCCTTCAATATGATCTTGCTGTCAGTCGGTCTTTCCGCCATTCCCGGCGACCTCTATGAGGCAGCCGAAATGGATGGCGCCAATGCATGGCAGAGATTCTGGACAATAACATTGCCCATGATGCGTTCGACCATTGGCGCGATCGTCTCGCTCGGCTTGATCTTCACCCTTCAGCAATTCGATCTGTTCGCCGCAATCACGGACGGTGGACCGAACAATTCTTCCAACGTTGCGCAATATTGGGCCTGGGATCTGTCTTTCCGCCAGTATGACTTCGGCAGGGGGGCGACGATTTCGGTCATCATGACAGTGTTCGTGATGTTTGCTGCTGCGGTCTATGTGCGCTCGACACGACATGAGGTGCGCGGATGAGTGAAACTTCCCGTAACCGTCTGATGCTGGCGATCGCCCTTGTCATGGCGGCGATCTACCTGTTCCCCCTCTACTGGATGTACATCACGGCCATCAAGAGCGGCTCCGAGATGTTTGCCAATCCTCCCAGCTTCTGGCCGTCTTCGGCACAGTGGGGAACGTTCGGCTATGTCTGGGAAAGTCGCAACATGGGGCGTTACCTGTGGAATTCCACCGTTATCGCCTTTGGCTCGGTCGCGCTGATCACCCTTCTTGGGACTGGCTGTGCCTATGTGCTGGCGCGTTATCGGAACGTCTGGATCGATGCCGGCCTTTTTCTGATCCTTATGTTGCAGGTTCTGCCAGCCTCTCTGATGGTGACACCAATCTTCGTTGGTTTTACGCAGGTTGGCCTGCTCGATTATCCGCGTCTTGCCGTCATCCTGGCGATTGCCGCGAAAAGCATGCCGTTCTTTGTGGTCCTTGTCAGGGCGACATTCATGGCCGTACCGATGGAGCTGGAGGAAGCGGCGCTGGTTGACGGCAACTCTCGCATCGGCGCGTTTTTCAATATCGTTTTGCCGCTTGCCCGCAACGGCATTCTGGTCAGTGCGATCCTCATCTTCATGCAGGCCTTTGGTGAGTTCGTCTATTCCAAGTCGATGATCCAGGACGTCAGCCTGCAGCCTGCCAGTGTCGGTCTCAACTCCTTCATGGGACCGAACACCAGCGAATGGAACAACATCATGGCCTACGCCACAATGTATGTGACGCCTATCCTTGCGATCTTCGTGCTCTTGCAGCGGCGCATCGTCTCCGGCCTTACATCGGGAGCTCTTAAATGACCCATCAAATTGAACTTAGCGGCGTCAACAAATATTACGGAGCCTATCACGCCCTCAGGGATATCGACCTTTCGATCAAGAAAGGCGCCTTCGTTGCGCTTGTCGGGCCATCGGGATGTGGAAAGTCAACGCTTTTGCGTTCTCTGGCCGGGCTTGAAACCATCTCAAGCGGCGATCTGGTCATCGCCGGCGAGCGTATGAACGGTGTCCCTCCGCGAAAACGCGACCTTGCGATGGTTTTTCAGTCTTACGCGCTCTACCCGCATATGACGGTGGAGCAGAACCTGACCTACAGCCTGAAGATCAAGGGTGTCAAAAAGGCGGAAGCCAAGAAGGCGGCGGAGGAGGTGGCTGCAATCACCGGCCTCACAAACCTTCTTCATCGCTATCCACGAGAACTTTCGGGCGGTCAGCGTCAGCGTGTAGCAATGAGCCGGGCGATCATTCGCCATCCCAAGGCTTTCCTTTTCGATGAGCCGCTTTCCAATCTGGATGCCGCCTTGCGTGTTCACATGCGAAAGGAAATCAGGGCTCTTCACGACAGACTCGGCGCGACATCCGTCTACGTTACGCATGATCAGGTTGAGGCGATGACGATGGCCGACCATGTGGTTGTCATGCGCAGTGGTATCATCGAACAGCAGGGCCGACCGCTTGATCTTTACGACCGGCCGGCCAATCGCTTCGTTGCGGGCTTTATTGGTTCTCCAGCCATGAATTTTATTCAGGGTCGCTCTTCGTCGGACGGAAAATCCCTGACCCTCGATCTAGCCGGCCCCCAGGTCATAGAAGTTGGTCAGCCCCTGCCGCCGGATCGGGAATTGCTTGTCGGCATCCGGCCGGAGCATCTTGTCGTGGTTGCGGCGGATAAACCTGGAATTGATGTTCCCGTTGCCGCAATCGAGTCCACGGGTGCGATGACATATGTGACGACGGCAACAACGCCAGAGATCGTCGTGGTCATGAATGGCAGATCATCACTCGGTTCCGACAAGACCGTTAGGCTCACCTTCGAGCAACAGAACATCCACCTCTTCGACGCAAAAACAGAACAGCGAATTGACGTCGGCTAAACGCACTGTGCGATTTCTCGTGAAATGCAAAATGGCCGACGCGGAGAATATACGTGTCGGCCATTGGTTATGAGCGTTCAAAGTTGTTCGCGAGGGGGGTGCGGTCACGCCCCGGTCTCGTGGGGCGCAAACGTTCGTGCCTGCGCTAGGCTCTCTGATTTGCAGTGACGTAACCGCGGCTGCCATCCATGAGGACCCGGGTGTATGGATGTGTGACCGTCCCCTCAAGCAACTGACGTTTGGTTGCGACCTCAACAAAGCCGCCATCCTGCATGACTGCGACCCGGTCGCAAAGATGGGCAACGACGGCAAGGTCGTGGCTGACGAGGATATAGGTCAGGGCTTCACGTTCGCGCAGATCCTTGAGCAGATTGAGGATTTCTGCCTGAATGGAGACGTCGAGTGCCGAGGTCGGCTCATCGAGGAGCAGGATTCGAGGCTCTAGGATCAAGGCACGGGCGATGGCCACGCGCTGGCGCTGACCACCGGAAAGCTGATGCGGGTATCGGTAACGGAAATTCAGAGGAAGGCCTACATCACGAAGCGCCTTTTCAATTCGCTGCTGCCGCTGATCTTTGCCATGAATTTCGAGTGGTTCGAGCAACGTCCGACCGATGGTATGGCGGGGATGGATCGATCCGAAGGGATCCTGAAACACCATCTGCTGTTTGGCGAGCTGGTCACGCGAGCGCTGTTGGCCGATCGCTTCGCCGTCGATTTCAATGCGTCCGGTCCATTGTTTGTTGCGGCCGGCAAGAGCACCAAGAATGGTTGACTTGCCGCAGCCGCTTTCGCCGACAAGCCCAAAGGCCTCCCCCTTGGCGACGGAAAACGACACGTCGTTGACTACGCGGACTTGTTGGTGGCCCTTGCCGTAGGATACGGCCAGATGTTCGATGTTGATCATGGACATCAGTTGTTCTCCAGCCACGCCGGATCACGACGCAGCACTTCCAGTCGGTCGTGGGGATGATCAAGGCTCGGCAATGCATTGAGCAGTCCGCGTGTATAGGGGTGCTGAGCGTTATGCAGATCTTTTGCCGCAATGGTTTCGACGATACGCCCAGCATACATGATGAGGACCCGATCACAGAAACTGCGAACGAGATTGAGATCATGAGAGATGAAGATCAGGCCGATATTTCGCTCGATGACCAGTTCGTCGAGGATCGACAGAACCTGCTGACGCACCGTGACGTCGAGCGCGGATGTGGGTTCGTCGGCAATAATCAGTGACGGGGAGGCGATCAACATCATCGAGATCATGATGCGTTGGCCCATGCCGCCGGAAACCTCGTGCGGATAGAGATTATAGACCCGCTGCGGATCTCGGATACGAACACGTTCCAGCATGGCCAGGGTGCGTTCGCGGGCTTCCTTGCGGGACTTGCGTTCGTGGAGGATGACGGTTTCGGCAATCTGGTCGCCAATGGTCATGACCGGATTGAGCGAATATTTCGGGTCCTGCAGGATCATAGAGATACGCTTGCCGCGAATGGCCAGCATCTCTTTTTCCGTCGTCTTCAGAAGATCGACATCCTCGAACATCATGTGATCTGCAAGCACTCGCGCCTTGGGAGGCTGAAGACCCATTATGGCGCGGCCGGTGGTGCTCTTGCCCGAGCCGGACTCGCCGATAATGCCGACTTTTTCCCGCCCGACGTCGAATGAGACGTTGCGGACGGCGGTCACCGAGCCGGACAGGGTTGGGAATTCCACCGACATATTCTTCACGGACAGGATAAGATCAGAAGCGTTAGCCATTTCGGGGATCCAGAATGTCGCGCAGGCCATCGCCCAACAGGTTGAAAGCAAGGCTGACGGTCAAGATTGCGAGGCCCGGGATCGTCGTCAGCCACCAGGCATCGAGAAGATACTGACGGCCGGATGCTGCCATCGCCCCCCATTCGGCCATGGGCGGCTGTGCGCCGAGCCCGAGGAAGCCCAGACCTGCCGCTGTCAGAATGATGCTCGACATGTTGAGCGTCAGGCGAACGATGATCGACGGAGCGCAGAGCGGAACGATATGGCGAAACAGAATGCGCCACATGCCCGCTCCCTGCAGTTCTGCCGCGACAACGAAGTCAGCATTGCGGAACGTCAAGGTTTCGGCGCGCGCGAGACGCGCAATCGGTGGCCAGACGGTCAGGGCGATAGCAATAACTGCGTTCTCAATTCCCGGACCAAGACTGGCGGAGAAGGCCAGCGCCAAGACGAGACTGGGGAAGGAAAGGAAAATGTCGGTCACTCGCATCAGGACGACATCGACCCAACCACCGAGATAGCCGGCCGTGGCGCCAATGATGAAACCGATCGGTGCAACGACGACGGTGACGAGGATACTGATGTAGAGCGTCGTGCGTGAGCCATAGACCAAGCGCGAGAACACATCGCGACCGAACTCATCCGTTCCGAACCAGTGCTGGGCGGATATCGGTTTCAACGCAATTGCCAGATCCTGTGCATAGGGATCGTGTGTGGCAATAAGCGGTGCGAAGGCGGCCACGATCACGAGGCCGAGTACGACAAGAAAACCGCAGAATGCCAAAGGGTTGGCCAGAAGGTTCAGCCAGGCGACATAGACGCCGTGCAGTCTGGCCTGACGTGTTGAGGTGAAATCCTCATTTATGAGCCAGTTATGGAGGGTGGCAAGGGAGCCAGATTTTGTCATGGCGTTCACCGTGTTCTCGGATCGATGAAGCGATAAACAATGTCCGAAAGGAGATTGATCGCGATGGAAATGATGCCGATCAGCAGCACACTGCCGAGTACGGCATTCATGTCGGCAAAGAACAGCGCGGAAGTCAGATATTGACCGAGACCCGGCCAGGCGAACACCGTTTCGATCAACACCGTGCCATCAAGTAGGCCGCAATAGGCAAGCGCTACAACTGTCAGCAGTTGGACACGAATATTCCGAAAGGCGTGACGCCAGACGACCGAACGCTGACTGAGACCCTTTGCGCGCGCCGTAAGGACATACTCCTGGCGCAGCTGCTCAAGCATGAAGCTACGGCTCATGCGGCTGAGATAGGCCATGGCCGCATAGCCAAGGATCAGGGCAGGGGCGATGACGTGATGAAGCGCGCTCCAGAACACCTGCCATTCACCGGCGAGAATGGAGTCCAGCAGGATCGATCCGGTCGGCCCCTCGACCAACCCTTCATTGTAGATGTCGATACGCCCACCTCCCGGGATGAGGCCGAATTTCGCATAAAATACAAGGATGACGATGGTTCCGAGCCAGAAAATTGGTGTCGAATAGCCGAGCAGACCGACGAAACGGCCAAGATGGTCGACCCACGTTCCCTTACGAACTGCGGAAATGACCCCGAGCGGGACACCGAAACCTGCGCCAATCAAGGTTGCCAGAGTCGCGAGCTCGATGGTCGCCGGAAAGACACGGGCTAGATCGCTTGCAACCGGGTTTTTGGTGATGTGAGACTGTCCGAATTCCAGATGTACGACGTCGTTCAGATAGGCGCCGAACTGGACGTAGAGTGGCCGGTCCAGGCCCATTTCCTTGTAGACACGTTCGTATGTGGCCTGATCGGCCTGATCGCCAATGGCAGCGATAACAGGGTCCGCTGGAACAAGGCGGCCAATCGCGAAGGTGATAACCAGAAGGCCGAGCAGGGTTGTCAGGATGACGGCGATGGAAGTCGCAATCTTTCGCAACCCGGACAGCAATTTGCTGCTGTCCGGGCTGCTAACGGTAGTCGCTTGGGAGGAGGTCAAGTTACTTGTCCTTGGCTTGCGGCGATCATTCGCCCTTGGTCACGGTGTCCCAACGGGTCAGCCAGGTGGAGTGACCGACATAACCTTTGACTTCTTTTCGAACGGCCTTGGCATCGGTTCGCTGGAACGAGGTGATCAGGGCGGGAGAAGCTGCGAGATATGCCTTGTTGATCAGCGTATAGAGATCGGCGCGCTTTGCCTTGTCTGTCTCGTGGGCTGCTGCCGTCACCATGTCCTGGATCTCTTTCGGAACATCCCATGCTGAACGCCAGGCAAGCAGACCGGTCAACTTGGCCTCATCAGCGTTGTTCTTGTTGGTCGCATAGGATGCGAGCACTGCATGCGGGTCAGGAAGACGTTCACCAGAGCGGGCCGAGAAGATTTCAAAAGCGCGATCCCGGAACTTGCCGATGTGGTCGCCACCTTGCAGATCAAGCTTGACGCCGGCCTTTGCCGCATTGGCCTGCAGCGACTGTGCGACCTCGAATTCAGGCGTCACCGGTGTTGCATAATAGACCTTTGAGAAACCGTCCGGATAACCGGCCTCGGCCAGCAACTGCTTGGCCTTGTCGATATCCAGCTTGTACGGATTTTCACTGAGTGCGCCAGGCAGACCTGCAGGAATGATGCTCTGCTGTTTGATGCCGTAGTACTTCATGACGGTGCTGCTCAGGCCGTCATAGTCGATCAGATAGCGGAAGGCTTCGCGAACCTTGGGATTGGAAAGAATTTCGTCCTTCTGGTTGAGCGCCAGATAATAGAAGCCGAAGCCGGGTGTTTTCTGGATTTCGACCTTTCCACCCGCTTCCAGTGCGGCAAGATCTGTGGAAGACAGTCGCGTCGCGATGTCCATATCTCCGGCGTCGACCTGCAGGCGCTGTGCCGAGGATTCCGGAAGATGGCGCAGGATCACACGGCGCATGGCCGGCGCTCCCTGCCAATAGTCGGCAAAGGCTTCGGCGATCAGCATTTCGTTGGAGCGCCATGTTCTCAGCGAATATGGGCCCGAACCCGCATCGGCAGTCTGCAGGTACTCGCGACCCATGTCGCCATTCTTTTCCTTGCCGGCGAGGAACGTGCTGTCGAGGATGGAGGTTGAAAAGCTTGCCAGCGACAGAAGGATAAGGTCGGAATTCCAGACTTCTGGCGTTTCGATCACCACGGTCTGGTCGTCAGTTGCGCGGATAAGCTGATCAACGTTGTCAGCCGAAAAGCCCCATTGGCGCAGATCGGTTGATGGGGCAAGGCCGAGCTTCACCAGACGACGTAGAGACCACTCGACATCCTTGGCCGTCAGCGCGTTGCCTGAATGAAACTTGACGCCCGAGCGGACTTTGAATGTGAACGTCTTACCGTCGTCGGAGACAGACCAGCTTTCGGCAAGTCCGGGTTGCGGCTCAGTAATCTTGTCCGCCGGCAGAACGATCAGCCGCTCATAGAGGTTGGCAACGACTTCTGCAGCCTCAAGCTGGTTTAACTCCTGCGGATCAAGGCCACGCATCGAGGACATGTTGGTCGCGATGACAAGCTGGTCGCGCGGTGTTGCCGCAGTGGCTGCGAATGGAGCACCGGCTGCGATAGCAGCACTGGCAAGCATGATGAAGTGACGTCTGAGCATTTTCATTCCTCCCTTGAGGCTCCTCAACCTCGAATGCCAATTTTCATATCGACATCGATCTGAAATCTGGTATATCAGATCTCACAAGTCGATTTGAACGTCAACAGGATTTTGCAGCAATGGCTCATCAACCAAGTCTGTCCGGTGGGGTGGGAACCATCGAAAGGCTCGATCCCCAGCTCCAGCTGACCATGCGCGACCATGTGCATCGCATCCTGCGTGGCGCGATCATTGCCGGTCGTTTTGCGCCTGATGAAAAAGTCAATGAACGCCAGCTCGCCGAGCAGTTCGGAGTGAGTACGACACCGATCAAGGAAGCCCTGCGTCAACTGGAGGCGGAGGGGCTTGTCGAGGCGTTGCCGCGTCGGGGGGTGATCATCCGCTTCAACATGAGCTGGGCCGAGGAGATGATCCTTGCGCGTGCGGCTCTCGAATCCATGATCGGTCATCTGGCGGCCAAGCGTATTTCGGCTGAGGCTGCGGACGCGTTGAGGGCCACTGTCATGCTGATGGATGCTGCCACATCGTCCGGTAACGCGGATGAATTGATCGTGCTCAACGAAACCTTTCATGATCAGATCCACAAGGCGTCGCGCTGTCAGTATCTCGCGCGCCTGATCGAGCGGCAGCAGTTTTATGATGCCAGCATCCGTCGCATCATCCATTCAGATCCCGCCGAACGCGAAAAGGCGTTGCGGGAACATGCCGCTATCGCTGCCGCCATCGTTGAGGGCGATGTCGATGGCGCGGAAAAGCAGATGCGTGACCACGTTGTCCGCTCCGGCGAAACATATCTTTCAATCGTTTTCGGAAACAAAGAGGGTAAATAAGTGAGTGAAAAGCTCGAGATCGTCAGAAAAGCACTCGGTGGCATTTCGGGTGTTCCCGTCACCCCGTATCGCGCTGACGGCGCGGTGGATGTCGAAAAGCTCGATGCGCTGATCAAGGGTCTTGCTGCAGCGCGAGTTCATAACCTCATGGCTGCGGGCAATACCGGGGAATTCTTCACCCTGACATTGGATGAAATCAGGCTTGTGCACGCGACGACCATCAAGGCTGCGGCGGGCAAGTCTCTTGTCAGTGCGGCGGTGGGGCGCTCGCTGGCTGATGCGAAGTCGCTTGCAAACGATGCGATTGCCGCTGGTGCCGACGCGATCATGGGCCACCATCCTATGGACCCATTTGCAGGGCCTTCCTATCAGGCGCGCTATTTCCTTGAGCTTGCCGATTTCTGCACGGTCCCGGTCATTGCCTACGTGCGTAGCGACGGTTTCTCGGTCGCCGATTTCCGTTCACTTGCACTTCACCCCAATATCGCCGGCATCAAGTTCGCATCGCCGAACCTCATGCTGCTTGCTGAGGTTATCCGCTCCACAAAGGACGCACCAGCAATCTGGGTTTGCGGTTTGGCCGAAGGCTGGGCGCCTGCCTTCTATGCCCTTGGAGCTCGGGGTTTCACCTCAGGCCTCGTCAACGTCTTCCCGGAGCGGTCGCACGCCATTCTCCGTGCGCTTGATAACGGCGATTATGCCGGCGCACGCAACCTGATCGATGGCATTGCAGAATTCGAATCTCTCCGAACGAAGTACAACAACGGAGCCAACGTCACCGTCGTCAAGGAAGCGCTTGGCATGCTCGGCAACAATGTCGGTCCGGTGCGTGTCCCTGGTGTCACGGCCTTGAACGAAGGTGAGCGCACGATCCTGCGTGGCGTTGTTGATCGCATCAGCGCCGAAACGCGTGCTGCGTGACGGAGTTCTGACCATGCGTATTACCGGTATCAAGACATACATGCAGCGCGTGGATGACCGTCCACGTCTCTTGCTCAAGATCGAAACCAGCGAAGGCATCAGTGGTTGGGGCGAATGCTACAATCACGGACCAGACTGGGCCCTGCCGCCGCTGCTCGACTATCTTTTCCACCAGATCGAGGGTGAAGATCCGCGCCGGGTCGAGTTTCTCGTTCTCAAGTTGAATCAGCAGTGCCGGTTCCCTCCGGGTGCGCTTGGCCTTGCGGCCATTTCCGCGATTGACCATGCTCTGTGGGATATCGCCGGTAAGGCCGCTGGTCTGCCGGTCTACATGCTCCTCGGTGGAAATGTCCGCGATCGTGTGCGTGTCTACTGCGGTGTCTACACAGCGCCTGACGCCGAACACGCCCGTGATCAGACGCTTCAGCTCCACGAAGAATATGGTTATACGGCCTTCAAGCTAAGCCCCTATCGACGCGACCTGCACGCCAGCCGGTGGGGCGAACTCGTCAAGGAAACCGGTGACTGGTTCGGGCGTATTCGCGAGTTGACGCCATCGAACTTTGAATTTGCGTTCGATGCGCATGCAAAGATCTTCGAACCCTATCAGGCCGTGCAGCTTGCTGCGGCGATCGCGTCCTACGACCCGTACTTCTACGAAGAGCCGATCCGGCCGGAACATATTCCGGCTTGGGCCGAACTGAAATCGAAGGTGACGGTGCCGCTTGCCACGGGAGAATCCCTCTACAATCGCTTCGAGTTCCTGTCGCTCCTGTCGGCACGGGGGGCGGATATTATCCAGCCGGACATCTGCGTGGTGGGCGGCGTCAGTGAGATGCGTCGCATCGCCGCGATTGCGGAAGCGCACTATGTGACCGTCGCACCTCACAACCCGATGGGGCCGCTAGCGACGGCAGTCAACGTGCATTTTTGTGCCGCGCAGCCGAATTTTAAGGTGCTCGAATTCAAGCCGCACGTTCACGCGCCTTGGGCGCTCGACCCATACATGCCGGTAGATGGCCACATGGAACTGCGGCCGGACCGGCCAGGCTGGGGTATCGAAATTGACGAGAAGGTTCTCGAAAAGGACGATTACATCCATTGGGAACGCAAGGTTACCCGCAAGCCGGATGGTGCTACAGCTTACCCCTGAGCCCCGATTGATGACACTACAAAACTCTAGCCGACACATGTCGGCTGTAGTTTCTCGTCGTGTCGCCCTTGTTCTGTCTGGATGGCCTCAGGAGGCCAATCGGCTTGGCGTTTGATCTTCCGTTGGATCGAGCACGGTTTTGATTGTGGTCGCCAAGGTTTGAGCCTGGGCTCGTAATTCTGTCAGAGAACTGGACTCCCAGGCCACACCCCGCAATGGATGTCCGATCGCGAAAAGATCTCCGTGTTTGATACCATCGAGGCCAATCACGAGACCATCTGGCGTGGCATCGATGCCGAAGCCGGTGTCGTGTCGGCGGACAAGGCCGTTTTGCTGAAGGTGTTTCACGAGAGGTATCGTTATACGAGCCCAGTCGTGTTCCTGATGTCCCCGTGCATCAACTATGCCATCGACCACGATCACTTCAGGCTGCGTTTTTCTGCGTGGTCGCAGAATCACTTGAAGCCGCCCGTCGAGAGGGTTGGCTGAGAGCAGTCGGGCGGCCCGGGCCGAAAATCTTCCAGAGCGTCTTGCCGCGTCGACCGCAGCGTAAGACGGCGGCGCGGCGCGATGCGCGGTGACATCCCACAATGCGCGCAGATGGCGCACGAAACGCAGCCGTTCCGTGGTCGTCGCTTTCAGCCACATGGGCAATATGAATGGCCGAAGACTGAAGGGAATAACCTGCCAGTCTCGACCCTCTGCCAGAAGCCTGCGTCTTGCTTTGATCGCCAGCGTCAGAAGCGCTCGCGTGGTTTGCGGCAGAGCGTTAGGATCGACGATATCAATTGTCTCACCCGCTGTGCGGACCGGTTCGATGAGGTGGCCACGCCGTGAAATGACATGGTATCGCCCGCGAAAACCACGGGCTTCAAGACTGGCGACCGTATCCACCATGCTGAGGCTTGCGCCGACGATCAGAATGTCCTGCGCTTTGCTCAGGCGATCAAGATTTTTTGACTGCCAGGGTGTGGTCAGTCGCCAGTCATTGGAGAGCGCACCAAGAACGGAATCGGGGCGAAGTGGAAAAACGCCGGTTGCCAGGACGGCGATATCTGCATCGAGTGTTCGACCGTCTGCAAATTGCGCCTTCAAACCGCCGGAGGCGAGGCGATCCAACTTGATGACGTCGGATTGCCAATGCTCGACCTCAATTCCCGAGGCAGCTTGCTCGATTGACTGTCGCAGTTCCTCTTCAACATAACGCCCGAACTCGCCGCGTGGAATGAACAACGTTTCCGCCTCACCATCGGCAAGTGCTGTGCCGTCATCGCGTGCGCTGTTTGCAACCCAGCGTGCCAGATGTCCGAGATCCTGCGGATGGATCGAGAAGTTCCCGGCAGGACCGTTCATCAGTTGGGCGGTTTCTTCGGTGCTATAGGCTTGACCCCGGCCGATTGATGATCGCGGTTCGGCTATCACCACTCGCAGCGGTCTTTGCCATTGTTCTAGCAAACGGATTGTCAGCGCCGCACCCGAGTACCCACCGCCGATGATCAAAATCACCGGTGGTTGGCTACTTGTGGTGTCGCCGCCGAACGATGGATAATTTGCCAGGGACCGATGGATTTCTGCGGTCATGCGGATTCACGCAGCAGGGGCAGGAGTTGATTGCCCTGTCTGGAAATTTCTCGAAGATACGGGGTATCCGACAACACAAAATGCGTGATGCCCAGATCGCGATAGCGCTTCAAAGACCGCGCAACGTCGGTCGGGGAACCAACCAGCCACGTTGTGCCGGCCCCACCACCACCGAATTTTCCTGGTGCTGTATAGAGATTTTCGTCGAGCACATCGCCCTTGCTCTGCAGGTCGAAAAGACGTTGCTGGCCAACTGCCTGGGGGCGACGATCATCCACCCAGTCATTCTTGCCGACCCTAGCCATCTCGGCGACCTTCGCTTCCGCTTCGGTCCAGGCCTGCTCCGTTGTATCGCGCACGAAGGTTGTAATCCGCAGTCCGAATTCAAGTGGTGGCAGATTGCGATCCTGCGTTTTGCTCAGCTCTTTCAGCCGGTCGATCCGGGCCGCAATACCTTCAAGTGGTTCACCCCAGAAAAGCTGGATATCCGCCTCGCTGGCCGACACGCGTTCTGCTGCAGCCGATGCGCCGCCGAAATAAAGTTTCGGGGTCAACCGTCCCGGTTTCTGGGTCACCCGAGGAGTGACGGTGGAGTTGTCGACCCAGTAGTGTTCCCCCTTGAACGAGACATTTTCCTCCGTCCAGAGCCGCCGGACGAGCCGCATGAATTCCTGCGTCCTGCCATAACGTTCAGCCTGATCACCCTCCTGGTCGCCATAGGCAGAGATGCTGTCTTGACCCGATACGATGTTGATCCGCACCCGACCATTGGTGAGGTGATCGAGCGTGGCGATGGATGAGGCGAGATTGGCCGGTCGCCAATAACCTGGACGAATGGCGATCAACGGCTCGAAGGTGCTCGTTCGTGCCGCCAGTGCGGCCGCCACGGTAAATGTGTCGGGTCTGCCCCAACCCGCGCCAAGCAAGGCGCCTTTCCAGCCGTGATCTTCAAGTGCCTTTGCATGGCTGGTCAGGGTTTCGAGACTGTTGTGGTCGTGTTTCACAGGCTCACCGCGATGCCCGGCAACGACCTGATTGGGAATATACCAGAGAAATTCCGACTGTTGTGTCATCTGCTAAATCAATCTGCTGAATGAAGGGAAATTGGCGGGCAAATTCCGCCCGCTCAAATGACGTGGGCTGCCTGAAGTGCTGTCAGAACGTCGCTTTTGAGTTCGGCCAGCCGGGCTGCGCGCCGGTCACGGGGGCGAGCGACGTCAACTGCCAGATCATGCTGGATGCCACCGTCACGCGCACCCATCATGTAGATCCGGTCGCCGAGATAGAGCGCCTCGTCGATGTCATGCGTCACCAGCAGGAAGGAAATACCCCGCTTTTCCACGAGCTTCAGCACGAGGTCCTGCAGTTTCATGCGGGTGAAGGCGTCGACGGCGCTGAAAGGTTCGTCGAGAAGCAGGATACGCGGTTCGGTATAGAGCGCCCGGGCGATTGCCACACGCTGCGCCATGCCGCCGGACAGTGCCTTTGGCAAGGTTTCACTATGGCCGGTCAAACCGACATCATCGATCAAGCGAGTGACACGGGCGCGATCGTAACGCGATCCGTCTGCATAACCAATGTTTTGTGCCACGGTGAGCCACGGCATCAGTCGCGGCTCCTGAAACACGAAGGCAACAGGTGGTCCTGAAGAGCTATCGCCAGCCTGACCAGTCCTGACTGAAACATGACCTGAAAAGCGTTTGTCGAGACCGGCAGCAATGCGCAGAAGGGTGCTTTTTCCGCAGCCACTCGGACCCAGCAGCACCGCAGCCTCGCCGTTGTCGAGGCTCAATTTAATGTCGTGCAGCACGACGGTCTTGCCGAATGCTTTTTCCCGGACATCGATATCGAGAAGGCTCATGCCGGGCGCCCTCCGATCGACGTCGAATAGCTGTCGCGCCAGGAAAGGCAGCGATCCTCGATCAGCTTGAAGAGGCTGTCAGAAATTTTGCCAAGCACGGCCAGACAGATGATGGCGATCAATACGAGATCCGGGCGCGAAAGCTCGCGCCCATCCGAGAGCATGTAACCGATGCCTTCGGAGGCGGCGAGCAGTTCCGCAGCCACGACACTCAGCCAGGCAAGGGACAGACCGTAACGCAGACCGGTGAAGAGATGTGGAAGCGATGCGGGAATGAGAATGCGCCAAACAAGAACCGGCAGAGGCTGCCGATACATTTCCCCGACCTCCACGAGCTTGCGGTCTACATTGCGGATGCCGGAGAACAGGCTGAGATAAACAGGAAAGAAAGCGCTTTTGGCGATCAGGACGATCTTCGAGGTTTCGCCAATACCGAACCAGATCATCAGCAGCGGCACCCAGGCGAGGCTGGGGACGGCGCGCAGAGCCTGGAAGCTGGGCTCGAG
Source organism: Agrobacterium tumefaciens (assembly GCA_025559845.1). Classification (NCBI taxonomy): domain Bacteria; kingdom Pseudomonadati; phylum Pseudomonadota; class Alphaproteobacteria; order Hyphomicrobiales; family Rhizobiaceae; genus Agrobacterium; species Agrobacterium tumefaciens. The sequence continues at coordinate 1,891,683 of CP048470.1, forward strand.
ATACCGTTCCGCCGAATACCACAGTCCCACCACCGATCCCACGACGATTGCGAGAAGTGAGCCCACAGTAAAACCGATCAAAACACGCAAGGCGCTGGCGGCAATGTTGGTCCAAAGCGGCCCCTCCGCGAGATACAGGAAGGTCGTATAGAGATCTGACGGGGGCGGCAGCACATAGGGGCTTACCCAACCCATTCTTACAAAGAGCTCGAGCAGAACGAGCGCGCCAACAGGCACGATCGCTCCACGCAGGTCGAGAGACAGCAGCTTTTTGCCAAAGCGGGAAAGAGGACCCGACGATTGCGCTTTTGTCGCCTCGTTTCTTGCCTCGCCCCTGAATTCCTGGGTCGAGAATGTCATGCTCCGAGAACTTTCTTGGCCGGTGCCGGATCAAGAAGCTGTCCAAGGACGTCATCGACATTGGTGCCTGGGCGAAGAACCTCGGAACCGAGCAATGGTGTCGCTGTTTTGATAGAGGCCAGCAGCTCATCACCGGGGACCGGATCAGACCAGTCGCGGCGGTCTACCGTCAGTTTCGTGACCTGTGGATCACTGCCGGTCTGCTGCGTGACGAAGGAAATGAATTCCTCCTTGTTCTCGCGTATCCATTTCTGCGTCTCGACCCAAACGCCAAGTACGCGTTCGACAGCTTTCGGATATTTACCGAGGAATTCTTCCGAGACGCTGAAGACGCTGCCTTCACGCCAGCTTTTATCGCTGAAGATTGCGCGATCGCCTGCAATTTCAGCCTGCGCCGTCTGCGGATCAATACCAACCCAGGCATCGACCTGTCCCTGCTGGAGTGCCGCAAAGCCTTCAGGATGTTGCAGGTTGACGACCTTGAGATCGTTGATCGTCAGGTTGGATTTTGCCAATGCGCGCACCAGTGTGAAATAGGGTGCGGTTCCCTTTGTTACCGCGATTGTCTTGCCCTTGAGATCGGCAACCGACTGCAACGGGGAATCCGGCTTCACCTGGATGATCGAAGAGCCACCCCAGCTTGCGACATAAATGACCTTCAGCGGCACGCCGTTGGCGCGTGACAGAAAGGCGGAAAGGGCGGCGGACCCGGCAAAATCTGTCGAGCCGACTTTCAGGAACTCCAGCGAGTTATTGCTGCCACGCGATTGCACCCATGTAATCTTGGTGCCGACGTCCTTGAAAGCCTCTTCCAGCCAACCCTTGTTCTTGATGAGAAGCGTGTGGGACGAATAAAAACCCCAATCCAGCCGCAGTTCGGCGGGGAAGTCCTGAGACGATTGTGCCGAAGCAAAACTGACGCCGAAGGGTGATGCGAGAGCGGCACCAGCGCCGATTTTAAGGGCGGTGCGACGAGAGAGTTTGAGAGCCATGTACCCATCCAATATACTAAATCTATAGATTAATAGTTATCGCGCATGTGCGCTGAAGGTCGTGGCAAGCTTTGCTATAAACCAAGAGGTTTGAGGAAAATCCATCCTGTGAATCTGCTTTGCGCTTTACGCAAAAACCACCGGTGAAAATACCTCGTGTTGCCAATGGCGAGAAAGTCGACTAGGACGCGAAACATGACTTTAAAAGTCAATAAATGCTGTCCGGATCGTCAAGGCTGCCGCGTTGAATGACATCGACCAAAATTTGCAGCTCTTCCTCCAGCACCGGTCGGAGCTTGTCGACTATGCAGCCAAAATCGTAGGAGACCGGGCGCGCGGGGAGGATGTGGTGCAGGAGGCATTCATTCGCCTGCGTTCTGCTGCAAAAGAGCAAAAACTCGATGAGCCGATCGGCTTTCTTCGCCGCATCATCCGAAATCTTGCAATCGATATTGTTCGTCACTCATCGGTCGAGAAGGTGCGCTTCGTTGACGGCGCGGACTATGAAGCCGTTGCTGAAGACCGCCCCCGTCAAGACAAGATCGTCGAAGACCGAGACGACTTGCGCATCGTTATCGAAGCAATGGCGGAGCTTCCCGAACGGACGCGGAAGGCCCTGGAGATGCATCGGTTTGAGGGTATGAAGCTGAAGGAGATCGCATCTGAACTCGGGATTTCCGTCGCGCTCGCCCATGCGCTTGTCTACGAGGGGCTTGATCATTGCCGCAAACGTCTGTTTCGAAAGCATTGAGCGCTGACATGATATCTGAAAAAAACGCGGGCTCATTCGTCTTGTTAATAAGGGTATACAGGAGGGGCTGGTCGGCACCTCTCAGACAGAGGCGGTTCCACTAGGATGCAGCAGGAAAAAGACCGCGCCGCGGATGAGGCACTGCACTGGCTTATCGCCCTGCAAGAGGATGAAGATGACGCCGCATTGAAAGCGCGTTTTGAATCCTGGCTGTCCGCAAGCGCCGACAATCGCCACGCCTGGGATGAATGCCGGCATGTTTGGGACACCTTGGGTGCTGTCGGCCCAAACAGGGAAAAACCTTTAACGGCCTCGACAGTGCGGAAAAATCGCTCAACTGGCCGACATCTTCTGGCAGGGCTTGCCGGCGCCATGGCTATCTGTCTCGCTGTCGTGTTGCAGCCGGCTGTCAGTCTCTGGCTCGCAGCAGATTATGCTACCGGTGTAGCCCAGACACGCGAAATCCGGCTTGAGGATGGTAGCACGGTCTATCTCGGGGCAGACAGCGCCATATCGGTTTCGTTCGACGCGACATCCCGAAACATCGCACTCCTCACTGGAGAAGCTTATTTTGATGTGACGCCTAACCCTGCGAGACCGTTCAAGGTCGAGACCGGGAGTATCGAAACGAAAGTTCTCGGGACTGCCTTCAATGTCCGACGTTCGGGGACCGGCGTCAATGTTTCCGTCAATCATGGGCGCGTTGCCGTTTCGAACGAAGAGGTGGCAGAGAACCTGAACACACCTCTCGCCGCCGGTGACTGGGTCAACGTGACATGGGATGGCAAGGTCGAGAGGGGTAACGACGCTCCCGAATTGGCTGGCGGATGGCGGACGGGTATGCTTGTCGTCAAAGACCGCCCCGTCACCGAGGTCATTGACGAAATTCGGCGCCACTACAAAGGAACAATCCTGTCTACCGACCGGCAATTGGCCGCATTGAGGGTCACCGGCGTCTACAATCTCAGGCAGCCGGTCGAGGCGCTGAATGCGCTCGTTCAGGCGCATGGCGCACGCGTTCATGAAGTCACGCCCTGGGTTGCTGTCGTGTCGCGCTGGTAGGTGTTTCGACTTTTTTCAAAATATGAGTATTTTTCTCTGAAATTTGTCATGGCTGCTTCGTCCTTGGAATCGAGAGGGCAAAACTGGCTGATGGCCGAACCCTCAAAGTCTAATTCGAGAGGGTTCGGGGTAATGCAGAGAATGAAGGTCGCATCGGCAGGGGTCGCTGGTGCATTGATCGTTGGCACGGCACTCGGCACGCTTTTCATGGCGTCGGCTTCGATGGCACAGGAGGTGCCTGCAGGCACATCGGCAAGAACGGTCGAAAAGCAGTTCAACATCCCGCCGCAATCGCTGCAAAACGCGTTGACCCTTTTCGGTCAACAGGCCGGAATTCAGGTTTCCGTCAATGCGGCGACCATTCGTTCAATCTCTTCGTCAGGTGTGTCAGGGCGGTTGTCTCCGCAGGTGGCGATAGAAAGGCTACTGGCTGGTTCTGGTCTGCCTCACCGATTTACGAGTGCGACCACGGTCGTCGTTGGTTCGTCCGATCAAGGTGCGAATGCGGGTGGTGCGGATACCACGATGCTCGAAGCAATCACGGTCGTCGGTGCTGGAAACTCTGTTACGGAGGGGACGGGATCCTATACCACTGGTGCCATGAGTGCAGCTACGAAAATACCCCTCGCAGTTCACGAAACGCCACAAGCGGTTACGGTTATCACACGCCAGAAAATGAATGACCAGGCGATGACGACGGTGGAAGACGTCGTTCGCAATTCGACGGGTTTGAGTTTGCGCAAATGGGGCGGTGAGCGCCAACGATATTACGCTCGCGGCTTCATGATCGACAATTTCATGATGGATGGACTCCCGGTCAACTATGAGCCGGATACATTCACCGATGGTACTTTGTCGATGTACGACCATGTTGAGGTTGTGCGCGGAGCAACCGGATTGGTAACCGGCACAGGCGATCCATCGGGGACGCTCAATTTTGTTCGTAAACGTCCAACCGACACTGCCCAGACCTCCGTGACGACCAGCATCGGAAGTTGGGCAAACTATCGAGGCGAGCTGGACGTCGGCGGTCCGATCAACGAAGACGGCACCATTCGTGGTCGCTTTGTCACCGGTCTTCAGGACAAGAATAACTTCATTCGCGACTACGAAAGCAAGCGTCAGCTATATTACGGAACGGTTGAAGTTGATGTCGGCGACAGCACCACACTGAGTGTTGGCGGGTACTATAATCGTGAAGACAATCCTGGCGCGGATTGGAATGGGTTGGGCACCAATCCAGATGGCACGTTTCTGGACATATCTCGCTCAAACCGCCTTTCGCCCACCTGGAGTTACTGGGACAAAGAGAGCGTAAGCGGTTTCGTCGAACTGGACCACGAGTTCGACAACGGATGGTCAGCGAAGTTAGCCGCTCGTGCTTTGAATACAACGATGGACATGAGGGGCTCGTTCCTTCAAGAGCCAACATATGATGCAGACGGGAACACGACATACGCATTACGCGGTGGCGTTTATAATTATGAACGAAATCAACGCAGCATCGATGCCTACGCTTCGGGACCTGTCGAAATGTTCGGTCGCGAACATGAGTTCGTTTTCGGCGCGAGTCATCGAACGAGCGATTGGTATGATGTCGGTTCTGCCTACAACACCGCGACCGGCGGCTTTGATCTGACCACAATCAATCCCTATACGTGGGATCCCACTTCATTCGCCATCCCGGACATTCTGGGTTACTGGGGCCAGTGGTCCAGAGCTCAGGAAGTCAGGCAAACCTCGCTCTACGGTACCGGCCGCTTTTCGCTGACAGATGACCTGAAGCTCATCACCGGGGGGCGTTACGACTGGTATGACTTCAGTACGCAAACCGACGACGCGGGTTGGATAACCTCGCAAAACTACAAGGAAAATGCCCACTTTACTCCGTATGCTGGCCTGATTTATCAGCTAAACGACACCTATTCGGTGTACGCGAGTTACACGAGCATCTTCAAACCGCAATCGACTTACGTCAGCGCGTCCGGCGGTGGGCTGGATCCTGTCACTGGTACCAATTACGAAATTGGCGGCAAAGGAACCTATTTTGACGAGCGGCTGAATGTAGGCGTATCCCTGTTCTACACGCTGCAGGAGAATCTCCCCGAATCTCTTACAAGTTCATCGTGCTCCGTCGGATGGGAATGCTATCGCGCTGTCGGTGAGGTTGAAAGCAAGGGTATCGATGTGGAGGTATCTGGGGAGATCCTGCCGCGATTGAACCTCATGGCCGGTTATACTTATACCCACGCAGAAGTCACAAAGGATTCGAACACCGGCGTTGCCGGGGATCTTTACAATACATTCCTTCCGCAACATCAGTTCAAGCTCTCAACGATGTACCACCTGCCTGGTGAGTGGGAAAAATGGCGCGTCGGCGGAGCGGTGCGCTGGCAGAGCGAAATGACATCTGTCTCCTTGAAGGACACTTCGCCAATGCTGGGCGTAACGCCGGTGGTGCAAAAGCCATTTGCAGTTGTCGATTTTGTCATCGGTTACAAGGTCAGCGACAATTTTGACCTTCAGCTGAATGTCAACAACGTGTTCGACAACAAGTACTATGAATCCATCGGTGGGTTCGAAGGATCTAACTCGTTTGGTGCGCCACGCAACTTCCTGTTGACTGCCAAAGCAACGTTCTAACCCCAATGCGGGTGGAGCTACATTTGCTGCGCCCGCTCATAGCCAAACAACAAATGGGACGTTGAGAAATGACCTTATCTCTCCAGCCGCTTCGGGCACTTTGCCTCCTGATAATCTGCTGTGCATATCTGGCGGTAGCGCCGTTATCGTCCGAGGCCGCTGAACCTCAGACGTTTCCGGTAGTGGTTGATCACAGATTGGCCAAAACGCTAATTCCCGTTGAAGCGAAGCGTATTATAACCCTTGGGTGGAGTGGCGAGGATGTCGTTCTAGCGCTCGGCAAGACGCCGATTGCGATGACGAGATATGGCGCTTTCCCGAATGGCGTGTTCCCCTGGGTAGAGGAAAAGCTTACCGGAGAGGCACCCGCCCTGCTGAGCGGAGATTTCGACTACGAAAAGATCGCGGCTTTGAAGCCAGACCTGATTGTGGGCGTGTATTCGGGGATCGATGAGGTGGCGTACAAGCGTTTATCCTCAATAGCGCCCACGGTGGTCTATCGCAGTGGCCCCTGGAGTGCAGACTGGCGGGAGCAGACGACCATCATTGGTGAAGCGCTCGGTAAAAGCGAGGAGGCTGCATCGCTTATCGAGGGCACAAACGAACACCTGCGTGACCTTGGCAATGCGCATCCCGAACTCCGAGACAAGACCTTCACGTTCGGTACCTTCTTTCCCGGCGGCAATGGGATCGTGGTGTACCTACCAAGAGACCCACGCATCGCGGCCTTGATGGAACTCGGTATGCAAACATCCAAAGGCGTCACAGGACTTTCCAAGAGCAAACCTGAGGAAACGTCAGTCACAGTGCCGATAGAAGACATTGCTTCCATCGACGCAGACATTCTCATCATGTGGTATGGCCCTGGTGCACGTGCAGCGGCCGAGGCTCAACCGATGTTCAATACGCTCGATGCCGTCAAACGCGGCTCCTACGTGGCGCTCGAGGACCCTGTTGATGTCTGGTCGACATCGGCGCTCAGCGTTCTTTCCATCCCCTACGGTTTCCCCCGATTTGTGCCACGCCTTGCAGAGGCGGCGGCACGTGCAGACGGACAATGACATGACGATCAACGCAAAAGCACTTTCCGGCGCCGCCGACCACGACCATGACCACCACGATCCCTACGTCGAGGACTATTTTTTTGCCGAGACAGTATCGGTCGTCCGCCTGTCGCCATCAATGATGCGCGTTGTCGTCAGGGTCGCTGGCGGTGAGCGGCTGATCACCAGTGGTCACCCTGACGAATGGGTTCGCCTCGCTTTGCAGCCGAACTCCGAGACACCGGTCACGCTGCCGGTACTGATGGACAACGGCAAATGGGGACGGCCTGACGGTTCAAAGCATTGCCCGAACCGTCCTTATACGATCCGCCGCTGGGATGCGGGGCGTTGCGAGATGACGATTGACCTCGTGGTCCATGAGGGCGGTGTCGCAGCCACCTGGGCAATCAATGCCAAGGTTGGCGACGTGGTCGGCATCTGCAATCCCGAGGGGCGCTTCTGGATGCCGAAGGGCAGTGAATGGCTGTTGATGCTGACGGACATTACCGGGCTTCCCGCCGTCGGCCGCGTGCTGGAAGAGCTACCGGCCGGGTTGCGAACAATCGTGCATGTCGAAGTGCCATCCGAGGCCGATCGCCAGCAGATCGAAACGGCCGCAGAGGTTTCCTTCCATTGGCACGCCTGCCACGGACCGAAGCCGGAGCGAACCGGTTACACTGAGCTTTCCCGCATTGCTGGCGAGATCAGGGAACTGCCGGAAGGTCCGGGCTATATCTATATCGCCGGTGAGGCCAAGACCGTCTCCGATTGCCGCAAACATTTCCGCGATGCGCTCGGTTTCGACAAGAACCGCATCGATGCGATCGGCTACTGGATCGAAGGGCAGGCGCGGGTGTGAGGAATGCCGTCGCGGCCACGGATCAGGGGATGTCGAGGGCAGGCGGTCTTGCCACGGCAAGAGCAATCCGCTGGAGTACGCTGGTCATCGGTCTTGCCGTGCTGGCTGCGGTCTCTGTTGCCAGCCTGCTGGTCGGCGCACGCCCGATCCCGATTGCGACAGCGATCGATGTGCTGTGGTCCTATGATAGCGGTCTGGCAGAACACATTATCATTCATGATTATCGTCTGCCGCGCACGCTGCTTGGCCTGCTGTGCGGTGCCGCCTTCGGTGTCTCGGGTGCGCTGATCCAGGCCGCTACCCGCAACCCGCTCGCTGATCCCGGCATCCTCGGCGTCAATGCCGGTGCCGCCTTCTTCGTGACGATTGCGGTAGGGGTATTCGGATGGCAGTCGATCGACGCCTATATCTTTGCCGCCTTTGCCGGTGCAATTGTGGTGACGCTGCTGGTCTATGGGCTGGGGGCAACCGGCCGTGATGGTGCGACACCGGTGCGGCTGGTGCTGTCGGGTGTTGCCATTGCCGCCGTGCTCGGCGGTATCGGCTCATCGATCACCCTGTTGAACCCACAGGCCTTCGATGCATTGCGGATGTGGTCGATCGGCTCGGTCGCCGGGCGTGACATCAGCGTGGTCAACGCCGTCGCCCCGTTCATTCTGAGCGGACTTGCGATTGGACTTCTGGCCGCGCGGCCGCTCAATGCCGTGGCGCTTGGCGATGATCTGGCTCGCACGCTGGGTGCCGATATCGTCAGGGCCCGCATTCTGGTGGTGATCGCCGTCACACTGCTGGCCGGGGCAGCCACGGCTGCGGCAGGGCCGATTGCCTTTGTCGGACTGATGGTGCCGCATGTGGTGCGCTGGCTGAGCGGACCCGATCAGCGCTGGATCATTGGACTGACGATGATCGGTGCGCCCATCCTGCTCCTTTGCGCCGACATTGCCGGCCGTCTTGTGCTTTACCCCGGTGAACTGGAGGCAGGCATTGTCACCGCCTTTGTCGGGGCGCCGGTGCTGATTGCGCTCGCCCGCCGCAGCAAGGCAAGCGGTCTATGACAGGGTTTCCAGCAAATCCTGCCGATGGAAACCGCAGCCATGACCGTCAAGATCACGGTTATCGGCCGGTGATCCGTCTGCTCGGCGAACGCCTTTCGCTCCGCATCGATCCCCGCCTGGCGACCGTATCCATTGTTCTGGTGTTGCTCACCCTGACGATCGCTCTGATCTCGCTGGTCAGCGGAACCTATGAGATCGGCGTCTTCGATGCGCTGCAGGCAATGCTCGGCCATGGTGATCCAAACACCAACGTCACCGCCACCACCGATGCCGATCGGGAGATGATCCGGATGATCGTGGTCGAATGGCGGTTGCCACGGGTGGCGATGGCCATTCTGCTTGGGGCAGCACTCGGCATGAGCGGGGCGATCTTCCAGTCGCTGACCCGCAATCCGCTCGGCTCGCCCGACATCATCGGTTTTGCGGCCGGTTCCTATAGCGGTGCACTGGTGGTGATCCTGCTATTGGCAGGCGGTTATTATGCCATTGCCGCCGGTGCCCTGATCGGCGGCATTGTCACGGCATCGGCAGTCTATCTGCTCGCCTGGCGTCGTGGCGTTCAGGGCTTTCGGCTGATCATTGTCGGGATCGGTGTTGCCGCCATGCTCTCAGCCTTCAATGCCTGGATGATCCGTGAGGCGGATCTGCAGGTAGCGATGTCGGCTGCGGTCTGGGGGGCAGGGTCTCTCAACGGTCTTGGCATCGAGCAATTGCTTCCGGCCACCGTCGTCCTTGCCGTGATCATCCCGATGGTCAGCCTGCTCTCCCGCGCTCTCAGGCAGATGGAGATGGGTGATGACATGGCGCGTGCCTCGGGGATCAATGTCAACCGGACCCGGTTGTTGATGATGGTGCTGGGGGTGGCGTTGACGGCAACCGTCACGGCTGCGGCCGGACCGATCTCCTTCATCGCACTTGCCGCACCGCAGATCGCCCGCCGGCTGACACGCTCGGCCGGGACGGCACTTGCGCCATCGGCGCTGATGGGAGCACTGCTTCTGCTTTCGGCCGACTGGGCTGCCCAGCACGCCTTCGGGGTTCAGCTGCCGGTCGGCGTCATGACCGTCAGCATCGGCGGCATCTATTTCCTCTGGCTGCTCGTGCGCGAGGGACGCAGGTGAGGACCGACCGGTTGCAGAGCCTGCCATTCGGTAGAAAGAAATGATTCCGACACAACGCATTCAGGGTCAGAGAGAAAAGACCACATGCATTTGAAGCGTGAGACAGTGGTGGCGATTTTTATCCTGATCGCCTGTGCACGGTCGAATGGCGGTCGCGTTAAAACAGCTGAAGCAGCAGACGCTGCAAACACCTCGAAAGAGTTTGCCGCGCAAGTTGCTTTGAAACTCGTTACAGAGGGTTTTCTGGAAACGAAGCGTGGCCGCAACGGCGGACTGGACCTTTCCCGACCGGCGGGAAACATACTGCTCGGGGATATTTTATCACGTTTTCAGTTACAGACTGCAGCGTCGCGGCAACCCGATGAAGACAGCTTGCCTCAGGACGGCGTGCTGGATTTCCACAAGATCATCGCAGGCGCCGATCGCGCTGCTTGGACCTATCTCGACCGGTTCTCGATTGCCGATCTTGCGGAGCTTGACTGAATTTGAAGCTGCTGCCGCGATGCTTGAGGTCCGCGATGTCGGACTGATCAGTCCGGATCGCGTAGGCCCATCCGCACACGGTTGACGACTGTCCAGATCAACAGGACGCATGCCATAGGCTGCAGATGCCACGTCCAGTCGGGCAGGGTATCGAACATTGCAACGAGAGCACCAAGGGCGCCGAAAAGGGCGGCGCGGTCGCTTTTGCCCATCGGTCCTTCGTAGTTGCGGCCCTTGCCATGTGCAATGCCAAGGACGCCGGCAAATTCCGTCAGCGTCGCCAGGAAGATAATGATGGCAATCCATGGCAGTGAAAACGGGGCAACCAAGGCGAAGGGTATGTAGAGTGCAGCATCCGAGACCACATCGGTTATTTCGTTCAGATAACCGCCAAGTGCAGATTGCTGGCCATGCTCACGCGCGAGCATTCCATCGACGGCGTTGAACGCCATGCGCAAAAACATCCAGAGTGGTACAAGTGCAAATAGCCCCGGTTCGGGCTGGACGATCAGCAAGGCTCCAATCGCGATCGAAATGAATGCCGCAGCCAGCGTCACCTGATTGGCGGTCACTCCGATTGCGGCCAGTCGTCCAACCATCGGGCGCAAGAGGGCCTGGAAAGACGATTTCAGTTTGTAGATCGACATGTCAGTTCGAATCCGGTTGATTGCTTTCACAAATGCAGACGCAAGTTGAGGAAATCAACTGCAAAGGTGGGAACTCGTCTGTATAGAGTACAACGCAAGTCAATGGGAGTGACAATGGCATGATCGAATCCGTGTTTGCGAGCCATGACGGTGTGGAACTTTTCTACCGTACCTGGCCGGCCCGATCCGGCACAGCGAAGGGTGCGATCGTGCTTCTGCATCGTGGTCACGAGCACGGCGGCAGGGTCGCGCATATCGCGGAAGAACTCGGCCTCGATGATTTCGCCTTCTACGCCTGGGATGCACGCGGAAACGGTCGTTCTCCCGGCGAACGCGGCTACTCACCGTCATTTGCACATTCGGTGCGCGATCTCGATTGCTTCGTCCGCCATATTCGCGAGACCGGTGGTTTCGCCATGGACCAGGTTGCAGTGGTGGCTCAGAGTGTCGGTGCCGTGCTTGCCGCAACCTGGGTGCATGATTACGCTCCGGACATCCGCGCTTTGGTGCTGGCCTCTCCGGCTTTTGACGTCAAGCTTTATGTGCCCTTCGCCAAGGAGGGCATTGCCCTCTGGCAAAAGCTCAAGGGCACTTTTTTCGTCAATTCTTACGTCAAGGCGCGTTTCCTGACACATGATCCCGAGCGCATTGCGTCGTTCGAGAGTGATCCGCTCATCACCCGGCCCATTGCGTCCAACATCCTTCTGGAACTCTACGAGGCCGCCGACAGGGTTGTCGCGGATGCCCGGGCGATCACCGTGCCGACACAGTTGCTGATTTCCGGCAGCGATTTCGTCGTGCGACATCAGCCTCAACATCGTTTCTTCGAAAACCTCGGAAGTACGATCAAGGAACGCCACGTGCTGCCTGGTTTTTATCACGATACGCTGGGCGAGCGGGATCGGGCAAAGGCATTGGACAAAGTCCGTGCATTCATCGCAGCACGTTTCGACGAGTCTCCAGTTGTCGCCGATCTCAGGCAAGCGCATGTTGCCGGTTATAGCCGTGACGAAGCCGACCGCTTGGCAACGCCGTTGTCGATCACCTCGCCACGTGGGGTCTATTGGGCTCTGACGCGGGCCTCTATCCGGTTTGGCGGTCTCTTTTCCAACGGCATCCGGACGGGCGTGCGAACGGGCTTCGATTCCGGCTCGACACTTGATTATGTTTATGAAGACGACGCCCGCGGGCTTGGTCCTGGCGGTCGGCTGATCGACCGCCAGTTTCTCGATGCGATCGGCTGGCGCGGTATTCGGCAGCGAAAAATACATCTGGAGGACCTGATCGGCGTGGCATTTGGCCGTCTCCGCGCTGCAGGCAAGCCATTGCGTGTTCTCGACATTGCCGCCGGTCATGGGCGCTATATTCTTGATGCCGTAGCAAAATCGGATGTGAGGCCGGAGAACATCCGATTGCAGGATTATTCGCCGATCAATGTCGACAAAGGTAACGCACTGATCGCTGAGCGCGGCCTGAAGGATATCGCGACGTTTCAACGCGCCGATGCTTTCGATACAGCCGGATTGGCGTCGGTCGAGCCAAGGCCGACGCTCGCCGTCGTCTCTGGGCTCTATGAGCTTTTTCCCGATAACGCCATGATCGAGGCGTCCCTTCGCGGGCTTGCCCAAGGATTGGAGCCAGGCTCACTGCTAATCTACACCGGCCAGCCCTGGCATCCGCAACTCGAGATGATCGCCCGGGCGCTGACTTCTCACCGTGGCGGCGAAGCCTGGATCATGCGTCGGCGCACTCAGCAGGAAATGGACCAGCTTGTCGCCGCTGCGGGCTTCCGTAAGATCGAACAGCGCATCGACAAGTGGGGCATCTTCACCGTGTCGCTGGCGGAACGCATCTGAGGTAAACATGGGGGAGGGAATGACATCCGTTCCGGCGGGCACGCGAGGCGCTGTCGTTCGAGCGGCCGTGCTCTGGCTCCTGTTTCTCGCACCTTTCTTCTATCTCACCTATGGCGTGGCAAACTGGCTGGCATCGCTGAGAGAGCATGTTCCTAACCTTGCTTTCGCCTGGGAAAAGAACATTCCATTCTTTGCCTGGACGATCATTCCCTATTGGTCGATCAACGCCTTTTATGCGCTGTCTCTCTTTGTCAACGAGACGTCGGACGATGTGACCCGCCTGGTGCGCCGTTATCTGACGGCGCAGATCATCGCCATCGCTTGCTTCCTCGCATTTCCCCTGCAGGCCATTTCCGTTCGACCGGAAACTCATGGTCTTCCGGGTTTCATGTTCGATGTCCTTGGTGGTTTCGACAAGCCGTTCAACCAGGCGCCTTCGCTGCACATCGCCCTGCTGGTGATCATCTGGGATCATTGGCGCAGGCGGCTGACGGGCGTTTGGCGGGCGACCTGGCATGCGTGGAGCCTGCTGATCGGGATATCGGTGCTTACCACCTGGCAACATCACATTATCGACATTCCCACCGGTGCGCTGCTTGGACTGTTTGCGCTTTGGCTTTTCCCTGTCGCTAACGCGTCGCCGCTTTCGGGCTTTACCCTCACGACCGACCGAAAGGCACGGCGGCTGGCGTTCGCCTATGGTGTTGTCGCCGGGGCTTTCCTGCTGTTTGCTGTCATCTCGGTGACTAGCAACGGTGCAGGGCTTTTGTGGCTCTGGCCGAGCCTGGCTTTTCTGCTCGTTGCGATCGGTTACGCTGGCGCAGGGCCGCAGATATTCCAGAAGCAGCAGGACGGGACTGCGAGCCTTGCAAGCCTTTGGTTGCTCTGGCCCTATCGATTTGGTGCACGGGTAAACCGCTGGTGGTGGACACGGAGCCTTCCGGCCGCGATCGACATCGGTGGTGGCGTTTTTCTCGGACGTGTTCCGAACCGGGGTGAGCTCGCCCCCTATACCGCAGTGGTCGACATGACTGCGGAATTTCTGGCGCCTGGCGAAGAGCGCATTGATTGGCGCGCGATCCCGTCGCTGGACCTGATGCCACTTACTGGAGCAAGTATTCGCGAGGGAGCGCTCGCGATCGATGACGGTCGTGTGCGCGGGCGGGTTCTGATTTGCTGCGCACTCGGCTTTCAGCGGAGTGCCGCTGTCGCCGCTTGCTGGCTTGTGCGTTCCGGGCGTGCGGCCGACGCGGCTGCGGCGGCCGTACAGCTCAAGGCGCTTGGCCGACCGGTTCACCTGAAGTCGACGATCTTTGCGGCGATTGATGAGGCGGCGCGATGAAGGATTGGACAACAGAAGCGGCAGGAGTGGCCCGGAACCTGCGGCGAAACGGCATAGGCGGGGGGCTTCTGGCGCTTTTTCTTCTGGCTGTCGCCCCAGTAACAGCCGGCGCATACGGGTTTACGGCCGCACTGGGATGGTGGTTGCTGCTTGCGTTCTGCCTTGTTCCTCTCGCGCTCGCTGCTCACCTCCTGTTTGACGCATTGCTGTTTCGAATGGCTGCATCATACGACAGTGAAGAGGTTGGTCTGATGGCGATTGACGATGTGCTGGCACGCATGGGACTTCGACCAAAACCAACGGTTCCGGCGCCCCTGTCTCAACGTGTGTCCGGATGCCGTCGGCTTGTTCTCCTGCAATGGTCGGCCCTTTCCATTGGCATCCTGCTCTACGCAGTTCTTCTGCTTGATGCGATGGATGGAGGACGACCTTGATGGGCCACGCCTCTCTGCTTCAGATCGTTTCCGGTTCCGTACTCGCCGTCCTTGCTCGGGGGGTGACGGGTGTGCGGCCTATTTGGGCCGGATCGCCACCGAATGGACGCCAGCGGATCTACTACGCCAATCACGCAAGCCACGGCGATTTCATTCTTGTCTCGACGTGCCTGATCCCGGCTGAGCGCAGCCGGACGGCGGCCGTCGCCGGGGCGGATTATTGGGGATCTGGCCGTGTCCGCCAATTCATTTCCCGCAGGCTGCTGCAAACGGTTCTTGTCGAGCGCAATTGGGTAGAGCGTACGGCCGATCCGATGCAGGTCATGCTTGGCGCGCTCGATTCCGGTCAATCGCTGATCTTCTTTCCCGAAGGCACGCGCAACATGACGGAGGAACCGTTGCTCCGGTTTCGTTCCGGCCTCTATAACCTCGCCGCGGCCCGACCGGATGTCGAACTCGTTCCCTGCTGGATCGAGAATATGTCCCGCGTTTTACCCAAGGGCTCTCTATTGCCGATACCACTCCTGTGCCGGGTGGTTTTTGGTGCGCCTGTGACGCTTCAAGAGGGCGAGGACCGCAAGGATTTTCTTGATCGCGCCCGGCAGTCGCTTCTTGCGCTTGCACCCCGAAAGGATGGAAACAGCCGATGACCGAAGACACTACGCGCCTCTTTTTCGGGCTTGTCGGTATCTTGTTGACGGCGAGTGTCATTGCCGGTGTGCTGTCATGGCGAAGCCCCAAACCCTTGCCGTCGACACTGGTCAATCTCAATGCACGCATCAAGGCATGGTGGATCATGGTGGCGGGCATCAGCTTCGCCTTCCTGATGGGCACAGGCGGTGTTTTGCTACTTTTTGCCTTTGTTTCCTTCGCTGCCTTGCGGGAATATGTAACGCTGACCAATACCCGCCATGCCGACCGCTGGACACTGCTCGGCATGTTCCTGATCATCATTCCGGTTCAATATTATCTGATCTGGATCGACTGGTACGGGCTCTATTCGATCTTCATTCCGGTTTACTGTTTCCTTGCCATGCCTGCGCTCACGGCTATGCGCGGCGATACCTCCCGGTTTCTCGAGCGTGTCAGCGAGCAGCAATGGGGTATCGTGCTTGCGGTCTACTGCATCAGCCATGTGCCGGCCCTGGTGACCCTGCCCATTCCCGGCAATGAGGGACGCGGCCTGCTGTTGATCGCCTTCCTGATTGCGACAGTGCAGGGTAGCGACGTACTGCAATACATCTTCGGCAAACTTTTTGGCCGTCACAAAGTCGCTCCGGGTGTCTCACCGTCCAAGACCTGGGAAGGTCTGATCGGTGGTATCGCCAGTGCGTCGCTGATGGGTGCGGGCCTCTATTGGTTGACACCTTTTTCGCCCGTCGAAGCCGGCGTTTTGGCCGCGCTCTCTTGCGTCATGGGCTTTTTCGGAGGGCTCGTCGCCTCTGCCATCAAACGTGACCGGGGTGTCAAGGACTGGGGCCACATGATTGAAGGCCATGGCGGCATGCTGGACAGGGCGGACAGCCTGGTTTTTGCCGCGCCCGTATTTTTCCATATCGTCCGTTACGCGTGGACATAGTTGTCTGCAACGCTTGTCCGTGGACCATCAACATAAGTGAATTAAAGGACCGATTATGAAACGTCGATTGCTCGCTGTTGCCCTGGCTCTTTTCCCGTTTGCTGCCAAGGCCAACTGCCTGCCGCCGTGGCAGACATTGTTTGCCTGCGACATAGCGGGATCGAGTGCGCGTGCGGAGTTCTGCGAAATCGCCGATCCTGAAAGCCATAAGAGCCTCAAAAGCCATTATTATACTTACGTGGTCGGAACGAAGCCGGCCGAGCTCTATTTTGAAGCGGATGGCTACTATTTTTCGACGAAAGACACTGTATCAGGTCATCCGACCGACCTCGCAATGGGCGTCGGCTTGGCAAACAAGAACTACGTTTATTCGTTCTTCGTGACAGAAGATAAGAAGCTTGACGGAAAGATCCGTGAAGCCGAAATCCGCGTCTACAAGTCTCTGGATGCCTTCAGCAATGACACGAAGAATAACGAGCAGCTTCGCCTCCAATGCAAAACCAGCTCCATCGTTGCAAATCAGGACAACATTCGTCCCTGAGAATCGAAAGTCGAAGGCATTCATCTCTCGGACGGCTTGCGGCTGGTAATCAGCGTTTGTCTTCGAAACGGCGCGGGGTGGCGTGACCGGTTACCTGATCCCAGTGTTGGTCCGCTCTCCGTTCGAAAGTTGCGGCATCGCGTGCATCGCTTTGATAGAAGGCGCCGCGCGGCACGTCCGGGGCATAGTCCTGATCACTCCAGCCGCGCAGATCGTCGTGCGGGAAGGCATATCCGACATGGCCGAGTGCGGCAGCACCCTTATAGTGCGCGTCTCGCAGATGCATAGGCACTGCTGACGGTGCTTCATTGGCCACATGGGCGAGTGCCAGCGAAATACCCCGGCAAGCCGAATTCGATTTCGGTGCGCGCGCCACGTGGAGTGCGGCATGCGCCAACACGATCTGTGCTTCGGGATAGCCGATTTTCTCGACGGCATGGAGAGCTGCAACAGCGGTTTGAAGTGCCGTATTGTCGGCGAGGCCCACATCTTCCGAGGCATGGATCATGATACGGCGCGCGATGTAACGTGGGTCTTCTCCGCCATGAACCAGTCGTGCCAGCCAGTAAAGTGTCGCATCCGGATCGGAGCCACGCATGGACTTCACGAAGGCCGAGACGACATCGTAGTGCGCATCACCGGAACGGTCGTGGTTGACA
The DNA here is from genome assembly GCA_025559845.1 of Agrobacterium tumefaciens. NCBI lineage: Bacteria > Pseudomonadati > Pseudomonadota > Alphaproteobacteria > Hyphomicrobiales > Rhizobiaceae > Agrobacterium > Agrobacterium tumefaciens. The sequence continues at coordinate 1,909,110 of CP048470.1, forward strand.
GGCGCTGCCGCGTAAGCCTCGTCGACCATTGTTTCCGTGATGAGAACCGCTTTACCCGAAGGATGGCCAACGACAAGTCCTTCCAGGACGGTGAGAGCGCGTCGCGCATCACCTCCTGAGCGCCCGGCGATCCGCCGAAGGAGTGCTGGTGCGAGCTGCACCGTGATGCCCTGACCTTCGAGATGATCAAGGCCACGGCGCAAGACTTCCTCCATCTCCTCGATCGCCAAGGGCTCCAGCTTCAGGATGGTGGAACGGGAGATGAGAGCGGGCGTCAGCGTATGATAGGGGTTGCCGGTTGTCGCTCCGATGAAATCAGCGACCCCTTCCTCGCACAGTGCCAGGAGATGATCCTGCTGCGTTGCGCTGAAGCGATGCACCTCGTCGGCAAACAGCAATGTCGGGCGCATCCGAGCCTCGTCCGCTATTTTGCGGATGTCGGCAACGTTGTTGTGTGCCGCATGCAATGGCCTGAAATTCTTTCCGAGCATGTTGCCGATGGCGCGGGCAATGGAGGTCTTTCCGAGGCCGGGCGGCCCGTAGAGAATGATGCTGCCAAGCCGGCCTGCCGCAATGCGGCGACGAAGCATCGTCCCTTCACCGAGAACCTTTTCCTGACCTATGACATCGTCAAGCGTCGCGGGGCGCAATTCAGCGGCGAGCGGCATGGAACCGGGACGGGGTGCTGCATCGAAAAGATCGGTCATGCTGGCCTCGCATAAAGGTTTTCCGTCCGGCCGCTATATCGCTGCTGCCGGTGAACGGGATAATCCTCGTCTATCGGCTCGTAGAAGCAGGGTCAAACGACAGAACATGCCAGGTGGGCAAAACTCTGCCCAATGTCAGCCAGTGTTCAAATCGACCTCCTGTCGATGACCGTTATGGCCTCTATGAAAAAGGCCCCGGAAAAATCCGGGGCCTTCTCGAGGTTCTGTTAGTTCTTTTCAGGAAGTGCGTAACCAATCACGTAGTCGCCACGCTCCGGAGAGTTGCGACCTCCTCCGGCGGAAATGACGACATATTGCTTGCCATCACGCGCCACGTAGCTAATCGGCGTTCCCTGACTGCCGACAGGAAGGCGTGCCTTCCAGGCCTCCGCACCCGTCGCGCTGTCGATCGCGCGGAGGTAGAAATCCTGCGTCGCGGCAAAGAACACCAGACCACCCTTTGTCGCCAATGACCCACCGATCGTCGGCATGCCGATTGGTATCGGTGCATGCATCTTGATACCGAGGGGGCCAGTGTCCTGAACAGTACCCATTGGTATCTGCCAGGCAATCTTCTGGGTTTTCATGTCCACGGCAGTCATCGTTCCAAAAGGTGGCTTTTGGCAAGGAATACCGAGCGGCGACATGAAGCGGTTCTTGGCAGTGATTGCGTAAGGTGTGCCGACGAGTGGCTGGGCGCTCGACGCCGTGATTTGCGCGTTTTCATCGCCGTTGCTGGCCTTCGCATCTCCGTCATAGGGGACGAGCTGCACTTCGAGACCGAGGCGCATATCGTTGAAGAAGGCATAGTTGCTGGTCGGGTCGTAGGACACACCACCCCAGTTGAGGCCGCCGAGCGAGCCCGGCAAGTTCAACGATGCATCAGTGCCAGGTGGTGTGAACAGGCCCGTGTAGCGCATCGACTTGAACTTGACGCGGCATACGAGCTGATCGAAAGGCGTCGCACCCCACATGTCCGATTCGGTCAGAGTATCCGCGCCGATCTGCGGCATGCCGACGGAAATCGGCTGTGTCGGAGAATAGGTCTCGCCTGGCATATCACCGGCTGGCACCGCACGTTCCTCGACCTTTGTCAGAGGCTTGCCCGTGAGGCGATCCAGAACGAAGATTTGCCCTGCCTTTGTCCCAAACACCATCGCCGGACGGCCATCGAACTCGATGAGGGTCGGCTGCATCGGGACGTCGAAGTCCCAGAGGTCGTCGTGCACCGTCTGGTAACGCCACTTTTCCAGACCTGTTGTTGCATCTACCGCCAACATGGTCGCGCCATATTGGCGATCAAGTGGGCGACGCTTTACACCCCAGAGGTCGATGGCTGCGGAGCCAACCGGCATGTATACCGTGTTCGACACCGCATCCCACGACATTGGCGCCCAGACGTTCGGCGTCGATCGCGTCCAGATCTGTCCTTCAGGCAATTGCTTCATTCCCGGATCGCCCGGATCGAAGGCCCAGCGCAATGCGCCTGTCATCACGTCGAAGCCGCGCACGACGCCACCTGGCATATCAATCGAAACGTTGTCACCGACGCGGCCACCCACAACGATTGTCGTGCCGGCAAGTGTTGGTGCTGACGTTGGATAGTAATCGCCGGTCGCAGCGCCGGGACCCATGCCGACGTTCAGGTCAACAATGCCGTTGGCTCCAAAATCGGCGCAGGCAAGTCCGGTGTCTGCATCGATCGCGACAAGCTGCCCCTTGGTCGAGTTCATCAGCACCCGGCGTGTGCAAACCCCGTTTGCGGGCGCGGATGCCTGGATGATGGGACTGGACCCTGCTGCTGTTGGTTCGGCAACGGGCTTCGATGCGTCGAAGTAAGCGAGACCGCGGCAACGCTGCCAGTCATCGTTCGTTACGCCGGACTTGAATTCCCACTTCTTCTCGCCTGTTACGGGGTCGAGAGAAACGACATTGTTATGGGGTGTGCAGACGTAAAGAGAGTCATTAACCATCAGTGGCGTGGTTTGGTCTTCCGCGCCGCCGCCATCGCTGACAGGAAGATCGCCAGTTTTTGCCGTCCAAGCGACCGTCAGGTTGCCCACTGTCTCACGATTGATCTGGTCAGCCGGAGCAAAACGGTCGTGATTGTCATTTCCACCGTAGCTCGTCCAATCCGCCGGGCGGGAGACATCCGCCAGCTGAGGCAACGTTTCGTTTCGGATGACACCATGCGGCTGGAACATTCCCCAGACACCAACAGCGCAACCAAGAGCGATGACAACCGCCGTCGCGACGTAGCCGACACTCGAGGCGGCTTTCCCTCTCGCCTTGTTCAGCAGAGGCAGGCTCAGCAGCACCACGATCGCACCGATGGAAAGCGCGAAGTTGCGAGAAACAAGCGGCCAGAACTCTAGTCCAGCATCAAAAACGGACCAGGGAAGGGTGGCAAGCCAAACCAGGAGGAAGAGCGTGGCGCCGAATGGTCGCGCTATTATGATCGCAAGACCCGAAATAACCAGCGCCGCACCGGCGAGGACAAAATACCAGCTTCCACCAAGCAGTGCGAGCTTGCCGCCGAGTGTGACAAAAAATAGTCCTGCTGCACTGATCACCAGCCCCAGCAAAACCAGATAAAGTCGTCCGATCATGTTGATCGGCCGAGGGTTCGAGTTGTTCATGAATGAATCCTTATTTCAGTCGCGCTGGGTGGGAGGAAACCCTGCGCCGACTTGTCGCAGGACTTACGGCGCTCGTATCTATAAGACAAATCGAAATTTCGAAGATATCGATAAGGAAAACCAAACAATGAGTTTGCCGCCTATCCGGCATCTTGAAGCGTTCATGGCAGTCGCCCAAGCGCGCTCGTTCAGGGTCGCATCGGAACGGATGGGGTTGTCGCAACCTGCGCTCAGTCAGAATATTGCACTGCTGGAAAACTCGCTTGGAGTGACCTTGTTCACGCGCAGCACCCGAAGTGTTCGTCTGACTGCCGATGGTGCCGGATTGCAGGAACGTCTTGCGCCGCTTCTCCCGGCGTTGCGTGATGCCATAGAGGTCACACGCCGTCGCGCCGATTCAAACAAAACGCTCCAAGTCGGCATTCTTGCCTCTGCTGCGGTCAAATACCTTCCTGAAGCGCTCGTGCGATTTAGAGCGAACCATCCCGATGTGGTCGTCTCGGTGCGAGATGGAAGCGCTGACCAGTTGTTCGAAATGGTGCATCAAGGCAAACTCGATCTCGCCGTCGCAAGCTTTCTCCCGCACGACGACAAGGACGTCCATTTCAGCAAGATCATAGCAGACCCGTTCAGGGCAGTTTTTCGCCGTGACCATCCACTTGCGGGTAAGGGGGCTGTCTGCTGGTCAGAGCTTCTCGACTACGATTTCATCGGAGCCAACGCCGGCAGCGGCACCCGATATGCAGTCGATGAAGCGATGAAGAGCCGGAATATCGCGGTGCGGACGGTCATGGAGTTCGGTCACTACTCTGCGGTTGCCGGCATGGTTGAGGCTGAGATGGGTGTCAGTGCGCTTCCCCGCATGAACTGCCCGCCACCAGGTGATCCTCTTTTGTGCTCGGTCGAGCTGATAGACCCACCGGTTTTCCGCGACCTTGGAATTCTGACGAATAGCCGGGACGGAGGCATCACGCACTATGCGAGATTATTCCATGATGAGGTGGTTCATGCGGCGAGTGTACTGACAGCCGGTCTGGAAAAATCGTGATCAAGAGCCAAAGATCACCGTCGTCCAACGACGCCGAAGTGGCACTCTGCAGCCACTCGCGGCTTAAAGCCAGCCTGTCTTACGGAAACGATAATAGAGGGTTGCGCAAAGGGTGATGATGACCCCGATGACGGCTGGATACCCATATTCGCTCTTGAGTTCCGGCATATGCTCGAAGTTCATGCCGTAGATCCCGGCGATCGCCGTCGGCACGGCGAGGATTGCTGCCCAGGCCGCGAGCTGTCTCGTTATCGCTCCCTGGCGCTGCTGCTCCAGAAGGTTCGAAGCCTCGAAAACGGATGTCATGATGTCACGCAGGCCGCCAACGAGGTTTTCGACGCGACGAACATGGTCATAGACATCCTTGAAGAACGGTCTGGCATTGTCGTCGACACAGGGTAGTTCCAGATGTGACAGCTTGCCCACCACTTCGGCCATAGGGCCAAGGATGCGCTGGAACTTGATCACCTGTCTGCGCATGCGGAAAATTCGCCTGATCTGCTCAGGTTGCAGGAAGGAGACAAGGACGTGCCTTTCCATGTCGAGCACCTTGTCCTCCAGCGTCTCGACCATCGGAAGATAGCCGTCGACAATGAAGTCGAGGATGCCGTGCAGCACGTAGTCGGGTCCATGGACCAAGAGCTTCGGCGACTGCTCAAGCTGATGGCGCAGTTCCTTGTGGGATCGCGCCGAACCGTGTCTGACCGAGATCAGATGGTTCCTGCCGACAAACATGCAGGTCTCTCCATAAGCGATCTTGTCACCTTCCAGGTGGGCAGTCTTGGCGACAACGAACAGTTGCTCTCCATAGACATCCACTTTAGGCACCTGCTTGCCATTGATCGCATCTTCAACCGCCAGCGAATGCAGGCCGAACATCGTCTGCAGACAGGCCATTTCCTCACTGGTTGGATCGGTCAGTCCTATCCACACGAATTCTCCGTCTGTTGTGGCAAAGGGTTCGTTGGCAAGTGGGACTTCCTCGGCGCGTTTGCCGTTTCGGTAGAGGTAGGAGGCAACGATGGTCATAAAAATCCGATCCGATCAGGCACGACAAGAGCAGAGAGACTAAGACACGGCGTCCCTTGTTCCAAGCTTGTCTCTGAATGTACGATGGCAGTAGGGCTACGGTATAAATACCTTGAGCGCTTTCTCGATGATCGCAAACTGGACCGGGGTTTGCGTCTTGAGTTCGCCGTCCAGATTTACCGGGCGCGGTTTGCTTGTCTCTATCGTCAGAGCTTTGGTCGAAAAGGCGCGAACATCATCCCAATCTCCGTGCGTTCCGCGGCGGATTGCCGGTAACAATCCAAGCAGACGCCACCAATGATCGACTTCTAAACTGTAGAAATCGAGCATTCCGTCCGTTGCCGTGGCATCCGCATGAACGGCCATCCCGCCACCGTAGAAGCGACCATTTCCTACAGAAACCTGTAGGGTCCTGAGCTTCTCTGTATTCCCGTCGTGGTCGAGATGGGCAGTAAAAAGCCGTGAATTTGCAAGCAGTCGCGCTGCGACGAGGCCATATCCCAGTTTACCCCATCGCTTTTTCGCCTGTTGGGTCAGCGAGGCTGCGAGATCGGCGCTGAAACCGATGCTGGCGACGTTGAAGAACGCGTGCCCATTGGCGGTGCCAAGGTCGACCGCGGTCGTCTGACCTGCTGCAATAACGGCTGCGGCCATTCGAAGATCCTGCGGGATGCCCATGGTTCGAGCAAAATCGTTGGCCGTACCAAGTGGCAAGACGCCCAAGGGAAGCCCGGCCTCCAGCAATCCGGGAGCAGCATTGTTCAGGCTGCCATCACCACCGCCAACGATGACGAGGTCTACAGTGTCGCGATGGCGGACGATGAGGTCTGACGCTGATGACAAATCTTGCGAGGGCTCAACGATGCCGATACCCGCCTCTACAAGGTGATGTCGTGCCTGGGCAAGCCCCTCCCGTCCACGTCTGGAGTGGGGATTGACGAGTAGAAGCGCTTTTTTGGTCAGCCTTGCGTCGGCGATGGTCTCTGAGGTCATGCTGCTTCATATGTGCAGTGCAACACCAGAGTGCAATGAGGCTCTTTTGTCTCAAGCAGTCTTTATCAAAGCCAGGCTGGTCGCCTTCGAAGACACTAGATCGCCACCTGTTCGCCCAACTCAATAACGCGGTTTGGTGGAAGGTTGAAGTAGGCGGACGGATCAATCCCGATACCGGCCAGCGCAATATAGAGGTCTTCCTGCCACCACGGCAGACCCGTATTCGGTGTCGCGATGAGATTGCGGCGGCCGAGATAGAACGAGGTCTGCATGATCTCGAACTTGAAACCTTTTTTCTTGCAAAGCGGCAGCGCCTTGACGACGTTCGGATCGTCCATGAAGCCGAAATTCATGTCGAGGCGCATGAAATGCTTTGAAATTCGGGTGATTTCTACGCGTTCTGAGTTTGAGATGTAAGGCTTGTCATGCGTCCAGATCGTCAGGATCACATTCTGTTCATGAAGGACGTGGTTGTGCTTGAGGTTGTGGAGAAGAACACCCGGCGCTTTGTCCGGGACACTTGTCAGGAACACGGCAGTGCCGGGTACCAAGACAGGCGCATTGCGCGAACCACGATTGATGGAGCCTTCAAGCGACGTGATAAAGGTGTCGAGCGGGATGTCGTTTCGTGCAATCTTTTCTCTGAGATAACGAGACCCTTTTGTCCATGTCCACATGACAAGGATGATGACACCTGCCAGAGCCAGGGGCACCCAGCCGCCATCGTGAACCTTGAGGAGGTTTGCGGCAAGGAAAACCGCTTCGATCGCAAAGAGGGGCGCAAGCAGGATTGCTGCAGTGAAGGCAGATCTGCCTCTGACGGAACGAAGAAACTGGAAAGCCATCAGCGTTGTGACGACCATCGCTCCCGTTACCGAGATGCCGTAGGCGGTTGCAAGCGATTCCGAATCCCCGAACGAGAAGATCAGGACCAGCACGCCGATGAATAGAACCATGTTAACAGCCGGCACGTAGATCTGCCCAGTGTTCGTCTCGGATGTGAAGCGGATCATGAGCTTCGGCAGGAAACCAAGGTGAACGGCCTGGCGAGCAAGGGAGAATGCGCCCGTTATAACGGCCTGACTTGCGATCACAGTCGCCATCGTCGCCAGGATCACCATCGGAAGCAGCGCCCACTCTGGGTAGAGCAGGTAGAACGGATTTTCGATTGCCGCAGGGGTGCTGAGGACAAGCGCGCCCTGACCGAGATAGTTAAGGGCAAGAGCTGGAAACACAAGGATGAACCAGGCTGCGCTGATGGGTTTGCGCCCGAAATGACCTAGATCGGCATAAAGAGCCTCCGCGCCCGTAACAGTCAGAAACACTGCTCCAAGAACGATGAGCCCGGCCCAGCCCGCGTGCGTAATGAACCAAAGCGCATTGATCGGATTGAGCGCTTCGAGGATTGTCCAGTCGTCGCCGATATGGATAAGGCCGCCCCAGGCCATTGCCAGAAACCAAACGACGGTAATCGGACCGAAGAACTTTGCAACCGCCCCGGTGCCTTTCGACTGAACCGCAAACAGTCCAACCATTATGAGTGCTGACAACGGTAGAACATAGTCAGAGAAAGCCGGTGTAACCAGCTTCATTCCCTCCAAAGCCGACATCACGGAAAGGGCGGGAGTGATCATCGCGTCACCGATGAAGAGAGCAGATCCGACCAGGCCAGCGAAGAACAGCACGGGCATGTAGCTTCCTGTCTTCTTCATCAGAAGCGCGAGAAGCGATAGCGTGCCACCTTCACCATCATTATCTGCACGCAACAAGAATAGCACGTATTTGAATGTGACGATGATTGTCAGCGTCCAGATCATGAGGGAGATCAGGCCGACAACGTGCTCATGCTGAACACCGTTTGCCGTAAAAGGGCGCAGCGATTCCCTGAACGCGTAAAGTGGGCTTGTGCCGATATCTCCGTAGACGACACCAATGGAGCCGAGGAGTAAAACGAGAAACTTTCTGGTCTCAGACCGAGTGCCGGAGACTTGGGAGTTCGAGGACGTCATATGGTCTCCGGGCGTTCGGTCATTGCGGCTCTTTATGGTGCATCGTGAAACTTCACGCAATTCCCCTGTTCCAAGATCCGGACCGAGGTCGCGAAAATCGCACCATTTGATGCCTGTCGGATTTCATCTTTTAGCGACGTGCTTTGTTCGGCGAACGCATGGACCTCACGCTGGGGCTTAAACGCTGCTTGGACGCTTTCCGCTTTTTTCGCCTGATCAGGCGCGTGGGCAGTTTGCTACGAAGGACACGACTGTTTTGGAGCCGATTTTCCTGCACGGCTTTCCCAGACAACAAGGAAAAGGCTTGAGCTGACAATCAGAAGCGCTCCGGCAAATACACTGGTAGAGGGGATTTCGGACCAGATTGCATACCCATAAACGAAAGCCCAGATCAGGCCGGTATATTCGGTAGGTGCGAGTGCCGAGGCAGGAGCATGCCGAAAGCCCTCGTAAAGGAGATACTGGCCGACCGTTGCGATCAGGCCCAATCCGATCATCAAGGCCCATCCCATCAGGTCAGGCGTTTTCCACAGCCATGGCAAGGACAAGGCACAGGCGATCGCAAACAGCAAACTTGTCGTCCACATCTGTGTCAGGGTGGTTTCGGTTCTGCTCACCAGGCGGATCAAAATTGTGCTCCATGCCCAGCAGAAACCGGCAACCACACACAGTGCAGCCGGGATCAAGCTCGGCGAATGGGTGGGATTGGCCGCAATCAGAACCCCTGCAAATCCACCGAGGCACGCGATCCATCTGCCAGCGCCAACCTTTTCTTTCAAAACCAGAATTGAAAGAAAAACCACGATGATCGGTGCAGAGAAATAAAGCGTAGTCAGTTCGGCAAGCCCGAGATGCCGTGCGGAATTATAGAAGAGAAGCCATGCCGTCAGCATCAGCATGGCGCGCACGACCACCGTGCCACGGTACTGGCTCTTCATGATCGATGGGTGCCGATAATATTGTGCGAGAAAGCCCGCAATCAGGGCGATGACGAGGCTACGCATGAACAGGATTTGCGGAACCTCGTAGTCGGCCACCAACCACTTAACGATGGCATCCTGGGCTGCAAAACATGCATATCCACCAGAGGCAAGGGCGATGCCGACAAGTGGGTTGGTATTCGTTGTGTTCGACATCGTCTCAACGTCTTTATAAAGATCTATTTGAGGCGTGTCTTAGCCGTTGGCTCGGCAGCAAGCCAGTGTCTCGATTGCCATTTTTTACAAGTCCTGACGAGACCTGGAACCGCGATGGAGGACCGGCTGCTGCACGGCCTCCTCGGACGCGTCAAACGTCAGAAATAACGGACCTCCTCGGCCTCGATGCTGAGTGGATCTTTGCCGCGTTTCGTCAGCCAGGAATAGACTGGCGGCACACGATCGGCGATCGATTCCACGTGGATGTCGATCAGGCAGGGGCCGTTCCTATAGGCGAATGCTTCGGAGAGTGCGGCGTCAAGCTCAGTTGAATTCGTCGCCGTCCAGGCCTTGACGTCGAAAGCCTCCGCGATTGCCTGCCCGCGTGGTGGCATGAAGTCGACACCGAAGCACTGGTTATGGCCTTTCAGCCGATGCAGTCCCTTGATCCACCCGAACGTGCCGTTGTTGAACAGCAACAGGATGGCTGGCACCTGCAACCGAACCAGTGTTTCCAGTTCGCCGACAGTCATCCCGAACGAGCCGTCGCCAAACATACCGATCGGGCGGCGTTCCTTGTCGGCGAACCATGCGCCGACGGTTGCCGGTAAAGCCGAGCCAAGGCCGCCGAATGCACGGGGAATTGCGATCCGTGTCCGAGCGTCGGTGAGTTTCAGGAAACGGGTCATATGTGGCGTAGGTGTTCCCGCGTCCGAATAGATATGGGCGGGCTTCCCATAGGCCTCTAACGCTTCATTGAAGCAGCGAACTGCACGCTCTGGTCTGAGCGGTGAAGCTTCAGAGCTTAAAAGGCTTTCGGCATTGTCCCAGAAATTTGCACGAAGATCATTCAGTTCATCAACCCATTCCTGGGTCCGACCATGATCGGCATCGGTTGGAGCCATTGCGATCAGGCGCTCAAGTACGAGGCGCGCATCGCCTTGGACGGAGACGACGTTCTCGTAGTTGTTGGCCATGATTTCCGGATCGATATCGATCTGGGCGACGCGCTTGTTCAGGGTGATCTTGGGGAAGGTCCAGCCGATGGTAACGACAGAGCCCATTTTCGAACCAACGAAGAGAACGAAGTCGGCGTGCTCCAGCGCCCAATTGGCATGAGGATGAAATCCGTTGTCGCCGATAACGCCGACTGCCAGGCGATGATCGTCCGGCATTGTGCCCTGTCCAGTCATGGTCGTGCAGACGGGAATGTTGAGGCATTCTGCGAGTGCGGTCACTTCGGGACCCGCGCAGGATCGGTTCACGCCGCCGCCTGAGACAATCAGCGGTCGACGGCTAGTTGTCAGCAACGACATCAGCGTGTCCAGCTTGTCTGGTGATGGCAGGGTAGGGTAGGCGGGGAACTGCTTGCATTCCGTTTCAACATGGAGCGAGATCCTGGCGGGATCGACATTCGCCAGCAGCATGTCCTCAGGGATTTGCAGGTGGACTGCGCCGGGTTTACCCGAACAGGCAACGCGAAATGCTCGGCGAATGATCTCTGGCAGCTTTTCCGCCGACTTCACCTGAACAGACATCTTCGTGATCGGATCGAACAGGCGCGCGCAATCGAGTTCTGTCAGAACGCCGCGTCCTTCACCCGGAAGAGGAATGTCGATGGTCAGCAAGATGACCGGCACGGACGACGAATTGGATTCAGCCACGGGCGGCAGCGAATACATGGCGCCGGCACCCGATGGGCATTCGAAAACGCCGGGTTTTCTGGTGAACCGACCGTAAGCATCGGCCATGTAGCCGGCAGACCGCTCATCGCGGGCCATAACGTGACGAATTTTGCCTTCCCGCTCCTGCAAAGCTTCATAAAGAGGGACGTTGGTGTCACCTGGCACGCCGAAGATGACTTCGACGCCATAACCGATCAGCATGTCCACTAGAATATCCGCGCCGCGCACAGCGATCTCCTTTTGTTTGTGAATCCGAGGTTGGACAACTTTCATCGCAAGATGTGATCCGCGATGACGCTCATGCATTCTTTCCGGCGAACCTGAATCGACGCGGCGAATAGCAACCTATCTCGTCGCCCTGGGGTTTACCGGAGAGCTGTTCAGCGACGATGCGGCCGGTAATCGGGCCAGTCGCAAAGCCGACATGTCCGTGGCCAAAGGCGTAGAAAACATCCGGGGAGCGCGAGGAGCGACCGATGACGGGCAGGCCATCGGGAGTAGACGGGCGGTGGCCCATCCACTTGTCTACCGAGATGTCACGCATCGTGGCCAATGCGGGGTAGGTCTTGCGCGCGTGATTGAGCAGGATCTCGACGCGTCGCCAGTTTGGCGGCGTGTCGACGGACGCCAGTTCAACCTGGCCGGAAAGGCGCAGGCCCTTCAGCGTGGGCGTATTGGCCATCTTGCCATCGCTTGGCATGACCGGATGTTGCGGTCCGCCATCAGCAAGAAAAATCACGCCGTGATACCCTCTTTCGCTCTCAAGAGGCACCTTGTCACCGGCCTGTCTTGCAAGGGTCTTGGACCAGGCGCCGGCAGCAACCACGGCCTGATCACATTCGATCATCCCATCGGTTGTCTCTACGCCGCGCAGCCGATCTCCATCAAACTTCAGTGCGTTTGCCCTGGCCCTGACGATGTGCAGGCCGCGTTTGACCGCAGTTTCGGCGATACGGGTGATGTAGGTTTGGGGATCGACGCAATGGGCGCCGTTTTCTGCCACAACGCCGAACGTATAGTGTCCGTCGAGGCCTGGTTCCCGTTTCAGAAGCGCATCCTTGTCGAGTTCTTTCCATTGAAGTCCCGTCATCCTGCGCAAATGCCACGCCAGAGCTTCCTTCTCGAAAGCCTGCCGGTCCGGATAGGCATAAAGGAGCCCCTCGCGACGGACGAGGTCTGCAACACCGACTTCGGAACTCAAGGCTTCGTGGCGATCCGGACTGTCCTTGAGCAGCCGGTTCAGGGCTCGTGCCGTCGCCTCTACCCGCGATATGGAAGCCCCTGCCCAGAGAAAGCGTAAAAGCCAGGGTGAGAGCCTCAAAATATGGCGCCACCGGATGACCAAGGGGCCATCAGGGTTCATCAGATATCCGGGAACCTGCTTCCAGAGCCCGGGCATGGACATCGGAACAACTGAGGCAGGGCTGATCCAGCAGCCATGGCCGTAACTCGCAGACTGCCGGCCACCCGGCTCGCCACTTTCCACCAGGGTAACCTGATGCCCTGCGCGAAGTAGCTCGAGAGCGCTACAGACACCGACGATACCGCCTCCGATCACGACCGTGTGCTTCGCTGCAGCCTTGGGCATGTGAATTTCCTGATAATGAGTCAACAGTTCACCCTCCCGCCGCAGATAGCCCGCGGTCGGCACTTCATCTCTTTGTCTTTCGACCTGTGGCGTTAGCGCTCTGCGATGACTTTCGCGTTGGAGCGCAGCGATTGCTCCGAAACCCGAATACCCAGCCCCGGACCATCCGGTACGATGACTTCGCCGTTACGGTTTTCGATTTTGACCTCCAGAACATCTTCGGTCAGCACGTGGTGCGGCATGTAGAATTCGCATCCGAGCGAAATGCCGGGTGTTGCGGCAATAAACTGGGTGCCAGCCGCAAGGGCCACACCACCTTCCCACAACGTGCCGCCATAGCCGGGAAGGCGGGCCGTATCGGCCAATGCCATCAAGGACTGCGCCTCAAGAAGCCCACCGGTTTTCATCAATTTGACCGAAATGGCGTCTGCTGCTCCAAGTCGGATGATTTCCATCAGGTCGCGCGTATCGAAGCAGCTTTCATCGGCCAGGATCGGCGTGTCCAGATCGGCCGCGAAAGATGCCATCGCCGCGAGGCAATCCCTTGGAACGGGTTGTTCAATGAAGGTTGGTCGAAACTGATCGACATCGCGCAACGTCTTGATGGCACCAAAAGGCTGGAGTGCCTGATTATAGTCAAGGCGAAGGTCGATGGTGTCGCCAAACGCGTTGCGCATGGCTTCAAGATGCGCAAGATCATCCTGATGCGATTTCACGCCGGTTTTCACCTTGAAGATGCGGTTGCCCTGGGGAACCATTTCTTCCATGCGTCGCATGTCCGCGCCGAAATCGGGATCGGCGATCGAGAAGGAGAGGGGGATGGTATCGCGGACCCGACCCCCAAGCAGATCGGCAATCGAAAGGCCTGATGATTTGCCGAGAATATCGAGCATCGCCGTTTCGATCGCGAGTTTCGCCTCGCCATGGCCCACCAGCACTTTTTTCATCTTGAGCGTCAACTCGCGGACGCGGTTGACCGGAGCACCGATCACCAACGGGCGAAGATAGATGTCGATCGCCGCGAACGCGGCTTCGGCTGTACCCGTAAACACCTCCCAGGGCGCAGCCTCACCCCAGCCAACCGTGCCGGACGAGGATGTCAGTTCGACCAGCACGCGTTTTACCGTGCCCTTGACGTTTCCCACTCCCTGCAGCCGAGCCATCTTGATCGGGCTTTCGATCAGGAACACGCGGAGTCTATCGATCGTTTCCATCTTGTCTTACCTGCAATCTTGGTCCGTTTACCTCGCGGCCGAACCTTTGTGAAAATGACTGAGAAATGTCTTGGTCGCGTCCATCTGCGGTGCGTCAATGACCTGTTGGGCGGTGCCTTCCTCGACGACATATCCATCGCGCATGAAGACGATGCGATCTGCGACTTCGCGGGCAAAGGCTATCTCGTGGGTCACGATCACCATCGTCATTCCATCTGCTGCGAGCTTTTGCATTGTCTGAAGCACCTCACCCACCAGTTCAGGGTCGAGCGCGGAGGTGGCCTCGTCGAAGAGCATGACTTCGGGTTGCATCGCCAAAGCGCGAGCAATGGCCACGCGCTGCTTTTGGCCGCCAGACAGGGTTTGCGGCGCCTGCTTGGCGCGATCAGCAAGCCCAACCTTTTCGAGTTGGAACATGGCAAGGTCCGTCGCTTCCTTCCGTCCCATGTGTTTCACATGGATCGGTGCTTCGATGACGTTTTCCAGCACCGTCATATGCGGGAACAGGTTGAAATTCTGGAAGACCATCCCCGTTCTGGAGCGAAAGGACGCCAGTGCCTTGATGTTCGGCTGCTTGACCGCTTTCCCAAATTCGAACGTCGTATCGCCGACACGAATGCGCCCGTCGTCGGGGGTAACGAGAAGGTTCATGCAGCGCAGAAGCGTAGACTTTCCCGACCCGGATGGACCGATCAGTGCCAGCACACCGCCTGGGTCAACCTTCACACTGATGTCCTTCAGGACCTCGAGAGGGCCGAACGACTTTCGCAGGTTCGAGATTTCGATCATTGGCGTTGTCATCGTGCCTCTCCCAGCTTGCGTTCGCGGTTGCGGACAAACAGTGTCAGCGGGAAAAGGATGATGAAGTAGGCTACTGCGATCGCCGTATAGGTCTCGAGTGGACGGAAGCTGTCGTGGGCTGCCATCTGTCCCTGGTAGACGAGATCGGGCACCGCGAGAACGGAGACCAGTGATGTATTCTTGAATTGCAGGATCGACTGGTTCATCAGCGATGGCAGCATGCGCCGCAAGGCCTGCGGCAGGACGATCCGGCGCATGGCGAGTGCCGGTGTCATGCCAAGAGCTGCGGCCGCTTCCGACTGCCCTTCATCGATCGATACGATCCCGCCGCGAATGATCTCTGCGTAAAATGCTCCGCCGTAAAAGGAGAGTGCCAGGAGGGAAGCCGTAACCGGTGTCATCTCGATCCCGGCGATGATCGGTAGTGCGTAGTAACACCAGATCAACTGGACAAGGATCGGCGTGCAGCGAAAGATCTCGATCACGGCAAGAGATATGCCGCGCAAAACGGAAAATCGCGAAAGCAGACAGATGGCTTCGATGAGCCCGACGGTCAGCCCGCCGATGATGATTGCGATGGTAAACCCGACTGTCACGCCGAGGCCCTGGAGAAGTAACCATCGGTACTCCCAAAGGGTCCAGAAATCCCATTCGTACATGATTCAAGTGTCCGGATATCAGAAGTCAGCTGGGGCAGCGGAGGATGGCTCCGCTGCGTTCGGATATTAGATCTCGAAACCGGCCGGGAAATCGGATTCCTTTACGCCAACAAGCGCCATGTTGCGAATGATGGCATCTTTGACGAAGCCGCTTGCGCGGTTGTCTTCGATCCACTTCGTCACGTGTGTACGCCAGGTCTGGTCTTCCTCCCGGCGGAAACCGGCATTGGACGTGGTCGAATCCAGAGGTGTCGGTAGAAGCAGCTCGCCGATCGACGGGTTCTTGGCGCGCAGGGACATGGCGAGGACCAGAACAAGGCACTGTGCATCGGCTCGCCTTGCCTGAAGAGCTGCGGTGGCGTCGCTTGCGGTTTTCAGGCGGGCGACCTCTGCTTTCGGGGCGTGGCGTGTGACCGCAGAATCGTGCGACGAGCCGGCGTCGACCGCAATGCGCATTTCAGGTTTGTTGAAGTCGTCCCAGGTCTGGCCTTCTACACCTTTGCGAACGATCAACGTGAACGCGTTCTTGAATACGGGGCCCGAAAAATCGATAACTTTCTGGCGCTCCGGTGTCGGGTTGAGGCCGAAAAAGACGTCGATCTTGTCGGCTTGCAGATCAAGCACCGAGTTGCCCCAGGTGGTCTCAGTGATGGAGAGTTTTACGCCCAGATCTTCCGCAAGCTTTGTGCAGATATCGATGTAGAAACCGCGCCAGCTACCGTCAGCAAGGCTCTTTTGATAATAAGGAGCCCCGTCCGCGACAGCGCCGATGCGAAGCACGCCTGAGGCTTTAACCCGCTCCAGAGAATCTGCGGCTAGGACCGGGGTGACAAAGGCGCCAATACCTGCGGCGGCAACGCCCATTCCAACCAACTTACTGAAATCTCTTCTTTTCATCATGTTCCCCTTTGTTTTGGGCATCGAATTCTGGTCGATGCCTCCTACCTGCAAAGTCTCTTTGCATTCGCACCGCGGCATCAACGACGTTCTCGCGACTGGCATCAACCGGCCGGGGTGTTGTTTGGGAGCGGATACTCGCCGGATAATTCTTGAACCAGGGGGAGGCAAAATAAAAACGTTGAAAAATCTCCTTTGCATGAATTAAATTCATGGTGAAAATCGGGGGAATGCGATGAGACGTTACCTTCCTTCTTTGGCATCCCTGCATGCCTTCGAAGCTGCCGCACGGTACATGAATTTCACCAAGGCAGCCGATGATCTTGGTCTGACACAAAGTGGAATCAGCAAGCAGATACAGAACCTTGAGGAGTTTCTCGGTGTCACTCTTTTTCATCGTTCCGGCCCTCGGCTTGTGCTGACGGAACTTGGCGCCAACTACTATCGTGACGTTGCACTGACGCTCGACAGGTTGCAGGAAATTTCAATCGATGCCGTGCGAGGACGCACGGTAGACAGCTCACTCATGATCGGCACGCACCCGACCTTTGCCGCACGCTGGTTACCGGAACGGCTATCATCGTTCATCGAGGCTCATTGCGACATCCCGTTGGAGATCACGACAACAACCCCCGCTATGGATTTCGAGACCACTCGGTTGGACGTGACCGTTCTTCGTGGGGCTGGCACGTGGCTTCATGCCCGAGCGATCGAACTGTTTCCGGAAACCTTGGCGGTCGTTGCGTCGCCACGCCTCATTCCGTTCGGGCAGAAGCTGCAACCGCTGGAATTTTCGAACTATCCGATGCTGCAAAACGCTGGCCGGCCGAGCCTATGGCTGAATTGGCTGAGGCTCGCCGGACTGTCCTATAGCGGCAGAATTCAAGGCACGCGGTTTTCAAATCACGAGATGATTATCAACGCGGCCCTTAACGGTATCGGCATCGCAGTGGTACCAACGTTCTATGTCGAGCGCGAACTGGAAAGCAAAGCGCTTCATATGCCTTTCGGAGAACCGATCCGGTCGGATGACTCCTATTTCGTGGTTTACCCCGAACGAAAGGCCCACAACGCCAACATCATCCTCTTTCGGGATTGGCTTCTTCGCCAAACGAAGAAGCCGGCACACAAATAGCGTTTTTGTAACGCGGGCAAGGGCCGGTTGATGCTTGAATTCAAGCTCGGAGCAATGATTGTCTGCGCCGCGGCAGCAAAAGACCTCACTGCAAATTGTTCGCTCCGTCTGAAAACCCGACAAAGATTTTCTCTCTTTCGGCAGGCAATCGGAAATTGCGCCCTTCATTGTCTATAAAATAAGTAGACTAATAAGCGCATGATCGAAACTGCCAGCGAGGCGACGATGTATGCATTGAGTCTGCTCGATAAGAGCCCGATCTCTTCAGAGGAAAATGCCGTCACGGCACTTTCCAATACGGTCAAGCTCGCAAGACGAGCGGAAGAGCTGGGTTATCGGCGGTTCTGGGTTGCAGAACATCATGGAAGCTCCGCCCTTGCGAGTTCGGCGCCTGAAGTGCTGATCGCCTGGATTTTGTCGAACACGTCTCGTATTCGCGTCGGTTCGGGCGGCATCATGCTGCAGCACTACAGTCCCTACAAAGTAGCAGAAGTGTTCAACGTGCTCTCGTCGCTGGCTCCGGGTCGTGTTGATCTCGGTGTAGGCAAGGCGCCAGGCGGATTGCCGCAATCGACGGCGGCCTTGCAAACGTATCATTCTTCCAAACCGGATTTTAATCAGCAGCTTGCTGATCTGCAGACATTTCTGGCCCATTCGCTGGATGCTGACAGATCAGTCGGGGCTTTTCCCGGTCCGCAGCCTCTGGTGGCTGCCGAGCGGTTTTTGCTCGGCGCAAGCCCGGACAGTGCCCGGCTTGCCGCAGCGCAGGGATGGGATTTCGTCTTTGCAGGGCATCTGAATGGCGATCCCGAAAATCTGAGGCTTAGTCTCGAAGACTATCGTGGCAAGAGTGGCGGCAAGGCGCCCATTTTGGCGCTGTCCGCCTATGCGTCCGAAAACGCTGCTGATGCGGCGGCGCTTGTTGGCGAACTGAAGGTGTTCAAGGTTTTCCTTGAAAACGGCCAATCAGCCAGCTTGGGCAGCCACGAACAGGCCGAAGAATTTGCAAGACAGGCCGGCTCAAGGGATTTCCGCATCGAGGAGCGCAAGCCGAGCGTACTGCATGGCACGCCGGATAGCATTCACGCGGAGCTGTCGCGACTTTCAGCGCTCTACCAGATCGAGGAATTCATTCTCGAGCCGCCGCCCGTCGGCGCCAACCGGCGGCTTGCATCCATAGAGCTTCTGGCTCGCCACCCCCTATCCGCGGCAGCGTAACGTCTTGAGGAGATATCCTATGGCAAATAAGATCAAGTTCGGCATCATGTTGCAGGGCGCCGGTGGTCACATGAACGCCTGGAGGCATCCAAGCAGTCCGGTTGACGCCAGCGTCAATCTCGACTTCTTCAAGACCATAGCTCTGAAGGCGGAAGCCGCCGGTATCGCATTCGCCTTCGTGGCAGACGGGCTCTATATCAACGAGAAATCGATCCCGCATTTCCTCAACCGTTTCGAGCCTCTGACGATCCTTTCAGCTCTTGCAACGGTGACGAACAGAATAGGGCTCGCAGGCACCGTCTCCACCTCGTACAGCGACCCCTTTACGATCGCCCGGCAGTTCGCATCACTGGATCTCATCAGCTGTGGACGTGGCGGCTGGAATGCGGTCACGACGCCACTTGAGGGGACCGCCAAAAACTACAGCCGAAACCATCCGGAACACGCGCTCCGATACGAGATTGCCGACGAGTATCTTGAGGTCGTCAAAGGGCTCTGGGACAGTTGGGATGATGACGCATTCACGCGCAACCGTGACAGCGGGCAGTTCTTCGATCGTGAAAAATTGCACACGCTCGGTCACAAAGGGCGCTTCTTTCAGGTTGAAGGCCCGCTCAATATCCAGCGCTCAGCACAGGGGCAGCCGGTGATCTTTCAGGCGGGGTCGTCAGATGCGGGCGTAGGGCTTGCCGGCAAACATGCCGATGCCGTCTTCACAAATGGCGTTTCGCTCGAGGACAACCAGACCTTTTCACGACGGGTCAAACAGGCTGCAGTCGCCCAGGGACGGTCCGCCGACCACGTCAAGATTTTTCCCGGCATTGGGCCGATCGTGGGCCGGACACAGGCAGAAGCCGAAGAAAAATACAACGTGATCCGCAATCTGATTTCGATAGATGAAGCGCTCGCCTATCTCGGTCGCTTCTTCGATCATCATGACTTCAGTGCCTATGATCTCGATGCGCCTTTTCCCGAGCTTGGCGACATCGGCAAAAACAGCTTTCGCTCCACCACCGACCGCATCAAGCGTGTTGCGAAGGAACAGGGACAGACCTTGCGGGAAGCGGCGCTTGGTGCGGCGACACCGCGCGAAGGTTTTGTCGGCACACCTGACGCGGTGGCCACAAAGCTCATCGAGTGGTTCGATAGCGGCGCGGCTGATGGCTTCATCCTCGGCTTTCCTGTTATTGCCGAGGGCTTTGATGATTTTGCCCGCCATGTTTTGCCGATCCTTGAGGAGCGCGGTTATTTCGACCCGGAGCTGAGGGGAGTAACCCTGCGGGAAAACCTCGATCTTCCCTACCGCCAAAGCGTTTATGCAGGCGTCGACGACGAGGCGGAGAAGGCCCACGCATAACGATCGGAACAGGTGAAACACCCGGCCGAGATCGGCTGAAGCCAACCTTCGGAAAGTAAAATCATGAACATCCATATTGACGGCGCGCGTCATCGCGACGACGCCGAACGGACAATCCATGCCTTCATCAGCGAGTTGGTGACGATCCGTCGGGACCTCCATCAGTATCCGGAGCTTTCCTTTCACGAGGGGCGGACCGCAGGCATCATCGCCAAATATCTTCTGTCCTACGGTTACGAGGTGACGGAGGGTGTCGGCGGCTATGGCGTCGTCGCCACCCTCAGGCGGGGGAATGGCGATAAACGGATCGGGATCCGTGCTGACATCGATGCATTGCCAATCGAGGAAGCCACAGACCTTGCTTATTCCAGCCGCAATCCGCGCGTCATGCATGCCTGCGGTCACGATGGACATACTGCCATTTTGCTCGGTGCTGCACGCTACCTAGCCGAACACGGGCGCTTTTCCGGCACATTGACGCTGATTTTCCAGCCTGCCGAAGAAGTGGGTGCAGGCGCGAAGAAGATGATCGAGGACCGCCTGTTTGAGCGTTTTCCGGTCGATGCGATCTTCGGTCTGCATAACTGGCCGGGGGTCAAGGCAGGACAGTTCGGCTTTGTCGAGGGACCAGCCATGGCCTCGGTCGATCAGGCTTTGATCCGTATCATTGGTCAAGGTGGGCATGGTGCCTCACCACACGAAACGGTCGATCCCGTCCTTGCCTCCGCATCCTTCATCACTGCGTTGCAGAGCATCGTTGCCCGCAATGTCGATCCACTAGAAATGGCGGTGCTGACGGTGGGCTCCATTCACGGGGGCTCTGCCTCGAATGTCATTCCTGACAGTGTCGAACTGAAGCTCACGGCGCGAGCCTATTCTCCGGCCGTCCGCGACAGGCTGGAACAGCGAGTGCCGGCGCTCGCCCGCGCCCAGGCTGAAAGCTTCGGCGCGGAGGCGGATGTGCAATATCGCCGCGGATTCCCTCCGGTGATCAACCACAGCGAGCAGACCCGTTTAGCGCGAGGCGTGGCAGAGGCCGTTTTTCCCGCTGAACAGGTTGCTGGCGATTTCCGGCCCCGCACGGCGAGTGAGGATTTCGCCTACATGCTTCAACAGCGACCGGGCTCCTATCTCTTTGTCGGTAATGGCGAAAGTGCCCCGCTACACAGCCCACTTTACGACTTCAACGACGACATTATCGCACCGGGCGCACTTTATTGGGCCCGTCTTGCCGAGACCTTCCTTTCATGACCGAACGAACCCGAGGAGTAAGCCACGTGAGTGATCGCTTTTATTACACGACACCCCTCGATCCACTGGCGCGGCCACTGATCGAGGAACTGACGTTCGAATACGATTCCCGATACGGCAGTTTTTATGATGCCGAAGGCGCGACGAAGGAGATGAACCGTTTCGCGCCGGAAGTCTTTGCGCCGCCGCACGGCAACTTTGTACTGGTCTTACGCCACGGGAAGGCAATTGCCGGTGGCGCCTTCATGCGACACGAAGATCACGGAACGTCCGAAGTCAAACGCGTCTGGACACATTCAGGCTATCGCCGCCAGGGGTTGGCAAAACGCGTTCTCGCCGAACTTGAAGAACAGGCTCTGCGACAGGGGTATTCGCGCATTTATCTGACCACTGGATTTCGTCAGCCAGAGGCGGTCGGCCTTTATCTGACCAATGGTTACACGGCGCTTTTCGACACCAGTGCGGATCCTGAAACCATCCGCAAGCTGCCTTTCGAAAAGTATCTCTCGGCAAGCCACTTCGTTACGAGCACGGCGAGCCAAATATCTCCCCGGCATGACATTTGAGGAGATCATAATGACGATCTCGACGGATTTTCACGAGGTGCAGGCAACGGGCCAGTCGGCAGCGGTAAAGCGGGGTGACTACTCCCATTACCGGATCGTTCCGGCGCGCTATCCCGCCCGCACAGTCGGAACGATTTTCGCTCTCCTGGTCATTGCTGCTACATTGCACTCTGTTCTGGGCAATCCGCGCTGGGGCTGGGATGTGTTCGCTGAATGGTTTTTTGCCGAACCGGTTCTGGTGGGCCTTGGCCGCACGCTTTTACTGACTGCACTCGGTGCCCTTTTCGGCTTCATTCTCGGAACGGGCCTTGCCCTTGCCCGGGTTTCACGCTCGCCGCTTCTGGTCGGCGTATCCTGGACCTATATCTGGATATTCCGATCTATCCCATTGATCGTACTGCTCCTGATCCTCAACAATCTCGGTTATCTGTATGAAACGATTACCGTTGGGGTGCCCTATACCGGTGTAAACTTTTTCAGTTGGAATACGACGCAACTGATCACTCCCTTTGCCGCTGCTGTGCTTGGTTTGACACTCAATCAAGCTGCCTTTGCATCGGAAATCATTCGTGGCGGGATCCTTTCCGTTGACCAGGGGCAATTGGAAGCGGCCTCTGCGCTCGGTTTGCCGCGTCACCGCCAGGCATCGCGGATCGTCTTGCCGCAGGCTATGCGTTCGATCCTGCCGACGGCCTTCAACGACATCATTGGTCTGGCCAAGGGTACGTCACAGGTCTACATCCTGGCATTGCCGGAGTTGTTCTACACAATCCAGATCATCTATCGCCGAAATCTGGAGGTCATCCCTCTGCTGATGGTGGCAACCGTCTGGTATCTCGTCATTCTCACAGTCCTGTCCATCGTTCAGCATTACATCGAACGGCACTATGCGCGGGGTGCGCTGCGCAACCCTCCACCGTCGATTTTCTCTGCTCTCTATCGAACGATCGTGCCTGCCAGAACAGCGGCATCCGTCACAGACGATGAGCCAGTGATCAGGACACCCGCCAAGACGACCGTCTCGGGTCCCAAGTCCAGCCCGCTTCACACACGCGGCGGCGAGGTGACGATCCACGGCGTTTCCAAAAGTTTTGGTCAGCTCAAGGTTCTGGATGACGTGTCTCTGCGTATTCCAGTTGGCAGCGTAACGACCATTCTTGGTCAGTCAGGGTCGGGTAAATCCACCTTGCTGCGCACCATCAATCACCTCGAACGCGTCGATGACGGCTTCATTGCAATCGATGGTGAACTGATTGGCTACAGGCAGGACGGCGAGACGCTCTACGAACTCAAGGAGAAGGACATTCTGAAGCGACGTGTCGAGGTCGGCATGGTGTTCCAGAATTTCAATCTTTTCCCGCATTTGACCGCCCTGGAAAATCTCGTCGAGGCACCGATCACCGTACGTGGAATTTCGCGTGAGCAGGCAGAAGCAGAAGCACGGGATCTGCTCGCTCGCGTTGGACTGGCGGAGAAGGCACATGCCTATCCCCGCCAGCTTTCCGGTGGCCAGCAGCAACGTGTGGCCATCGCCCGCGCACTCGCCCTCAAGCCCAAGGTTTTGTTGTTCGATGAGCCAACGTCGGCACTCGATCCGGAACTGGTCGGCGAAGTGCTCGACGTCATTAAGGAACTCGCCCGTTCCGGCGCGACGCTGGTGATCGTCACCCATGAAATCGGCTTTGCCCGTGAAGTCTCCGATCAGGTGGTCTTCATGGAACAAGGCCGCATCCTTGAAACCGGTACGCCGGACAAGGTCTTCAGCCGGCCGGACCATCCGCGCACGGCTGCCTTCCTCGCCAAAGTCCTCTAACAATAAGGAAACACCCAGAATGTCTTACACACAAAAACTTCTTGGCATTGCCACGGGCGGCTTCCTGTCGCTTGCAGCGCTGGCGTCCCTCTCGTCGTCCGCCCAAGCGCAAGCGCCTGATCTTTCTCCGGAGCAGAAGGATCGTATCCGCGCGGAAAAGGTGGAGGCGGCTGCCAAGCTCGTCCCTGACAATTTCAAGCTCGTCACACCGGGCAAACTGACGGTCGCATCCATTCCCGGACGACTGCCCTTTGCAGTCTATGCAAGTGACAACAAAACCCCCGTCGGAAGTGAACCGGATATCGCCCAGCTTGTTGCTGACAGTCTGGGGCTGGAGCTGGAACTGGTGCCGATTGCCTGGGCCGATTGGCCGCTTGGTGTCACATCAGGTCGTTTCGACGCTGCGATCCACAATATTACCGTGACCGAGGAGAGAAAGCAGAAATTCGATTTCTCGACGTACCGCACCGACCTTATCGGCTTTTATGTGCCGCTTAACAGCAAGGTGCAAAGCATCTCCAAACCTGAAGACGTTGCAGGCCTGAAGGTCATCGTTTCTTCCGGCACCAATCAGGAGCAGATCCTGCTGCGCTGGATCGAAGCCAACAAGGCCAAAGGACTGCCGGCAAGCGAGGTTCAATATTATGACGACGAGGCTGTTCTCGATGTTGCCTTGCAGTCGGGACGAGCCGACGCGTATCTCGGTCCGAATGCGACCTCTGCCTATAAGGCTGCACAGGAAAATAAGACCAGGCAGGTCGGGACGTTCTCCGGTGGATGGCCGGAAACGGCTGAAATCGCCGTCGCGACGAAAAAGGACTCCGGGATCGCCGAGGCGATTACCACTGCACTGAACGCGCAGATCGAAAATGGCAATTATGCCAAGGCGCTGGCTCGCTGGAACCTCTCGGCAGAGGCCATCAAGCAGTCGCGGACGAACCCACAGGGATTGCCGAAGAGCTGATGAATTCTGCCGCTGTCAAAGCGCAGGGCGAAAGGAGCGTGGGCTGTTCGCCGGCCCGTGCTCCAAATATTCTCAACCGGATTTAACAGAATGACGATCATCAGAAAAGTCGGCCGTGCAATTCGTGCCGGTCTCCTAATGTTACCGCTATTGACGGTCAGTGCCCCTGCCGCAGACGACATCTTCGATCTTTCTCCGGAGCAAAACGGACGGGTACGGGCAGAAAAGGACGAAGCTGCAATTGCCGCGATCGCAAATGAGTTCAAGTTTGTGACACCCGGCAAGTTTACCGTCGCCATATCGCCAGGGGGGCCGCCGCTCGCCACCTATGCAACCGACGCCAAGACCGTGGTCGGTGCCGATCCGGATTACGCTTTGGCCGTTGCCGACAGTCTCGGCCTTCAGCTCGAGCTCGTTCCTGTCGCTTGGGCTGACTGGCCACTTGGCCTCGCGTCGGGAAAATATGACGCAGTGATATCCAATGTCGGTGTGACCGAACTGCGCAAGGAGAAATTCGACTTCTCGACCTACAGGCAAGGCCTCCACGGCTTTTTCGTGAAGGCCGACAGCCCGATCAAGGAAATCAAGGAGCCGAAGGATGCCGCGGGGTTGCGGATTACGGTCGGCGCCAGCACCAATCAGGAGCGTATCCTGTTGAAGTGGAGCGACCAGAACGTCGCCGCGGGGCTGAAGCCTATCGAGTTGCAGTATCATGATGACGAAGCGGCGCGTGTGGTCGCGCTGCAAGCCGGCCGCGTCGACGTTATCGTCCAACCGCACGCACAGCTGGTCTACATCGCAGCGCGCGACAAGAGCATCAAGCGTGTTGGTACGCTCTCCGCCGGCTGGCCGGAAAGGTCGGACGTGGCGATTGCAACCCGCAAGGGGGCAGGTTTGGCAGACGCGCTGACGCTTTCAACCAACGACCTCATCAGGAGCGGCGCTTATGCCAAGATTCTCGATCGTTGGCAGCTTTCGGAGGAGGCCTTACCGGAATCACGCACCAATCCGCCAGGCTTGCCCAAAAGCTGAAACCCGTCCTTAACCGATAACGGCTGAAAGATCCGAGACATGGCATCACGCGCAATTGCTATCCGGCGCATTGGTTTTTTGACGCCGGGAAATTATCCGGACCACGATCCGGCATCGGGTCTGGAGGCGACCCTCAAGCTGTTTGAGGCGGGCGAAGCGCTCGGCTACGACAGTGCCTGGGTGCGCCAACGTCATCTCGAACATGGAATTTCGTCTGCGGCTGTGTTTCTGGCTGCGGCCAGCCAGCGGACCACACGGATCGAACTCGGCTCCGCCGTCATTCAGATGGGCTACGAGAGCCCTTTTCGCCTGGCAGAAGATCTCTCCATGGCAGACAGCCTGTCTGGTGGTCGGTTGAATGTTGGTGTCAGTGCTGGACCTCCCCTACATGCAGAACTCGTTGCCCCGCTGGTCTTCGATGGGGATTGGCGGAGTTTTGATTTTTCCTATGGGCGTGTCGAGCGCCTGCTCGCCAATCTTTCCGGCGAATTCATTGGAGACGGCGAGACCTATGTGGTTTCGCCCGGCAATCGCCAGCGGGCGAGGCTGCAACCATACGCGAGGGGTTTACGGGACAGGGTCTGGTATGGTGGCGGTTCTCTCAAGTCCTGCGAGTGGGCAGGAAAGGTAGGGCTAAACCTCTTGATCGGCAGCCTGACATCGGGTGATGTGTCCGACGATCTTTTTGAGGCGCAGACGATGCAACTGCAGGCATATCGGCTTGCACTTCCGGAAGGCCGGTTTCCTCGCGTTGCGGTCGGCCGTGTCATCTTGCCGACCGATAGCGCCGATCCCTCCACGCGTCGAAAATACCAATCTTACGCGGCTGGTCGTCATGAGCGCACGCTTTCGCCGCAGGGGCCGCGCCGGACGTTGTTTGGACGCGACCTTGTCGGCAGCGCGAGTGAAATAATTGAGCAGCTCCTTGCCGATCCTGTGCTCGCCGAGGCCAATGAACTTCGCCTCGAATTGCCCTACGAGTTCGCAATTGAGGAATATCTGCAGATTATCAGTGATTTTGCAGAGAAAATCGCGCCGGATCTCGGATGGACACTCTCCACCGCTGACCAGCGAGGCCAACAGAGTTCCAAGGCGCATACGTCTTTTGGATAGGCTTTGCGCTTAGAATTTCAGGATAGTGGCCTCAGTGAGGGCGTTCCAGAACGCTTCTGGAATGGTCTCGTTGAAGGCTTCAACGGTGCGGTCGACATTGACCGGCTGGGTTGTCGACCAAAGTACGGAAAGAACAGAAGGATAGCGACGACCGAACTGCAGAAGAGCCGCATTTTCCGAAATGTTGAAGTTTTCACACACGGCCTGCAACGCTTGGCGAAAACCGGTATTCGTTTCTGCAAAATACTGGCCACTGGAAAAGGGCGAGGCAGCAATGATCCCAATGCCACGGCTCTCACAGGCGTTGATGACAGGCTGAGCGAGGCTGTGATCGAGAAGAGAAAAACCGCCCGCAAACAACAGGACATCGATATCGAAACGCTCAATGAAGGCCATGGCGATTGCCGGAGTGTTTGCGCCGACCCCGACCATCCGGACATGTCCCGCTTCGCGGAGGTCGAGCAGGGCAGGCATGCCCGTTTCAAGCGCAGCCTCCAACCCTCCCGGGCAAATCGACAGGCCGTGCATGTAGGCAATATCGACAAGAGGCAAACCCAGTCTGTGAAGCGAGGTCTCGAACGAGTGCCAGATAGCGTCATGGCTGTAATCGCAAACCGGCTGGAAGTTCGCATGATAAGGGTAGTGGCGGGTCACCGCTGTGCCACGACCAAAAGGATCGAGATCGACACCGACCTTGCTTGATAGAAGATAGTCGGAGCGGTCTTTCCAGGCCAAGCCGGCGCCAAGTCGGCGCTCACAAAGTCCGCTCCCATAATAGGGAGCGGTATCGAAGTATCTGATACCTGCCTGCCAGGCTTTCTCGACGATGTTCTGCGATGTTTGGTCGCCGTCTCTGCCTGGAAGACGGCTCCAACTGCTTGAACCAAGAGAAAGCTCGGAGAACCATGCGTCGTGGCGTGGATGTTTGCGTCTTGATAGTGAGTTCATTCTCTGTCCAGGCAGTAAGGTGATCAGGGGCTGGCGACTCCTGCTCGAAGCACACCAGCAGATTGACCCTCACACGACAAATTCGATGATGGTTCCGCTGGCGTCACCTGGCGCAACAACAATGTTGCCGCCTTCTGTAACCGAATACGCGACGTCATTATCGGCCAGAACGTTTTTGACGCGTTCGATGTCCGAGACGGAGATGCGCAGCGCGAGCAGACGGTTGGTGTCGTTTTCCCGGGGTGCAAGGGATGGGTAAAGCGCTAGCGCGGTGTCTGCGTTGACGAAAAGCAAGGGGGCGGATTTTTCCCCTGTTTTGACACTGAATCCACCCTCTGCCGCAGATACGCTTCCATTGGCGTAGAACCGGGCATAGGTTTCCGCGGTCGCCTGCGGATCTTCGTGAATGCCGATGATCCCCGCAATGGAGATGGCACCATTGTCGTGCTGCTGCAATTCCTTTCGCCAGACAAGATGAGGCGTTTCATGCTGGCAAAGGAAAAAGTGTCCGAGCGGCACGCCATCAGGCTCGAAGCTCAGGGTTCTGAAACTGGCAAGCCCTTCGCCACCGCCGGGTAGGGGCAGGGGGCGGGAGAAGGCACTGACATCTCCCGTTGCCAAGCCCAGTTCGGCCAATGCCTGCTTGGCGGCATCGGCGCTCTCAGTGCGGTTGGCGATCGCCTTCAGACCTTCCCCGTCCCGCGCCAGCATTTGCCGTTGCGGAAGATTTTGATCCGTCTCCCTGACAATGCCGAGAAGTTCGAAATAGTCATCCGCAAATATGATCGTATGATTTGCCGTTCCCTTCTGCGGACTGTGGAGCCCGCGTGGAGACAGTGTAAAACCGAGTTTTCGATAGACCTCGGAACTTGCGTTCAGATCATCGACCAGCAGATAGGCATGGTCTACGCCGAGTACGGGATGGGGCATGGTCTTGGTTCTCAGGCTTGTGGTGCGGGTGTTGGTTCGCCGATCGACAGCATCAGGCGGTTTGCCCAGTTGAAGAACGCAGCGCCATGCACCACGTCGGAGATTTCCTCGTCCGACAGTCCCGCTTGCCGCAGGCGGTTGACATGGTCTTCAGCGAAAGACGGAGGCGTGGATGTCAGGGCTACGGAGGCCGCTATGATGGCATTCCAACGCTCTCCGAGATCAGCAGTGATGCCGTCGTCGAGAAGTTTCTGGATATCTGCTTCACGCTTCGAAAAGTGAGCGGCAAAACGGGCATGGACAGATGCGCAGAAGATGCAGCCATTGGAACGCGAGGCGGCGGTGGCGGCCAACTCGCGCTCGGCGCGAGGAAGACCGTCCTTCGTGTTGTAGAAAATGTCGTTGTCAGTCTTCGTCCGGGCTTCCAGAATATCCGGATCACGCACCAGAAGGGCAAAGTAGGGCGATTTGGCACGAGCGCGATCGACCAGCGCTTCGTAGTCGCGGTCTGTCAGTTCAGTTTCCTTGAGCGGCGGCAGCCATGGTGTCCAGCCAATATTGTCACGTGTAAAGGCGACAGGTGGTGTTTCGACGATCGGCTCGATGATGCTGTTGGTCATGATGATCTCCGTTAGGCGGCCAGAACCTTGAGGCCCGCGACGACGCGGATCTGGAAAGCGAGAAAAGAAACAAGCTGCGACAGGGTGACGACACCGGTAGCACTCCAGCCGGCAGACAGGAGTTTTTGCAGATGCGCCGGCTCTGCATCGCGAGGATGAAGGACGAGCAGATGTGCATGTTCGAGAGCTGCCGCCAGCCGGGGGGTGAGTGCCTTGCGTTCAACATCCGACAGATGCAGTGTTGGTCCTGCGACATCCTCCTGGCTCAACGGTCCGGACGGATAATGGCCGTAAGGACCGCTTGCCTTGATGGTATCTGCGGCCGCCTTCACCAAAGGCAACAATGTTGCACCCGTCTCTGTCTGGGAGAGCTTTCCGGCGTAGAATTCGGCAACCTTCCACTCACCATGCAAGGCGGCGACAAACGTGGCTATGGCGAAGCGTTCGGTCAGCGATACCTCGCTTTCATCTTTCGGAGAAAAGAGCGCTAGCCAGCTTCTTTGTGCATTCTCCTTGGTGATAGGTCGCCGGTTGCGCAGCGTATCGCCGCGCGAACCTGGTTTAATGCCCAGGAGATGATCGATGATGTCTATGGTTTCGGTCATGGAGTGTCTCTTTCCGTCTATTGAGCAGCGATCAGATGAGGTGTTGAGGAACGGGTCCAGCCGAGTGCCGGTGCGACTTCGGCGGCAATCAATTCGATGGAGCGAAGAATATCCGCGTGCGGAGGGTCAACCGAATGCACCTGGAAGGTAATGTCGGTCACACGTGCTAGCGCACTGTCCGCCTTCAGCGACGCGATCACGTCATCAGGCGTACCAACGTGCGTATCCAGCGCCCTCGTAAGATCTTCGATTGTGCTGCCGGGAATCTTGTGGCCGGCCGCGGCAAAACGATCGGCCACACGTCGAAGGCCGATCTCCGCGAGGTCGAGGGCGCGCCGGCGGTCATCCGCAACAAAGAGGCTGCGGGAGCCAAGAATTCGGGGAGCAGCGCTTTGCGGCAAGGACGACAAATAGGCGTCTATGATGGGGTTTTGGATGTCATCAAGCTTTGCATCGGGAAAGCCGACCGGCCGAGGCTGCGTCCGCGACAGCATCAATCCATGTCCGCTGCGACCAGCGAGCTGCGCTCCAGATGTGGAGAAGGTTGCAAGCCAGACACGGTTCAAAAGTTCAGGGACAACAGGATAGAGATGATTTTCGCCCTTGAGCGGTTTTCCCTGCCAGGCGTCATAGAGGGTTGCCAGCTTTTCCGCGTAAACTTCACCCTTCTTGTCCGGATCAATTCCAAAGGCTTCGAAGGATTCCCGCGTTCCGCCTGTCCCGAACCCGACCTCAAGCCGCCCGTTGGATAGGAGGTCCAGAACCGCCGTGTCTTCTGCGACCCGGAGAGCGTTCTCCATTGGCAGGGTAATCACGCCCGTTCCAAGTCGGATCGACGAGGTTTTAGCCGCGACATGGGCAAGAAAGACGGTGGGAGAGGGAAGGCCGCCTTCATCGGCATGGAAGTGGTGCTGTGCGATCCATGCACTGTCATAACCGTGTGTTTCGGCGTGGACGATCTGCTCCGTCGCCAACCGGTAACGTTCGCCAGCGGGTACATCATCGAGAAGGCGCGTGAAAAATCCCAGGCGTTTGCTGGTGGGTATCTGATTGGTCATGAGTGCAATCCTGCTGCGGCTGTTTGCCGGCTTGCGGCAGTCAAATGAAGCGCCTTTCCGGGGATCGCTTCGATAAGTTCGCGCGTGTAGGCGCTGGACGGATTGGAAAACACATTTTCCACTGGCCCGTAGTCCACCTGTTTGCCGTTATGAAGAACGGAGACCGTGTCGGCGATCTGCCGTACAACGGCGAGATCGTGGGACACAAAAACATAGGTCAGGCCCAGATCTCTTTGCAGTTCAGCCAGGAGATTCAGAATTTGTGCCTGAACCGTTACATCCAGAGCGGAGACGGCCTCATCGAGAATGACCACTTCTGGTTCCAGGATCAGAGCGCGAGCAATTGCCACACGCTGACGTTGCCCGCCGGATAGAGCGTGGGGAAATCTTGATAGAACATCCGCGGGAAGTCCTACCTTCTCGATGATCGCTCTGACACGGATGTCTCGCTCATCGCGCGGTATCTTATCGAAATTCAGTAGCGGCTCCTCGACAATCGCCCGAATGGTCTGACGCGGATCCAGTGACGCCCAGGGATTTTGATAGACGAGCTGGACCTTGCGTCTTAGCTGCCGCAGCGCTTCGGAACGAAGGCTCGCAATATCGATGCCGGCGATCTGCACATCGCCGCCGCTTGGCTTCTGAAAGCCGGCGATCGTTCGGATCGTCGTTGTTTTGCCCGAGCCGGATTCGCCGACAATGGCATGTGTCGTGCCGCGTGCGACGCTGAAAGAAACGCCGTCAACGGCGCGGAAATTTCTGTTTCCCGTCAGACCGAAAGTCTGGATGAGGTCCGTGACTGTAACGATTGCCGGTTGTTGCGACGGCACCGGGGAACGGCCCGGCACAGATGAGAGTGCCGGTGCGTCCGACAGAAGCTTGCGTGTGTATGCACTGCGTGGTGCTGACAGAACCTCCTTTGTCACACCCTGCTCCTGAATTCGCCCGCCCTGTAGAACCACAATCCTGTCGGAGCGATCTGCAGCGACGCCGAGATCATGTGTCACCAGCAACAGAGCCGTTCCATACTCGCGACGAAGATCGTCGATGAGGTCAAGAATGCGCTTTTGGACCGTGACATCCAGTGCTGACGTCGGTTCATCGGCGATAATGAGTGCGGGCCTGAGCGCGACAGCGATGGCGATCAGCACGCGCTGTTTCATGCCGCCGGACAACTCGTGCGGATATTGCCTTGTTCGCAATGCGGGATCAGAAAGACCGACCTGGGTCAGCAATTCGATGACGCGCTTGTCTGCTTCCCGGCGTGAGATCCGTCCATGAATACTGAGCATCTCGCGGACCTGCTCGCCGATGGTCAAGACCGGGTTGAGTGAGTTGCCCGGGTCCTGAGGTACAAGGCTCACCACCGTGCCCCGGATGTTTCTCAGCCGTTTTGCATTCCAGTGGGATATCTCTTCTCCATTGATGCGGATGGATCCGGCTTCGACGCGACCGTTATCGGCAAGCAAACCGATGACAGCCTGTGCGGTCGATGTCTTGCCGGAGCCACTTTCCCCGACCAGGGCAACGACTTCGCCAGGATTGACACTGAAAGAGACACCATGGACCACAGTCGTACGATCGGAGGGACCGGCATAAGATATCTGGAGATCCCGGACATCGAGGATGGGTGCCGCTGCTGTCGCAACGACGGTTTCAGGCACAGGAATGCTCATGGCGCCTTCTTTCCGATAGATTGGCTGATACGATTGGCGGAAAGAACGACCGCGACGACGATGAGGCCGGGCGCTGCAGTCAACCACCAGGCGGTCGCCAGGTAATTGCGCCCTTCCGCTATCAACAAGCCCCATTCGGGTGTGGGAGGGGGAGCACCGTAGCCAAGGAAACCGAGTGTCGAAATCTGCAGGATTGCCCAACCGAATTGAACGGCCGTGTAGGCGACGACTGACGTGAGGGAATTCGGCAGGATATGTCGCCAAAGGACCTTGCCAAACGTGCCGCCGCTACCGAATGCCGCCTCTACATATTCCGCGCCGCGGACCCTGATGACTTCCGAGCGCATCAGGCGCGCAAAGCCGGCGATGGCTGTGGCACCAACGGCGATCGCCGCGTTCATGGTTCCGAAGCCGAGCAGAATGATGATGCTGAGTGACAGCAGCAGCGTCGGGATCGACAGCAAGACGTCGACAAATCGCATCAGTATTTCGTCAAACAGTCCGCGAACCGATCCGGCAAGAAGGCCGAGCACTGTCCCTGCAACAAGACCGACACCCACGGCTGCTATCGCACCGGAGAGCGAGTTGACGGCACCGTAGACGATGCGGGCAAAAAGGTCGCGGCCAAGTGAATCCGTCCCGAGGAGATGGACGGCAGACGGTGCTTTCAACTGCCCGCCGGGAACCCCGAGCAACGGATCGTAAGAGGTGAACAAGCCCGGCGCGACGGTCCAGAGAAGAACGAGACCGATTACAAACCATGCAAGCGCCAGGCTGATGGGGAAACGTACCAACCTGCTGGTCAGGCTTATTTGCCCGCGACCGGTTTGATTTGCCGCTGCCTTCGGAATGACGTCGTAGTTATCGGCAGTGGTCATTTGCTGTTTCCGTTCGTGGTTCTCAGGCGCGGGTCGAGAAGTGGGTAGGCAAGATCCACAGCGAGGTTGATGGCGACGAAGGCGGCTGCCGAAATCACGACGACAGCCTGAAGAACAGAGAGGTCCTGATTGCTGACAGCTTTTTCCGTTAGTCCGCCAATGCCGTTCAGCCCAAAGACTGTTTCTGTAACAACTGCGCCGGCAAGCAACTCGCCGAACAGAACGCCGGCAATTGTGAGGGTCGGTAGCAGCGCATTTCGGGCAACGTGCTTCCAGAGCAGACGGCTTTCGCTCGCGCCCTTGGCGCGGGCCACCGATACGAATGGACGTGTGCGAATTTCGTCGATGTTGCGGATGAGGATCTGCGCGAGTGGAGCCGCGATCGGTACAGCAAGAGTGGCGACCGGCAAAGCCAGGCTTTCCCAGGGGCCAGGGTTGATGACCGAGACCAGCTTCAGCCTGAAGGAAAAGATCTGGATGAGCATGATCGCCAGCCAGAACACCGGTATCGAAATGAACAGCGCCGGTACCGACTGGATCGCATTTCGCAGCCAGGCGAAGGGCGCCATTGACGAAAGGATTGCGATCAGCACAGCCAAAAGAACCGCGGCGGCGAAACCAAGACCGGCCAGTTTCAATGTCGGCGGAAGATTGGTTGCAAGTTGTGCTGAGACGGATACTCCTGCCTGGAGAGAGTACCCGAAATCACCCTTCAGGAAGTTGGTGAGCGTACTGAAATACTGCACGAACACACTGGAATCGACCGCGTAGGATTCTCTGATCTCGCGGATCTGATCGGCGCTGAGCCCAAACTCTGGGTTCAGAAATTTGATCAGAACGGCGTCGCCAGGCATCGCCTGCAGCAGAATGAAAGACAGCGTGAATGCGGCCCAGAGTACGAGCAGCGCCTGGCCGACCCTTCCGACGACATATCTTGTCATATTGCGTCTCCGGAAAACGG
The DNA here is from genome assembly GCA_025559845.1 of Agrobacterium tumefaciens. NCBI lineage: Bacteria > Pseudomonadati > Pseudomonadota > Alphaproteobacteria > Hyphomicrobiales > Rhizobiaceae > Agrobacterium > Agrobacterium tumefaciens. The sequence goes on from CP048470.1 coordinate 1,943,640, forward strand.
GACGGCGTGAGCGCCGCCCCTGAAAGGCTTACTTGTCGAGCCAGGTGCTGTAGAAAGAAGGCCGACCGACGGCTTCGAACGCAACGCCCTTGACATAAGGGGCACCGGCGAATGCCTGTGGTTCCTCAAAAAGCGGCACCGCGTAAGCCTGCTCCAGCACATATGCCTGAGCATCTTTGACGGCGTTCAGGCGTTTCTCGCGATTGGGTTCAGAGGCAATGTCATCGAGAATGGCATTCAGCTTGTCGTCTGAGAAGGATTTTACCTTGTCGCTGGTCCCGCCCTTTTGCAGCAGCAGATTTCGGTTGGTCGGGTAATACTGGCTTTTGACCACATCCGGATCGGCGCGACCCACCATGGCCACAGCAACAGGTGTTTTTGCCGGATCGAGTTCATCGACCGTCTTGCTGCCGGCATCGCCCGCGAGCACGTTGAATTTGACGCCGATTTTCGCCCACTGCTGTGCAATCAATTGCAGCGTCGCCCGGCTCTGAGGTTGTGGCAGAGACTCGTATCCTGTCAGGACAAGCTGCTGGCCATCCTTGGCACGAATGCCATCTGGTCCGAGCTTGTAGCCTGCCTCGTCCAGGAGGGCCTTAGCCTTTTCGGGGTCGTACTGAAGCTTGTCGGTCTGCGGTACATAACCGATGGCACTCGATGCTAGGATCGAAGTGGCTTTTGGATAATTCTTTGAAAAGATCGTGGAGATGATCTCGTCGCGATTGACGGCGAGAGACAGACCCTGGCGGACACGGAGGTCGGCAACAAGCGGGTTGTCGGCGCGGAAAACAATGGAGTTGTTCACGCCGCGCGTGCCGGGGGCGTAGATATTGAAGCCTTGGGTTTCCACCTGAGGCTCATCATAGGCCTGGATCTGGCGAATATAATCGGCCTGTCCGGCAAGAAGCGCGCCGATACGAACGCTGTCTTCTCCGGTGATGATGTACTTGATACCATCGAGATAGGCGCGGCCCTGATGATCAAGCTTCGCAGGTCCCCAGTTGTAGTCCTCGCGTGCTTTGAGATCGAGCGACTTGCCAAGCGTCTCACCCGAAACAACGAAAGGACCTGAGCCGATGATCTTGGTTGCGTCGCCAAGCTGTTCAAAGGGAAGCTCAAGTGTCTTGAGCGACACGATGCCGGAGCCAATGACGGATGTACCCTGAAGGAAGCCAGGTGAGGGCTTCTTGAAATGGAACTTCACTGTCAGTGGATCGATGACTTCGCTGCGATCATAATTGTTGACGACTTCGGAGACAGGCTGTTTGAGCGCCTTGTTGCCCAGTCCGAAGGTGTCGAAGTTCTTGGCGACCGCCGCAGCGTCAAGTGGGGTACCATCAGAAAAGGTAATTCCCGGGCGTAGTTTGAATGTGTATTCCGTTGCATTATCATTGACTTGCCAGGTTTCGGCCAGCCATGGCTCAATCTCGAGCGTTTTGGGATTCTGATAGGTCAGCTTGTCGGTGATCTGGTTGAGAATACCGCCATTCGGATAAAAACCGCCGGCTGGTGGGTAGAGATTGGTGTGTGCCTGTTGCTCAAGATAGACAAGTGTTCCGCCTTTGACAGGTTGATCAGCCGCGCTGCTTTGCGATGTCAGGGCGGAGGCAGCCAGGAGGCCAAGGCTTAGGGCAATAATTTTTCGATAAGGCGTCATCGGCAAAATCCGTCGTTAATGGTTTGCCGATCCTATGAGGAAAACTGATAAATCTATCGATTTTATATTCTATTTTCCTGGCAATCTGCGGAATGTTCTTTTGTTGATTTTTCGCAATGAGGAACTGCTTTTCACGGGCGGGAAATCCCGATCAAGGGTGAGCATGTTGCCGTCTGCTGCTATCGTCGTCACGCTGTGCATCAGTCAGGTCGGCAGACGACATTCTCATCACCATCATACCGTGGATCAGTCGAGACCTATGAGACGGCGAACATCTGCAGCGGTAGCGCCTGCTGTTTTGAGTGCGGCAAGACCAGTGCTGCCTTCACTTTTCGAAAGCTTGCGTCCGTCAGTTCCCAGGATCAGCCGGTGGTGATGATAGAGTGGGGCGGGCAGATCAAGCAATTGCTGCAGCAGCCGGTGGATGGCGGTCGCAAAAAATAGGTCCATGCCTCTTACAACATGGGTAATCCCTTGCAGTGCATCGTCCAGCACAACGGAGAGGTGATAGCTCGACGGCGCATCGGAGCGAGACAGAATGATGTCGCCCCAGATCGCAGGATCAACCGCAATTTCTCCCGTTTCACCATCACCGCTTTCTCGCCAGAAGAGCGAAGCGCCCGCTGTTTCTATTGCCTTTTTCATATCCATCCGCCAGGCAAACTGTCTTCCCGACGAGAGTAGTGCGGCGCGGTCGCTCGTTGATCGCTCCCTGTCGATCGATGGATAGTGTGGCGCACCATCAGGATCGCGCGGCCAGATTTTGCCATCCTCTTCATGAGCCCTGACGAGCGCCTTCGTTTCGCCGCGACTTAAAAACGCCGGGTAGGCCAAACCTGCGTTTATCAGGTTCTCAAGTGCACGGCGATACTCGTCGAAGTGCTCGGATTGGCGGCGAACCGGCTGCTCCCAGTCAAGTCCAAGCCAATGGAGATCGTCGTAGATCGCTTCTTCGAAATCCGGTGTGCAGCGCGTCCGGTCGATATCCTCGATACGCAGCAGAAAGCGTCCCCCAGCTTCCAGAGCCATATCGTGGTTCAGGAATGCGGAGAAGGCATGTCCCAGATGCAAGGGACCGTTTGGGCTCGGTGCAAAACGATAAACAGGCTTTTGACGGGCGGGCGAAGGCATGGTTTCTTCTGCCATGTTTTGTAGCGCTTCGCCATCCGGCTTGAAATAGGCGCAGTCATGGTAGGCGTAAATGAAGATTATCAGGGGTATCGACGAGATCAGCGAAGGTCTTGATCATCTTGTGCGTCTCGATCCACATCTCCAGCCGGTTGTCGAAAAAGCCGGGTCTCTGGAACTGCGTCTTGCTGAACCAGGTTTTGCGGGTCTGGCCCATATCGTCGTGTCACAAATGGTGTCCCGTGCCAGTGCCAACGCAATATGGGGCCGGATTGTCGCGGGAACGGGTAAAGTCACTGCGGAGAACTATCTTGCTGTCTCGTCGGAGCTGCGTGCCGGTTTTGGCCTTTCAGGCGCCAAGGCGCGCACGTTGGAAGGTTTGGCCAAGGCTGTCATAACCGGGGAGATCGATCTACAGGCGGTCAGTCGGATAGAGGCACCTGACGCACTTGCACAACTGACAGCTTTACGCGGCATCGGTCCCTGGACGGCTGAAGTTTATCTGATGTTTTGCGGCGGACACCCCGATATTTTTCCGGTGGGGGATGTGGCTCTAAGAGCGGCGGTTGGACACGCGCTGGTGCTGGAGAACCGGCCGGAGGCAAAATGGCTGATGCAGCGTGCCGAGGTTTGGACGCCATGGCGATCAGTTGCGGCCCGTCTGTTCTGGGCATATTACGCCAGTGTCATGCGGCGCGATGCGATACCATTGCCTTGATCGTCAGTAGTCCACGATCTGATAGGGCAATGGGCCACGAGAACGGTGGTCGACATGCAGTTTGCGCTTCAATGGCGGCACGGCACGCTGCACGCAATCGACACGCTCGCAGACGCGACAGGACACACCAATGGGTTTGAAAGAGGAGGTGTTGGCGAGATCCAGCGTGTCGGCGTAGACGAAATTGTCCGCATGGGAAATTTCACAGCCCAGTGCGATGGCATAACGTGGTCTGTCGGCATCGAAACCGGCGCTTGCTTTCTCGATTTGTGTTGCGATGGACAGATAGCGCACCCCATCCGGTGTTTCGGCAAGCTGGCGAACGATGCGGTCAGAGCTTTCAAAGGCCTGATGGATGTTCCATAGCGGACAGGCCGCACCAAAACGGGCAAACTGCAACTTTGTCGCACTGTGTCGCTTGGTGATGTTGCCGGCCCGGTCGATCTTGGCAAAAAAGATCGGGACGCCCTTCATCCCTGGCCGCTGCAGCGTGCTTAACCGATGAGCAACCTGCTCCAGACTGGCGCCAAAACGCGCCGACAGCAGCTCCAGATCGTGACGTAGCTCTTGGGCCGCCCGGTGGAAGTGGCGGTAGGGCAAAACAAGGGCTGCGGCGAAGTAGTTGTGGAGACCGATGCGACAGATTTCTTTCGCTTCCGTTGTCCGGAAACCAGCATTCGACAAGACATTTTCGATTGCGTGACCGGCATCGAGCTGGGCGATCTGCAACGCCACCTGAAAGCTGCGCGTCGCCATAGGTGCATAAGCGTTAATCGTCAGCGTCTTTCGTTCCGGATCGAAGCGCCGGATCAGGGTGCCGGCTGCATCCGCTCTTTCAATGCGGATGGCATGGTTTTCACGCAGATGCGCGGAAAGGATGCCGTAGGTCTCGCCGCCGTCGATGTCCAACTGATATGCTAGGTTCTCGGCAAGTGTGTCGATTTCATCGACATAGTTGTCAACAAAATGAAAGAAGTCTCTGACTTCCTCGTATGGCGTGGTTTCCACCTGAGAGGCACCTCGTCCCAGGCTTTCATCCAGACGAAGCAGTTGCTCGCTGTTCTGGCGATAGGCCTGATGGGCACGCAACAATGCGTGCGCGAAACCTGGGGCGTTTTGCGCGATCAGCTTCAATTCCTGCAAGCCTGGCTCATAGTTGAGGAAGAGAGGGTCTTTCAGGGCTTCTCGGACCGCCGATACAAGGCGGTCACTCTCGCCCGCCGAAAGTTCGGTCATGTCGAGCTGAAATTTTTCCACCAAGGTAACGAGGACAGCCGCTGAAACCGGGCGCTGGTTGTTTTCGATCTGGTTTAGGTAGCTTGCCGAAATGCCGAGCCTCTCTGCAAACTGTGCCTGCGTTGTGCGGGCGTTCTCGCGCAGGCTGCGCACTTTGCGGCCAATGAAGAGTTTTTCTGTCGCCATGTTTGCAACTTTGCAAATTTTAATATTGCAAATATTTATTGCACACATACGCACACGATCAAGCCTTCTTGGCAGCTTCATTCTCGGCTATTGATACCCTTGCAAATTGCGTGGAGGAAACATGTCAGGCATCATCGACCAACTGGAAGCCCGCCGAGCCGAAGCACGGATGGGAGGCGGCCAGAAACGCATTGATGCGCAACATGCCAAGGGCAAACTTACTGCCCGTGAGCGTGTCGAGGTGCTTCTTGATGAGGGGTCCTTCGAAGAATACGACATGTACGTCACGCACCGTGCGGTGGATTTTGGGATGGCGGACCAGAAGATCGCTGGTGATGGCGTTGTGACCGGCTGGGGGACTATCAACGGGCGGCAGGTTTACGTCTTTTCACAGGACTTCACCGTGCTCGGTGGCTCGCTTTCCGAAACGCATGCACAAAAGATCTGCAAGATCATGGATATGGCGGTTCGAAACGGCGCGCCTGTCATAGGTCTCAACGACAGCGGCGGCGCGCGTATCCAGGAAGGTGTTGCTTCCCTCGGCGGTTATGCCGATGTGTTCAAGCGCAATGTCGTGGCCTCCGGCGTCGTGCCGCAGATTTCGGTAATCATGGGGCCGTGCGCGGGCGGAGCGGTCTATTCTCCCGCCATGACTGACTTCATTTTCATGGTCCGTGATACGTCCTACATGTTCGTGACGGGACCGGACGTAGTAAAGACTGTGACCAATGAGATTGTTACGGCTGAAGAGCTTGGCGGTGCATCGACCCACACAAAGAAATCTTCGGTTGCTGATGGTGCTTATGAAAATGATATCGAGGCGCTGGAAGCTGTGCGCGCTCTTTTCGATTTCCTGCCGCTGAACAATCGCGACAAGCCGCCGATCCGTCCGTTTTACGACGATCCGGCCCGGCTTGAAGAGCGCCTCGATACACTGATCCCGGATAGTTCCAACAAGCCCTACGACATGAAGGAGTTGATCCACGCGCTGGCCGATGAGGGCGATTTCTTCGAGCTTCAGGAAGCTTTCGCCAAGAACATCATCACCGGTTTCATCCGTCTCGAAGGCCAGACGGTTGGTGTTGTCGCCAACCAGCCGATGGTGCTTGCCGGTTGCCTGGACATTGACAGTTCCCGCAAGGCAGCACGCTTTGTCCGTTTTTGCGATGCCTTCAACATTCCGCTGCTGACATTGGTCGATGTGCCCGGCTTCCTGCCGGGAACGGCGCAGGAATATGGCGGCGTGATCAAACACGGCGCTAAGTTGCTCTTTGCTTATTCGGAAGCGACCGTACCAATGGTCACGCTGATTACCCGCAAGGCTTACGGTGGAGCCTATGATGTCATGGCGTCGAAACATATTGGTGCCGATGTGAACTACGCATGGCCGACAGCAGAAATCGCGGTCATGGGCGCAAAGGGGGCTGCTGAAATCCTCTACCGCTCAGAGCTTGCCGATCCGGACAAGATTGCTGCCCGCACCAAAGAATATGAAGAGCGCTTTGCAAATCCCTTTGTTGCGGCAGAACGTGGCTTCATTGACGAAGTCATCATGCCGCATTCATCGCGCCGTCGCATCGCGCGCGCCTTCGCTGCCTTGCGCAACAAGCAGGTCGAAACGCGGTGGAAGAAACACGACACGATACCGCTATGAAGGAGGCGACCTTTAAAAACGCTTCGGCAACCTTACTATAGTGATGTTGAGGCGTCCGGTTTGATCCGGCGCAGTCTTTCAAAAGCACAAGGACAGATTTCATGGCCGAGAATTCCCCCGCAGATAATTTCCCCGCCGGTTACGTGGTGCCGAAGGTCTGGACCTGGGACAAGGGCAATGGTGGTGCGTTTGCCAGTATCAACCGGCCGATCGCCGGTCCGACGCAGGAGAAGGAATTGCCTGTCGGCAAGCACCCCTTGCAGCTTTATTCGCTGGCAACACCGAACGGCCAGAAGGTCGGGATCATGCTGGAGGAAGTGTTGGCTGCAGGTCACAAGGGTGCAGAATACGATGCATGGCTTATCAAGATCGGCGACGGCGATCAGTTCGGCTCCGGTTTTGTCAGCGTCAATCCGAACTCAAAGATCCCTGCATTGATGGATCACTCCACGCCGGAACCAACAAGGGTGTTCGAGAGTGGCTCCATTCTGGTCTACCTCGCAGAAAAATTCGACGCGTTCCTGCCTAAGGAACACAAAGCCCGTACAGAAGCTTTGAACTGGCTGTTCTGGCAAATGGGCTCTGCACCATTCCTTGGTGGCGGTTTTGGTCACTTTTATGCCTATGCGCCGATCAAGATTAAATACGCCATCGACCGTTACGCGATGGAAGTGAAGCGCCAGCTCGACGTGCTGGACCGGCATCTGGCTGAAAACCGCTATCTGGCAGGGAGCGACTATTCTATCGCCGACATGGCTGTCTGGCCCTGGTATGGCAAGATTGCACTCGGTCAGGCCTATGGCGACGCAGGTGCATTCCTTGAAGCGGACGGCTACAAGAACGTCATGCGCTGGACGCTGGAGATTGGCGAACGCCCTGCGGTAAAGCGCGGGTCCATGGTCAACAAGACCTCGGGCGATCCGTCAGAGCAACTGCATGAACGCCACGATGCCTCTGACTTCGATACGAAGACGCAGGACAAGATCGGCAAGGCATGATCAAAGCGCCTCTCGCAAACGTGCGATGGGTTAGGCGAGAACGGCGCGCAACGAAATAAAGCTGAAAGCATGTCGCGAATCTGAAAGACCGCGACATGCTCTAGAAGACGAAAAAGGGAAAGACCATGGCGAACCTGCCTGAAATGACCAAGCATAGGGGATTTCCGTCCGGCATGCCGAGCACGGGCGTCCAGTTCACGATACGTCGCGCCAATCCAAAAGGGGTGACGCCTATCAAGATGATTCCGAGAAGGGCACGCAACGATACCAAGGAACACCGCATCGACGCTGCCTTCCTGCACTCGCTCTGGCATCATTTCGGTGCCGAACCATTCGAGCGCGGTAATCTCGATGCCGCCCGCCTCAACCTGCTGTTTGGCCGTGAGGTCGTGGCTGCAGACAAGAACTTCGATCCGCTTTCATACCAGGCAATGCTGAGGATCGACGAACGTGTTGCGCGGCAGAATTTCCCGGAGTCTTTCGAGAACTTTTTCGAGATTTGATGTAGTTGTCCGCCAGCAAGGGCCACGGTTCGATGTCGACAAACACCAAGTTCTTGAGTTTGGGCAGCGACATGGAAAAACGGTAATTCTGGTGGTCGATTATGACCGCATGCATGCCGATGGTTACAGTTTTTATCATGCCGACAATGGTGTCTGGCTTGCCGATGCGGTTCCTGTCGCGAATTTCGCATTGACTGAAAATGACGTCGCGGGAGGCGACGGCAAATGATCAAGAAAATTCTCATTGCCAATAGAGGCGAAATCGCCTGTCGGGTTATCAAAACGGCGAAGAAACTGGGGATCGCCACAGTTGCGGTTTATTCCGATGCCGATGCCAATGCGCTGCATGTGAAAATGGCGGATGAGGCGGTCCATATCGGACCGGCGCCCTCTTCTCAGTCATATATCGTCATTGAGAAAATTCTCGATGCGATCAAGAAAACCGGCGCAGATGCCGTGCATCCAGGCTACGGGTTCTTGTCGGAAAATGCTGCATTCGCTGAGGCTCTGGAAAAGGCGGGTGTGACCTTTATCGGTCCACCGGTCGGTGCCATCAAGGCAATGGGTGACAAGATCACCTCCAAGAAGCTGGCGGCTGAAGCGGGTGTTTCGACCGTACCCGGCCATATGGATTTGATCGCGGATGCCGATGAGGCAGTGAGAATTGCTACAGAGATCGGTTATCCCGTCATGATCAAGGCATCCGCTGGTGGTGGCGGCAAGGGCATGCGCATCGCCTGGAATGATACGGAAGCACGCGAGGGGTTCCAGTCTTCGAAAAACGAGGCGAAGGCCTCCTTTGGTGATGATCGAATCTTCATTGAAAAGTTCGTGACCGAACCGCGCCACATCGAAATTCAGGTCTTGGGGGACAAGCACGGGACAGTGCTCTATCTTGGCGAGCGCGAGTGCTCCATCCAGCGTCGAAATCAGAAAGTCATCGAAGAGGCACCGTCTCCGTTTCTGGATGAGACGACACGCCGCGCGATGGGTGAGCAGGCTGTGGCGCTGGCCAAAGCTGTGGGCTATCACTCTGCCGGGACTGTCGAATTCATCGTCGATGGCAAGGCGAACAAGTTCTATTTTCTTGAAATGAACACCCGTCTCCAGGTGGAGCATCCCGTTACCGAGCTTGTGACGGGCATCGATCTGGTCGAACAGATGATCCGTGTCGCATCCGGAGAAAAACTGACCTTCCGTCAGGAAGAGGTGAGATTAAACGGCTGGGCGGTCGAAAGCCGTCTTTATGCGGAAGATCCCTATCGTAATTTTCTGCCATCGATCGGCAGGCTGACCCGATACCGTCCACCGCAGGAGGGATCTCGGGACAACGGTACTGTTGTCCGCAACGACACCGGTGTTTTCGAGGGCGGTGAAATCTCGATGTATTATGATCCGATGATAGCGAAGCTCTGCACTTGGGCGCCGGATCGTCTAACTGCCATTGATGCAATGGCGGATGCATTGGATCGGTTTGAGGTCGAAGGCATCGGTCATAACCTGCCGTTTCTTTCTGCAGTCATGCAGCACGAGCGTTTCCGCGACGGCCGTCTGACGACCGGCTTCATCGCCGAGGAGTTTCCGGATGGTTTCACCGGGGTTGATCCCGACGAAACGATGAGGCGAAAATTGTCGGCGGTAGCAGCTGTTATCCATCAGCGTCTCCAGGCCCGAGCAGTCGAGATTTCCGGGACCATTGGCAACCACCGCCGTATCGTTGGCAATGACTGGATCGTGTCGTCTGGTGTATCGTCAAACCACCGGGTACGAGTTGAGGCAAACGCCGATGGAGGCGTTGCCCGCTTCAAGGACAATGAGGCGCTGGCAGTCTCTACCAGTTGGTTGCCGGGGCTGACACTCGGCCTGTTTAAAGTTGATGGTGAGGTTCTTTCCATTAAGGTTGATCTTACTGTTTCAGCCATTCGCCTTCGGCTGCAGGGTGTTGATGGGCTTTTCCGGGTCCGTAGCCCTCGCGTTGCAGAACTCGCGCAACTGATGCCGGAAAAGCTGCCGCCGGATACATCGAAATTGCTCTTGTGCCCCATGCCCGGGGTCATCACAGGCATCTCTGTTCAGGAGGGAGAAGATGTCGAAGCCGGTCAGGCACTCGCGACCGTCGAGGCGATGAAGATGGAGAATATCCTTCGTGCTGAAAAGCGCGGACGGGTTTCAAAAGTTGCCGCCAAACCGGGTGACAGTCTCGCTGTGGACGAAATCATCCTGGAATTCGAATAGTTGGGAACGGATTTAAGGCGCGGGCGGTTGTCACGGCGTCAACAGGGTCACGGCCGCACTTGTGGCAGGCCGTGAAAAACGCAGAGACGGCAGAAGGGATGAGGTGCATGTCCGACGAAAAGAAGCGCAACGACTGGCAGCTTCTTGCCGAAAAGGAACTGAAGCGTTCGCCCGATGATATTGTCTGGCATACGCCGGAGGGTATCGACATCAAGCCGGTTTACACGGCCAGTGACATTGCTGACGTAGCCCATCTCGATAGTCTTCCCGGGTTTTCTCCTTTTGTGCGCGGTCCTCGTGCCACCATGTATGCCGGTCGTCCCTGGACAATTCGCCAATATGCCGGTTTTTCGACGGCAGAGGCGTCCAACGCCTTTTACCGCAAGGCATTGGCTGCCGGACAGCAAGGCGTTTCGGTGGCTTTCGACCTTGCAACACATCGCGGTTACGATAGCGACCATCCGCGTGTTGAGGGCGACGTCGGCAAGGCCGGAGTGGCGATCGACAGTGTCGAGGATATGAAGATCCTGTTCGACGGCATTCCGCTCGAGAAGGTTTCAGTGTCGATGACCATGAATGGCGCCGTCATTCCGGTTCTGGCGAATTTCATAGTTGCGGGAGAGGAGCAGGGTGTTTCGCGTGCCGAGCTTTCGGGCACCATACAGAACGACATTCTCAAGGAGTTCATGGTCCGCAATACCTACATCTATCCGCCCGAGCCGTCGATGCGTATCATTGCCGATATCATCGAATACACGGCGAAGGAGATGCCGAAGTTCAACTCGATTTCCATTTCCGGCTACCACATGCAGGAAGCCGGAGCGACGCTGGTTCAGGAACTGGCTTTCACGCTGGCAGATGGTCGTGAGTATGTCCGTGCCGCACTCGCCAAGGGCTTGAATGTCGATGATTTCGCCGGCCGCCTGTCATTCTTTTTCGCCATCGGCATGAATTTCTTCATGGAGGCGGCGAAGTTGCGTGCTGCACGTCTGCTCTGGTCGCGCATCATGGAAGAGTTCAAACCCCAAAAGCCATCGTCGCTCATGCTCCGCACCCATTGCCAAACATCGGGCGTATCACTTCAGGAGCAGGACCCTTACAACAATATCGTGCGTACTGCTTTCGAAGCGATGTCCGCGGTTCTCGGTGGTACGCAGTCGTTGCATACGAATTCCTTTGACGAGGCGATTGCCCTGCCGACGGAGTTTTCGGCACGTATTGCCCGCAACACCCAGCTTATCCTTCAGCACGAGACCGGTGTGACCAAGGTTGTCGATCCCCTGGCTGGTTCCTACTATGTCGAGAGCCTGACGACAGAACTGGCAGAAAAGGCGTGGGCACTGATCGATGAGGTCGAAGCCCTTGGTGGTATGACCAAGGCTGTGGCCGAAGGCTTGCCCAAGCGACTGATCGAAGAAGCTGCGACCCGCCGTCAGGCAGCCGTAGACAAGGGCGAGGAGGTCATTGTCGGGGTCAACCGTTACAGACTTGAAACGGAAGACGAAATCGAGGTTCTCGATATCGACAACGCGGCTGTGCGGGCGGCGCAAGTTCGCCGGATTGCGGATACGAGGCGGCGTCGAAACGCCAAGGAAGCAGAATCTGCCTTGGCAGCTTTGTCCGAGGTGGCGCGCAGCGGAACGGGCAATATTCTCGAGGCTGCCGTGGTGGCTGCCCGGGCCCGCGCGACGGTCGGCGAGATATCTGATGCACTTCGCTCGGCCTACGGGGACCATGCGGCAGTTCCAGAAGTGGTCAGCGATATCTATGGTGAAGCCTATAAGAACGAGCCGGAGCTTGCTACACTCGCTGCCCGCCTTTCGGGCGTGGCGGAAAAGGTTGGCACCAAACCGCGCATCATGGTCGCCAAGCTTGGGCAGGACGGACATGATCGCGGTGCTAAGGTCATCGCTTCGGCCTTCGGTGATATCGGTTTCGATGTGATTGCCGGGCCGCTGTTCCAAACCCCGGACGAAGCCGCAGACCTCGCCGTGAAGAACAGAGTGCATGTCGTCGGCATGTCGTCGCTGGCGGCGGGGCACAAGACGCTGGCTCCGCAGCTTGTCGAAGCCCTTAAAGCCAAGGGCGCACAGGATATCATCGTGGTGGCCGGTGGGGTCATTCCGCGTCAGGACTACCAGTTCCTGCTCGACCACGGCGTTTCGGCCATTTTCGGACCGGGCACCAATGTCATGGATGCGGCCAACAAGGTGCTCGACCTTCTGGAAGGCATCCGCCGCAACGCGTGAGGAAACAGGAATGTTTGGAAAACTGAACCACATCGCCATCGCGGTGCCGGATCTCGATGCCTCCGTGGCGCATTACAGGGCACTCGGGGCTGCCGTGTCGGAACCGCAATCGCTACCGGAACATGGCGTGACCGTCGTGTTCATTCAGGCCGACAATACCAAAATCGAGTTGTTGTATCCGTTGGGAGAAGGGTCTCCTATCGCTGCGTTTCTCGGCAGGAATCCAATGGGCGGCATGCACCATATCTGTTTCGAGGTGCCTGATATTTTGGTCGCCCGCGACGGTCTTGTTGCGAAGGGCATTCGTATTCTCGGAGATGGAGAACCCAAAACAGGTGCACATGGCAATCCGGTTCTCTTTCTACATCCCAAGGACATGTCGGGAGTGCTTTACGAACTGGAAGAAGTCAAATCCCCGCCGACACATGTCTGAAACACAACTGCCGTAGGGCTGCGTCGACTTAAGACATGCGCGTGAAATCGAATGTTCGTTTCCTTTCTTTTGACATTCGTTTAATTTTCGTTTTTATGGTTGCTGTCTTTCAACGGCCGAGGAAATCGGCCCGGTAACGACGTGGAGGCAGCATGTCTGGCAAAAAAATATACGACATTTTCGTGATTGGCGGTGGCGTGAACGGCTGCGGGATTGCGCGCGATGCGGCAGGCCGTGGTTATTCTGTTGCGCTTGCGGAAAAGGGTGATTTTGCCTCTGGCACGTCGTCTGCTGCAACCAAGCTGATCCATGGCGGTCTGCGTTATCTCGAACATTACGAATTCCGGCTGGTGCGCGAAGCGCTGATGGAGCGCGAGGTGCTGTGGGCGATGGCGCCGCACATCATCTGGCCGATGCGCTTCGTGCTGCCGTTCCAGAAAGGCGGCGTGCGCCCGGCCTGGCTGATCCGGCTCGGCCTGTTTCTCTATGACCACCTGGGTGGCCGCAAGCTGTTGCCGGCGACGAAGACTCTCGACCTTCGCCGTGATGTGGCCGGCAAGCCGCTGAAGCCGGTGTTTGCCACGGCGTTCGAATATTCCGATGGCTGGGTCGATGATGCGCGTTTTGTGGTGCTGAATGCCCGCGATGCGCAACAGCGCGGTGCGACGATCCTGAACCGCACCCGCGTGGTGTCGGCACGGCGCGAGGATGGCCTGTGGCGGATCGAGACCTTTGACGAAAAGAGCGGGCAGGCGGGTGTCTATACGGCCCGCATGCTGGTCAATGCCTCCGGTCCCTGGGTCGATACGGTGCTGTCAGGCGTGTTCGGCCGCAACAATGTGCACAATGTCCGGTTGGTGCAGGGTAGCCATATCATCGTGAAGAAGAAGTTTGCCGATCCGCGTGCCTACTTCTTCCAGAACCCGGATGGGCGTATCATCTTCGCCATCCCCTATGAGCGGGATTTTACGCTGATCGGCACGACCGACCGCGACTATACCGGCGATCCGGCCCATGTGCGTATCAGCGCCGAAGAGACGAGCTATCTGTGCAATGCGGCAAGCGAGTATTTCTCCGAGCCGGTCAAGGCTGAAGATATCGTCTGGACCTATTCGGGGGTTCGCCCGCTGTTCGATGATGGTGCATCGAAGGCGCAGGAAGCAACGCGCGATTACGTCCTGAAGGTGGAAGGCGCCGATGGCGAGGCACCGCTTCTCAACGTGTTCGGCGGCAAGCTGACAACCTACCGTCGCCTGGCCGAGCATGCGCTGGAAAAGATCGGTTCAGCCATTGGAGCAAAGGGCAACGCGTGGACAGCGTCTTCCCATCTGCCGGGCGGTGACTTCGGGGTGAATGGTTATGAGGAACAGGTGAAGGCGCTTTTGGCTCGCTACCCGTTCCTTGAGCGTGTGCATGGTGAGCGACTGGTGCGCAACTACGGTACGGATGCTGGTGAGTTGCTTGGCGCTGCATCGGGCGTTGCCGATCTCGGTCGCCACTTCGGTGGAACGCTCTATGAGATCGAGGTGCGCTGGCTGGTCGAACGTGAATGGGCCGTCACCGCAGATGACATCCTCTGGAGACGCACAAAACAGGGTTTGCGGTTAAGCAAGGAGCAGATCGCCGGGCTCAACGACTTCTTGCGGGTGCCTGAAGCGGCCTGACCGCTCGTGCAGCAAATCGTTCAATCCGTATTGGCGTTTCTGCCGTTTTTCAGCACGCTGTCCTGTGTAAGGATATAGTCGTCTGCAGCCGACAGAGCGAGGTCCAGATGGCCTTCGAAAACCAATTCGGATTCATCGGGTCTAATCTGGAGTTTCGGCATTCCGCCAAAACGAACGGCCTGAGATTGGGCGAGGCCGTCGGTGATCCCGCTTTCCAGAAGGTCGAAATATCGTGTGCCCGGTCCTGTCAGGTAAACAGGCATGTGGCCGTGCAGGCTGAAGAGCCGTGACAGTCCGTTGCCAAGCGACAGTCCGGCTGTACGAAAGGCAAGACGTGGCATGCGTGCGCCAACACGTGCGGCGACAGCAATCTTGTCGACTTCTGCGACTGGCACGAATTTAGCCGGTTCGGCATGGGCTGGCGCTTCAAAGGCTGAACGGAGGATCGCGTAAAAACCGCTATAGGCCTCGATACAGCCTCTCGTGCCGCAACGGCACAAGGCACCGTCAGCGAGATGGAGCATGTGCCCGAAATTGGGGGCGCTGAGGTCGATGGTGTCACCGTTTCGTCGCGCAATCCCAAGTCCGATGCTGTGACCCAATGACAAGGTGACAAGCGCCTCTGCGCCGGCCGCCAGCTCATCTCGCATGTTTTCCCTGATTGCCACCGCTTTTGCTGCAAGCAGGGTTTCATTGTTCAGAGTGACCCGAACATGCCCGTTCTCGCCCAGAATTTCCTGAAAGTTGATTTTCTCGTTACCCAGTACCGGCGACCAGACAAGCGTGGCGTAGGTCGTGTCGACCAATCCTTTACTGCTGATGGAGATCTGGAGAATGTCTGCTCTAGATATGTGTGAACGTAGTGCGAGCCTTTCCATGCCGGCGACGATGGAGTTGGCGAACGTACCTTTTGCGGTCACGTTCCGTTGTTCTGCGAACCTGTCGACCAGTTTGCCCGAGTAATCCACAAGCGAATACTGCACGCTGTCGGACGAGATGATGATAATTGCGACGTAGCAAAACGCTCCGTTTGGACCAAAGAGAATTCGGGGACGTCCGCGTCCTGCAGCGTTTTGTTGTTCCTTGCGCTGTATCAGTCCAGTCCGTTCAAGATCTGCGGTTATGGCAGAGACCGTCGCTGATGCCAGTCCGGTGAAAGATGACAGATCCGTGTGTGACAGGCTGCCTTGGCGACGAAGGGCCGACAGCACCGAAAGGCTGTTTTTCTGGCGCACCAGTTCGGTACTTGCAATGACGGACATGTGCCGTGTCTGCTCCCTGAAGGGTCTGTTCTTGTTGTGCCTGCGGGCATGCCAATGGCCGAAGCCACAAGCCAAATCAAGACACCAAAGGACTACCCGCAGCCGTTGTTGACAGCCTGGGGAATCTCTGACATTAATTTTCTCGACTGTCGAGAAAATTGTGAAATCACAGTGGCCGGCAGCAGTTTTCGGGCGGTTTTCCTGCATGGAGGTGCAGGCTTCGCCCTTACCGGGAGGACATCATGAATTCATTTGCCAAGCTTTTGGCGGGCACCGCTGTGCTCGTTTCTCTGCATACCGCCGCTATTGCTGCCGACCTCGTCGTGGGCGTTTCCTGGTCCAACTTCCAGGAAGAGCGCTGGAAGACCGATGAGGCAGCGATCAAATCCGCACTGGAAAAAGCCGGAGCGAAATATATTTCTGCGGATGCTCAGTCATCAGCTGCCAAGCAGCTGACGGACGTTGAATCGCTGATCTCGCAGGGCGCCAATGCGCTTATCATTCTTGCGCAGGACAGCGACGCAATCGGCCCGGCGGTAGAAAAGGCCGTTGCTGAGGGTATTCCGGTCGTTGGTTATGACCGCCTGATCGAAAACCAGAGCGCGTTCTATATTACCTTCGATAACAAGGAAGTTGGACGTTTGCAGGCTGCTGAAGTCTTCAAGGTCAAACCTGAAGGCAACTACGTCTTCATCAAGGGGTCGTCTGCCGATCCGAACGCCGACTTCCTGTTTGCCGGGCAGCAGGAGGTCCTGAAAGCCGCTGTTGACAGCGGCAAGATCAAGAATGTCGGCGAAGCCTATACGGATGGCTGGAAGCCAGAAAACGCCCAGAAAAACATGGAGCAGTTCCTGACCAAGAATAACAACAAGGTCGATGCTGTTGTTGCTTCGAATGATGGAACGGCTGGCGGTGCAATCGCTGCTCTGGCGGCGCAGGGTCTTGCAGGTTCCGTTCCTGTTTCGGGTCAGGATGCTGACTTTGCAGCCCTTAATCGAGTTGCGCTCGGCACGCAGACGGTTTCCGTCTGGAAGGACAGCCGTGAACTGGGCAAGGAAGCAGCGGGCATCGCGCTGGAACTTGCCGGTGGCAAGAAGATGACAGAAATCAAAGGTGTGACGACCTTTGAAGGTGGTCCGAAGAAGGTCGCGATGCAGTCGGTATTCCTCAAGCCGGTTGCCATCACCAAGGACAACCTCGGTGTTGTGATCGACGCTGGCTGGATCAAGAAAGAAACAGCTTGCCAGGGTGTGAAGGCCGGAACCGTCAAGGCCTGCAACTGATACATCAAGTGTCCGAGCTTGGGCGCTGCGCTGCAGATTGTGGCGCGGCGCCTTTCAGCCGTGAGGAGGACCGGCAGTCCATGGCCGACATTACCCAAACCAATTCAACCACGCCGTCCAAGAGCGACAAATCTGGTTCAATTGCGCGCTTCATTGGCGCGACCGAACTGGACACTCGTCTTCTTGGCATGGTCGGTGCGCTTCTTCTGATCTGGATAGGATTTCATATCCTTTCCGGCGGCCTGTTTCTGACGCCGCGAAACCTCTGGAACCTGTCGGTACAGACAGCCTCCGTTGCAGTTATGGCAACGGGGATGGTGCTTGTAATAGTAACCCGCAATATTGATCTCTCGGTCGGATCCATACTTGGCTTTTCCGGCATGATCATGGGTGTGACCCAAGCAGAGATTTTGCCGCAGATCCTCGGTTTCGAACACGGCGCGACATGGATCATCACGCTTTTGGTCGGCATTCTCGTCGGTGGTGGCATAGGCATGCTGCAAGGCTCCATCATTGCCTTCCTCAATGTGCCGTCCTTTATTGTCACGCTTGGTGGCCTGCTGGTTTGGCGTGGTGGTACGTGGTTCATCACCAGTGGTCGTACGGTTGCCCCAATGGACTCGACCTTCCGGCTTATGGGTGGTGGCACAAGCGGGTCGATTGGCGCTACGTGGAGCTGGATCGCTGCCATCGTCGCCTGTCTCGCCATTGTTGCAGCGATCCTGAATTCAAGGCACCAGCGTCGCCGTTTTGGCTTTCCATTGCGTCCCGTCTGGGCGGAGTATTTTCTGGCAGCACTCGGCTGCTTCATCGTTATTGGCTTCGTTGCGATCGTGAACAGCTATCCGTGGCCGGTCAACATCGCCCGCAACTACGCGGATGCGAATGGTATCGCTTGGCCGGATGGTGGCTTGTTCATCTCTCATGGCATTGCCATCCCGGTGCTGATGGCGCTCGCTGTCGGTGCCGTGATGACATTTATTGCCACTCGGCTGCGCTTTGGCCGTTATGTCTTTGCCATTGGCGGAAATCCGGAGGCGGCGGAATTGGCGGGGATCAAAACCCGCTGGGTGACGGTGAAGATATTCACGTTGATGGGCGTGCTCTGCGCCATCGCAGCCGCAATATCGACAGCTCGACTTAACGCCGCAACCAACGCGCAAGGCGAGCTGGATGAACTCTACACCATCGCCGCCGCAGTGATCGGCGGGACGTCGCTTGCTGGCGGTGTCGGAACGATAGCGGGCGCGATGCTCGGTGCGCTGGTCATGCAGTCGTTGCAGTCCGGAATGGTGCTTGTGGGGATCGATACGCCTTTCCAACGCATCGTCGTTGGCGTGGTGCTCGTCGTTGCCGTGTGGCTCGACACCATCTACCGCGCTCGCGCAAAGTAAGAACCGAGGAGACACCGATATGGTTGAACAAATCACTCCCCTCGTGGAAATGCGTAACATTTCCATTTCCTTCGGCGGTATTCATGCGGTGGAAAACGCCTCCGTCGATCTTTTCCCCGGAGAGGTCGTGGCCCTACTGGGACACAATGGCGCGGGAAAATCGACGCTCATCAAGATTCTTTCCGGCGCCTACAGGCGGGATAACGGAGAAATTCTCATCAACGGCGAGGATGCGGATATCCGCAATCCCCGCGACGCCAAGAAATACGGGATCGAGACGATCTATCAGACCCTGGCCGTCGCCGACAACGTCGACGCCGCAGCAAATCTTTATCTCGGACGTGAGCTGAAGACGAAGTGGGGTACGTTGGATGACGTTGCCATGGAAGCCTCGGCGCGTGAGGTCATGGGGCGGTTGAACCCGAATTTCAGACGCTTCAAGGAGCCGGTGAAGGCGCTTTCAGGTGGTCAGCGGCAGTCCGTCGCGATTGCACGGGCCATTCTGTTTGATGCCCGCATCCTCATTATGGATGAACCAACTGCAGCGCTTGGTCCCCAGGAGACGGCGCAGGTCGGTGATCTAGTAAAGGAATTGAAACGGCAGGGGATTGGCATCTTTCTCATCAGCCACGATATCCATGACGTGTTCGATCTCGCCGATCGGGTATTCGTGATGAAAAACGGAAAGGTTGTTGGTCACGCCCGCACACAGGATGTGACGAAGGACGAGGTCCTTGGCATGATCATCCTCGGCAAGGTGCCGGCTGGTGCGGTGCCCGGTCCGGGTGCGACGCAATCCTGACCCGATTTTCAGCTTGTACTCACTTCAATCCAATTGGCGTTCGTTTGCCCTTAGATCACGGCGCAACATGGTCTGAATCGGGTGAGGTTGGAACATAGTTATGATCTGGTGGGCACCGGGTAGCCGGTGCTCATTTCTATTTTCGCGAGAGCCAAAGGAAAATTTAGGATCCGCACAAATTTGGGCGGCCCACTTGGCCTGATGAATCGCAGAAATTTTGTTAATGCGCTCGTTTCACCATAGGGCGCACGGCACCAGGAGTTTGAATAGTCCCTTGGAAAATAGGGCAGGACTCGCGCCATGTGGCCCAGCAGTTGATTGCAAACTACCTGAAAATTAGGTTTGCGGAGAATTGAGCGACCTCCACCGAAAATGTGTCGGTTTAAAAAAACGAAGCGAATATCATCGATACAGAAGTAGTCTTCACATAGGGCTCGGTGTAAGGGAAATGTAATCCACGATGTTTGGCGTGGCACGCCCTCTGCCGGGTGTTCGAGTGGAAGTGGAGATTGCCTTCTGGTTATGTTGCGTATTTTTAAGACGCTGTTTACCCGCAGAAGCCCCGAGTTTTTAAAGGCACCGCCACGCCGGCGGATTGATTTGGGAGCCGGGACCTCCGCATTCTCGCTTTACGCGATCGGCGATGTGCACGGCAGGTTGGACCTGCTTCTTGATGCCGAGCGAAAGATCATGAATGACCTCAAAACGTGGAACGGCCGAGGGCTCATCATAATGTTGGGCGATTACATTGACCGTGGACCAAACTCAGCGGGTGTTATCTCGCATCTATTGGGTCGCACACCAGATAATCTGAAACGCATTTGTATTTGCGGGAACCACGAAAGTGCCTTCCAAAGTTTTATGCGCGATCCTCTCAGGAATATGTGGTGGTTGGACTTAGGAGGGAGGAACACACTCCTTTCGTATGGGATTGACCCAGATTATTACATTGACCAGCGTAAACGTTCGGTTGGGGATCTTGGGAGAGCAATGCTCGAGGCGATACCTCCGGAGCACAAAGAGTTCCTGGAAAACCTGCCGATTAGTGTCCAGAGTGGAAAGTATTTCTTCGTCCACGCGGGCGTACGGCCCGGGATACCGCTTGATGAACAGTCGGAAGACGATCTGATGTGGATTCGCGAGCCCTTTTTGTCCAACGGACCAGGCCTACCGATTACAGTTGTTCATGGACACACGCCAGTGGAGGCGCCACGGCTTTTTAAAGATCGCATCGGAATCGACACTGGCGCTGTGAATACAGGCCGACTTGCGATCTTAAAAATTAGTTCCGGGCATCCAACGCTCCTCGTCTAGGAGGCGTAGAACTCGGTTTCGCTCCGGCTCGGATGTCGTTAGATCTGGCGCAGTCTCAAACGCGATCGCTAACAGTGAACGTTTCCCGCCAAGTATCTTAAAGCCAGTTCTGACCCCAAATATTTTCTGCTATTGTGAGCGTAATGGGCATTGGCTTGGCTGACCATGTTCCAGTTTGAATGCTCGTTCCTGAAGGGCAGCTGGACGCATGTTTCTGAGCTTTCGTGGCGGTTAAAATACAGTCGGCATGCCGCGTAATTTATAGGCTTCACAATCCTGTAACAACGGCCCTAATATATGAAATGCAGATGCCGAATCGGTCAGGAGACGCCCTTGACGATTGCAGTTTCACCACAGGCCCTGCCGGCGCTCGTTTTGAACGCAGACTATAGGCCACTGAGTTATTACCCCTTGTCGTTATGGTCCTGGCAGGACGCGATCAAGGCTGTATTCCTAGACCGTGTGAACATTATTGCCGAGTACGATCACGCGGTCTCGTCCCCCAGCTTTTCTATGCGGCTGCCGAGTGTCGTCAGCCTCAAGACCTATGTGCAACCAACCCGCAACCCTGCATTTACGCGCTTCAACGTTTTCCTGCGTGACAAGTTCGAGTGCCAGTATTGCGGTTCTCGGGATGATCTCACGTTCGATCACGTCATTCCGCGCGCTCATGGCGGCGAAACAACCTGGCACAACGTCGTGGCAGCGTGCTCACCATGCAATCTCAGGAAAGGGAGCAAGCTTCCCAAGCAGGCGGGCATGTTCCCCTATCAGCGGCCTTTCCAGCCGACGGTTCAGGATTTGCACAATAACGGGCGGTCGTTTCCGCCGAATTATTTGCACGAGAGCTGGATGGACTATCTTTACTGGGACACGGAGCTGCAACCCTGATCTGTAAGGGTCGCAGCTTCGTTTCTGATCAGGCGCTTTTCCGGCTTGCACCAAAAAACGCAACGGCCGAAAGAGCGAGGCTCGCAATGACGTTCCAGCCTGCGAAAGACAAGCCGAGCACGCGAAGCGCTGCGTCGTTGCAGGACGGTGCCTTGATCGCGTTGAGATTGCCAAGCAGATCTCCTGCATTTGTGGTTATTGAGGGTGCGCCGGTGGCACAGGTGATCGGGCCTGGCCAGAAACCCCACTCAACGCCGGCGTGATAGGCACCCATTCCGGCACCAATCAGCATCGCGATTCCGATGAGCAGAAGAAGTAGACGCGTGATTCCGGCAGGAAGCCTGAAGATGCTGGCCGCGACTGCAAGAATACCAATCGGGATAGCGTAATAATAAGGGTCTCGCTGCAACAGGCAGAGCGCACAGGGCGTATAGCCTCCGATATGCTGAAACCCCAGTGCGGAACCAACGGTAAAAATCATTCCTGCTGTTACTGCCAGCGCGGTAAGGGTGCGGCTGTTGTCTGCGGACGTTGCATTGGCCATGTAATTTTCCTCAAACTTCGCGAAGAAGCGATACCCAGAACGGGATCAAAGAAGGCGGGCGCGATGGCGGAATTAAGTCGCACATCGAAGAGTGCGTTCCCGTGGAATCTGGAAGCGCTTTAGCCCTCTAATCCAGTCTTCTTTCGCTTGCAAACAAAAGCCTGTCCGTCATCTCGCAGGATGCAAGCAAAGTTTCGTGAGGTCGATGCGGCAAGAGCATTTAAATGGTGGGATTTCTTTGCTTTCGTGGGGGAGCCGCTACGAAAAGAATCAATAAAATCAAACTGATTTCATGAAAATGGTACCCCAAGCCGGGATCGAACCAGCACTCCTTTCGGAACCGCATTTTGAGTGCGGCGCGTCTACCAATTCCGCCATTGGGGCAACGGTGGTAATGCAACGGCGTCTATCATGGTTCTGCAGGAACGTGCAACCCCAAACCTGTCTAATCTCGCCAATTCTGTCTCTTTCCTGAGCGGCTGGATTTCCCAGTGCGAGACACGTTCCAAAGGGCGTTAATCCTACATTAGCAATCATTGATAAATTGGAATATGCGCAATTGCTAATTGAAGTATTATGGCGATGTGGATTGTCCATGGGGGGACACGGGATAGCAAAGAACGCCCAAGGAGGAAAATATGCGCTCGCTTTCTCGCAATTTGTTGTTGTCTGCATGCCTGGTGTTTCCAATTAGCGCCAATGCGCTGGATATTGGCATCGGCGGTGAAAATGGAATCAATGCCAGCGTTGGTAGCAACGACAGTGGCGGTCTTGGTGTTGGTGCTTCCGTAGGTGGTAGCGGCGGTGTCAATGCCAATGCAAATGTCGGCGGGAATGGCAGTGGCGGGCTGGGAGCAGATGTAAATGCTTCGGTCGGTGGCAGCAGCGGCGTAAACGCCGACGTTAATGCATCCGTAGGTGGATCCGATGGCATCAACGCCAACGTCAATGCGTCCGTCGGCGGATCAAACGGGCTCAATGCCAATGTCGGTACCAGTGTCGGTGGAGCAAGCGGCCTCGGTTTGGGGGTCGGCGTTGGTCTCGGAACGAGCTCGACGGGAACGCCGGGAAGTCCAGGCAGCCCGACAACACCTGGAGGAGCGGCCAATCCGGGTGGGGTGCCTCCGGCTGTCATTCGACAGGCCGTTCGGGCCTACAACGATATGTCGCGCACCGAGCAGATCAAGCTCGCGCGCCGTTGTGTTGATATCCTTGGCGGTGGGTACGATGCGGCGTTGACGCAACTTTGCAAGATGATCCGGACTGCGTCCCGCTAACGTCATGAAAGCCCCAGGACGCGATGGAGGGCGCTCGAATGCGCCCTCTTTCGTTCTATCTTCAACTGCCCTTACGGCCGAATGACATAATTTTCTGGCGAAGGCTTCGGGCGAGATTACGTGTGCTGCGGTACATATCTACGTGCGTTGAAACCTGGCGCACGTCGCGGTCGCTGTTTTGCGCCAGGCCGACAATCAGCGTGCCCATTTCCTGCCGCTCTTGCCAGAAGCGGCTCATGATCGGGTGATCGGGTACCGCACAACTATCACTGCGCAAAATGTTGGCGTCGTCCAGATGCCAGTCTGTCAGCTTCTGGATCAGCAACTTGCCAGGTGAGTATTTCGAATAAGACTCATCGAAAGCAGTTTTCCAAGTGTAAGCCTCACCTGCGGTCATGAAAACGACGATCGAGGCAATGGCACTTCCGTTCAGATCAATCGTATGGATGCGAACCGCGTCTGCTTCCGCGAGATTGGTGATGGCTTCGCGCGCAAATGCGGCGCGGTAACGGTCATTCACCAACGCACTGCGCTTGCGACCTTTCCAGCCGCTTGCCTCGAGTGCCAGAAACTCCTCCATACGGTATCGTATGTCTTTTGCTTGCCGGCTTACGGTGTAGGACACGGCCCCCAGTTTTTCGAGTTGGCGCCACTGTCGGCGCATCTCCCGCAAATGGTGTGGTGCAAGTGCTTGCTGGAGGTAGGTTTCTCCATCTTGCAGGCTCTCCAAGGTCGGGCGTTGATATGTACCGGTTGTCGTCAGGGGCAGGTTGCGGCTAAGGGCAATGGCTTTGACCAGTCGCGCGAACGGACCGTCCAGTCTGATATCGGGCAGAACCAGAACGTTCGGAAGCTTCATTTCCTTATCAGCAAGCGCATCGAAAAGATTATCGAGGGTCTCGGCGGCGCCTTCGGTGTCGACGAGCGGTGTCCCCAAAGGACCGAACGGATTTGCCCAGATGCGAATGATCGAAGGCCCGATGGCAAAACCCGGCTTTTCGACGGTAAACGGCATCAGAAGCCGCATCCGGCTCCTCGCCCCATTCTCATCGCGAATAAGGGCAAAGCGGACCGACTTGTCCTCAAGGCGCGGCATGGCTGGCGCGAGCAATCGTCCGGTAAAGAAGACATTTGCTTCCATGACGCGGTTCGACAGGAAATCGAGTTCTTCCTGCATCTCATATCCGAGCTGACCAGGGTAGATACAGAACTCGCGTCCTTCACGCCCGACACGCTTACTGCTGTCGGCAACAGGACGATCCTTCGCCGACGAGGCGACGAGCGCCGCAATCCGCGGGTCCTGAAGGTCCGGATTCTTGGGGTCGCTGGACATGGCCACCGTTAAACCGCCTTCCCCGTGTCAGTATTCGCCCGAAGATCGTTGAAGGCAAAAAGCACGATCCCGAGTGTGCGGCGAATAGCGACATGCAATAGCACAGCTTCAATCAGCATTGCCATTGCAGCGGCACCCGCGGCCCCAGCCAAACCATAGACCGGAATGAGCAACATGTTGAGTGCAATGTTGCAGCTAAAGATAAGAATATAAAGAAAAACACACAACTTCTGTTTGCCGGCCATATTGAGCAGGGTTTCGCCCGGTCCGATAGCAGCCTTTGCCAGGAAACCCGCAAACAGAAAGAACATCAGTTCGTAACCCTGGGTAAAGGCTGCGCCGAATAGCGACAGCAGAAACGGACCTGCGGCAAGGACCACCAGCCCCATGAAAAGAGAGGGCCAGAACGCCCAGCGGGCAGCTTGGCTTGCGAAGCTCGCAAGTCCGCGCCGGTCATCAGATGCGATGAGAGCAGCCAGACGGGGTGCGGCGGCAGCCTGAACCGAGAAAAACACGAATTGCATCAGCACGATGGTTTTTGCAGCCGCGAAATAGATGCCGACCTGGTCAGGAGGCAGGTAGAGGCCGACGATAACAACGTCGGAGTTCGTCATCAGGAACCCGATTCCATCGATCAGGAACATCGGGAAGGCGAAGCGCAGCCAGTGGCGAAAGTGAACGACGCGGGATGTGCTGTGGAAGTGGCGGTTGAGCCGGCGGTTCATGAAAATGAAGTGGAGAAGGGTGGTGACGTAGGTTGCCGCCAGTGCGGTCAGCATCGCTGTGGTCGCGGTTTTGTCTGCTCCAAGAGCGATAGCCGTAACCATGAAGACAAGAATGAGCACGGGGCGAATTATGTAGGTGGGGCTGAGTGCCGATATGGCCCAGCCATTTGCGCGTGCCGTTCCGTTCAGCACGTCGCCCAGTGCTACCATCGGTAATGTGAAGAGGGCCAGGAAAATTGGAATGACATAGTAACTGGCAATCCATTCGCCGAAGAAAAACAGGAATGCCAAGCCGAAAACGGCCACTGTGCTGGCTGAAAGCATGGCAAAGACCCGGGCGGTCGAGGTGAGGCCCATGATCTTGTCATTGGCATCTTCCAGTTTGTAACCCGGCAAAAACCTGATGACCGTCGCGTGAAAGCCAAGACAGGACAAATTGCCGAAAAGGATGACGAGAACCCAGACAAAAGCAAAGATCCCGTATTCGAACTCGCCCATCAGGCGCGCAAGAATGATCTGGGAAAAGAATGCAATGCCGGCACTGACGATACGAACCGCAAATGCGACCAATGCCATCCGCTGTGCGCGTGCGACGTCATCGCGACCGGAGACGATTGCGGAAAGCTTCTCCAGCACGGGAGCAAGTTTTGTCCGCAGGCCCACGGGCAAGGCTTTTTCCACCGTGTTCAGGATAGCCATGATCCGCACGCCATCATTTCCAGTTGAATGGTGATTCAACTGTAACAGACCCAACCTTAACGAAGGGTTTGGGAGACGTTTTGCGCCGATGGATGTGTCGGCGCCTGTGTCCTGCGGACCCCGTTGAAGAGCAAGAGGGCGAGGTCATTCTGGCGCAACGCCCGATGCAAAAGATAGGCAAGCCCAACTGTTGCGACGACGATGACACTGAATTCGACACTAGGGGGCAGGTTAACAGCGATAAAGGCCGTGCCAAACGCGTAAATCAAAGGATGGTGGACGAGATAGATCGTGAAGGACGCATCCGCCAGTCTTTTGAGGATGATGTTTGGCCGAACAAAAAAACGGCAGCAAAAATCCAGGAGAAGCCGCGCTGCCGCAATCGCGGCGACGGCGGAGGCCAGAACCTGCCAAACCGAGTTGCCGTAGGGTTGTTGCAGCCGTAGCATCACTGCGGCCGAGATGGCAACGACTGTGAGACATGCTGTGCCTGGTCCAGTTTGACGAAATC
This sequence comes from Agrobacterium tumefaciens, assembly GCA_025559845.1. Classification (NCBI taxonomy): domain Bacteria; kingdom Pseudomonadati; phylum Pseudomonadota; class Alphaproteobacteria; order Hyphomicrobiales; family Rhizobiaceae; genus Agrobacterium; species Agrobacterium tumefaciens. The sequence continues at coordinate 1,970,336 of CP048470.1, forward strand.
TATGAAACAGCGCCTTGTCACGGTTGAGGAGCGCGCCAATGAGGAAAAACGGGAGATAGCGAGCGTAGGGATCTGATGCACGTTCGTAAAAGCTCAGGATATCGTTTTCCCTGTCCCGCGCCATGAAAGCGGTTGCGTAAACGGCGAGCTCCCACACGATCGCAAGCATGCAGATGGCAGAGAGAAAAAAAACCGGATGTCGGCTTTTCAGCCGTTCGCAGGTTTGCTTGATTTGAAGACCCGGTCGCTGTTGCCCAAGAAGCAAAATAGCCGCGAGAAGCACTGAATAGAAAAGCAGGGCTGGCAGGAACCACAGATGCATGATCCAGCGCGAACTCAGCGCCAAAGTTTGCGGTAGCCTGCCGATCGCCTGCTCGAAACTCGCCTGTCCCTTCACGATCTCGGAAATGTCCAGCAGAAAAAGTTGTAGCGGTCCAAGAACAACGATGGCTGCAACGAACGGAATACCAAGACGTAAAAATCGGGATTGCAACCACGCACCGCTTCCCTTTTTCCCAATCGCCATTTCTGAGAAATATCCGGCGACCAAAAAGAAGGTCGGCATGCGGAACGTGGTCAATACGATACCGAGAATGGTGAGGACCGGACTGGTTTGGAAATCCTTGAGGCTCCAGCTGATCGCATCGCTATAGAGCAGAGATGCATGGTAGGGCACACCGAGCAACATAAGGCCCGCCCGCAAGGGATCCCAATAGTGTTCGTGCTGTGCGCTGCCCGCTTGCATTGCCACCCCGCGCCGCAACGCGATTTATTCTGACCGGAGACATCTGCGCGCGACTATTGGTGGAAAACACTAATAAACAATTCACGCGCCGGATGCGGCGGGTGGCAGCTTTCGCCCCGGGATAAGGCCGAGGACCAGCACGCAGCCAGCGGTAATCACCACCGCTCCAAGAAGCTGCAGGGCCGTCAGAGGTTCGTTCAACACAAAGGCGCCGACAAGGACGGCAACGATCGTCACCACGAACTCCACGCTGATGGCTTTCGTGGCCCCGATGTTCGACACCAGCCGGAAGTAGGTGATGTAGGTCAAGCTACTCATCATCACGGCCAGAAGGACGAGATAGCCGTAATCTGCGAGACTGGGAGTAACGGGAACCGGCACGGCAAACAGCAACGGCAAGGTCATCAAGCCGCCTGCCAGAAAGGCACCGATGGTAATCTCCCAGGAACCGGTTCCCTTGAGGTGCCGGCTTGCATAGTTGCTGCCGTAAGCCGCACAGAAACAGGCGGCGATGCAGGCAGCGCATCCAAGAACAAACGAGATGGTGACGGGAACTGCGGGAAAGCCGACGAGCAGGATTATTCCACCGAAACCGAGTATCAATCCAACCAGTCCCTGTCCGGTCATGCGTTCCAGTCCCCAGAGCTGCGAAATCAGCATGGAGAAAAGAGGAATTGTGGCGACGAGGATGGCTGCCATGGCCGTGCCGATCAGCGGAGTGGCATATGATAGGCCGATGAGTTGGCCTGCCACAGTGGTCGCGCCCACGATCGCAAAGGCTTTCCACCCTGCAGAAAACTGCAGCTTTCGTCCTGTGAGGCGCGCAATCAGCACGAGGCTAAGGCTTGCGATGAGGCAACGCAAGGTAACGGCCCCGATCCACCCGAAAACCGAGACGACGTGCAGCAAAAGCAGAAAGGACAAACCCCAGGCGAGCGCCAGAAAAATGTATGCAGCAAGGTCACCAGGCTTCATGGCGGATCGTCCGAAAGTCGTTTTGAGAGGAATTCAGGCGGGAGCGATCACCGCCAGGGCGCATTCAAAGCAAATCGCCCGCGACCAAAGTCGCGGGCGATGGAAACGTCACAGGTTTTTAGGCCTGCTCGTAGACACCGTGGCAATGCTTGTACTTCTTGCCGGAACCACAAGGGCAAAGCTCGTTGCGTCCAATCCGCCCCCAGGTCGCCGGATTGTTCGGGTCACGGTCTTCTGCCGATACAAAAGCGGGAGACTCCTGAGCCAACTCGTCTTCTCCGGTGACAGGATCGAGATGGTGTGCCGTCATTTCCGGAAGTTCAGGCTGCTGCGGCTCTTGCTGAACCAGTTCGACGCGCATGAGCTGTGCAGTCACGGCTTCACGCAGGTTCGTCAGCAGCGACTGGAACAGTTCAAATGCTTCGGCCTTATACTCCTGCAACGGATCACGCTGGGCATAACCACGGAAACCGACGACAGAGCGCAGGTGATCAAGGTTCACGATATGCTCGCGCCACAGGTGATCGATCGTCTGGAGAACGACGGAGCGCTCTACGTAGGTCATGATATCCGGACCAAACCGCTCTGCGCGTTCGGCTGCAAACTTGTCCGCCGCTTCCGTGATACGATGCAGAATATCGTCTTCGGCGATGCCTTCTTCCTTGGCCCACTCGTCCACCGGCAGATCAAGGTTCAGGAACTGTGCGACGCCAGCCTTGAGGCCTGCAATGTCCCACTGTTCAGCGTAAGCATTTTCGGGAACATGCTTCGTGACAAGTGCTTCGATAACTTCATGGCGCATATCGGCGACGGTTTCGCCGATATTGTCGGCCTCCATCAACTCCAGGCGCTGCTCGAAGATTACCTTGCGCTGATCGTTCAGAACGTCGTCATACTTCAGCAGGTTCTTACGGGTTTCGAAGTTGCGTGCTTCGACCTTCTTCTGCGCGCGTTCCAGAGCCTTGTTGATCCAAGGATGGACGATCGCTTCGCCTTCCTTCAGACCAAGCTTCTGCAGCATCGAATCCATGCGATCCGAGCCGAAGATGCGCATCAGATCGTCCTGAAGTGAAAGATAGAACTTCGAACGGCCGGGGTCGCCCTGACGGCCGGAGCGGCCACGGAGCTGGTTGTCGATGCGACGGCTTTCGTGACGCTCGGTCGCGATGACGTAAAGGCCGCCGGCAGCGAGCGCCTTTTCCTTCAGAATCTTGATCTCGGCGCGGATAGCCTGTTCCTTGGCGTCACGCTCAGCACTGTCTTCCAGACCTTCCAGCTCGCGCTCAAGGCGCATGTCGGTGTTGCCGCCGAGCTGAATATCAGTACCACGGCCAGCCATGTTGGTCGCGATCGTGACCGCGCCGGGAACGCCAGCCTGCGATACGATGTAAGCTTCCTGCTCGTGATAGCGAGCATTCAGAACCTGGAAATTCTCAAAGCCGGACTGGCGCAGCAGATTCGCCAGCAATTCGGATTTTTCGATTGAGGTCGTGCCGACGAGAACCGGCTGGTTGCGCTCATGCGCAGCGATGATCTCGGTAATGATCGCCTTGTATTTTTCTTCGCCTGTCCGATAGACCTCATCATCCTCGTCGATACGCTGGATGGGCAGGTTGGTCGGAACTTCGATGACATCAAGACCGTAGATGTTGCCGAATTCTTCAGCTTCCGTTGCTGCAGTACCGGTCATGCCGGCAAGCTTTTCATACATGCGGAAGTAATTCTGGAACGTGACCGAGGAAAGCGTCTGGTTTTCCGGCTGGATCTGAACCTTTTCCTTGGCTTCCAGCGCCTGGTGCTGGCCTTCGGAATAACGGCGACCCGGCATCATGCGGCCAGTGAATTCGTCGATGATGACGATCTCGTCATTGCGGACGATATAGTCCTTGTCGCGCGTGAAGAGCTTGTGAGCCTTCAGCGCGTTATTGATGTGATGAACAATCGCGACGTTTTCGATGTCGTAGAGCGATTCGCCCTTCAAAAGGCCGGCCTGTCGGAGCAGGTTTTCCAGCTTTTCGGTGCCATCCTCGGAGAAGTTGGCCGAACGCTGCTTTTCATCGATCTCATAGTCTTCTGGCGTCAGCAGCGGAATGAACGCGTCGATGGTGTTGTAAAGGTCGGAACGATCATCCAGGGGACCGGAGATGATGAGCGGTGTGCGCGCCTCATCAACAAGAATGGAGTCAACTTCGTCGACGATCGCGTAGTTATGGCCGCGCTGCACCATCTGGGCGCGATCATATTTCATGTTGTCGCGCAAATAGTCGAAACCGAGTTCGTTGTTTGTCGCGTAGGTGATGTCGCAAGCGTAGGCTTCACGGCGCTGGTCGTCGTCGAGGCCATGGACGATAACGCCCGTCGTGAGGCCAAGGAAACCGTAGAGGCGACCCATGATGCCAGCGTCGCGCTTGGCAAGGTAGTCGTTGACCGTAACGACGTGAACGCCCTTGCCGGACAAAGCGTTGAGGTAGACTGCGAGCGTTGCAACGAGGGTCTTGCCTTCGCCGGTCTTCATCTCGGCGATGGCGCCCTGATGCAGGATCATACCACCCGTCAACTGAACGTCGAAGGGACGCATGCCAAGCACACGGCGCGAGGCTTCGCGGGTAACTGCAAAGGCCGGGATCAGAAGATCGTCAAGAGACTTGCCATCGGCGAGCTGCTGGCGGAATTCCACAGTCTTTGCCGCGAGAGCTTCGTCAGAGAGAGCCTGCGTGGCTTCCTCCAGCTCGCTGATAGCGGCGATCTTGCTTCTGTACGAGCGGACGCGGCGATCGTTTGCCGAACCGAACAACTTGCGGGCGATACCGCCGAGACTGACCATCTTACTGGCCCTTTCTGAAATTCCGTTTTCCCGGGCTGTTCCGACTTTGCTGCTGGATATCACCAACAAATGACGGACTTCGCCCTGAAACGTATCTGGACGCGAGGTTGCGTGACAGATAAGAGGGGGGGCAAATGATGTCAACGGTTCTGCCCGTTACAGAATGGCCACAATCAGGTGTTTGGAAGTTTTTTCAGAGCCGGAAACCATGTCTGGAGCCGGCGTTGTCTCCGAAAGGTTCAATATGTTGCGCTATAATAAAATTGCGGCTGCGGTGATTGTGGCTACCCTCGGCCTTCAGCTTCCGGTTTTTGCACAGGAAGATGCAGTTGTTGCCAAGGTCGGCGATCTGGAAATTCACCAGTCCGAACTCGATCTCGCCATGAGCAATCTTGATCCTCAACTCGCGCAGCTTCCCGACGAACAGAAGAAGGTCGCCGCCCTTTCCGGCGCGATCGACGTGAAGCTTCTGGTAAAGAATGCCTCTGCCGAAGGGCTGGAAAAGACCGACGATTTCAAGAAGCGTATGGCCTTTATTCAGGACCGCGAGCTGCACAACGCCTACTTCCGTAAGCACGTGGTTGACGCCGTTACCAATGAAGAGGTGAAGGCCCGCTATGACAAGGAAGTCGCTTCTCTCCCACAGGAAGAGGAAGCGCATGCCCGTCACATCCTCGTAGCGACGGAAGACGAAGCCAAGGAAGTTATCAAGCAGCTTGATTCGGGCAAGGATTTCGCCGAAATCGCCAAGGAGAAGTCGACCGATTCCAACAAGGATGAGGGCGGTGATCTCGGCTGGTTCGGAAAAGGCCGCATGGTGCCGGAATTCGAAGAGGCCGCTTTTGGTCTTGAAAAGGGCGCCTACACCAAGACGCCGGTCAAGACCCAGTTTGGCTTCCACGTGATCAAGCTCGAAGACAAGCGCATCGCGCCTCCTCCGGCTTTCGAGCAGGTCGAGCCGCAGGTTCGTCAGCTTGTCATGCGTGACAAATATGTTGCCCTGATCGAAAAGGCGAAAGCCGACCAGAAGGTCGAGATCATGGATGAAGCGCTGAAGAAGGGCTATGACGAAGCCAGCAAAGAACAGCAGCAACCGCAGCAGTAATTTCCGATTTTTCAGGGCGGCCATTGGCCGCCCTGTTTCCATATCCGACAGTTCTTCCCAGAAAAACTTCAGGCGTCCCTAATGTCCGTTGCCGTTTCTCCGCTCGCTCCCAAATCCTATCCAGACATGCCGGCCCTGCGTGGCGTCCGCATGGCGACGGCTGCCGCCGGTATCAAGTACAAGAACCGTACCGACGTGCTTCTCATGGTCTTCGACAAGCCGGCTGCAGTGGCAGGCGTGTTCACGAAATCCAAGTGCCCGTCTGCGCCGGTGGATTTTTGCCGTGCAAATCTTGCTGGCGGTGTTGCCCGTGCGGTCGTTGTCAATTCCGGCAATGCCAACGCCTTTACCGGGCTCAAAGGCAAGGCGGCGACCGAACTGACTGCCAAATCTGCTGCCTCGGCAGTTGAATGCTCTGAGCGTGAAGTTTTTCTGGCATCAACCGGCGTGATCGGTGAGCCATTGGATGCGACGAAATTCGCCGGTGTTCTCGGTGATATGAAGGCTTCTGCCGCCGCCAATTTCTGGCAGGAAGCAGCCAAGGCCATCATGACCACGGATACCTACCCGAAGGTCGCGACCCGCACCGCAGAAATCGGTGGTGTAAAAGTCACGATCAACGGTATCGCAAAAGGCGCCGGTATGATCGCGCCTGATATGGCGACGATGCTTTCTTTCGTCGTCACGGATGCGGATATCGATGCGGCTGCGTTGCAGTCTCTTCTGTCAGCGGGAGTTGGACCAACATTCAACTCGGTAACAGTCGATAGCGACACGTCGACATCCGACACCCTGATGCTGTTTGCAACAGGTGCTGCAGCCGAGGATGGCCAACTCAAGGTCGTAAGTGCCGATGACGAGCGTCTTGGTTCGTTCCGGGCGGCGTTGAATGATCTTCTCAAGGAACTTGCGCTTCAGGTCGTTCGCGACGGCGAAGGTGCACGCAAGATGGTAGAGGTGACGGTTACTGGCGCCGAAAACGATGTCGCAGCCAAAAGGATTGCGCTGTCTATTGCCAACTCGCCGCTGGTCAAGACGGCGGTCGCGGGCGAAGACGCCAACTGGGGCCGCGTTGTGATGGCTGTCGGCAAATCAGGCGAAATGGCAGATCGTGACCGTTTGGCAATCTGGTTCGGCCATGTTCGCGTTGCGGTGAACGGGGAGCGCGACCCGGATTATTCTGAAGCTGAAGCAAGCGCGGTGATGAAGCTGGAAGATATTCCGGTGAAGGTGGATATCGGTCTTGGTAACGGCACAGCGACGGTCTGGACCTGTGACCTGACCAAGGAATATGTCGAAATCAACGGCGATTATCGGAGCTGACCGTTGGAGCCGAACAGAATGCATGAAAGTGCCGTCAACTTGCCGCTCGTTCGCCGTCTGGAAGCTGTCAGTTTCCGGGCATGGCCCGCTTCGTCAGTGATTTATGACGGTAGCTGGCAGATCCGCCTGACGGGATCTCATCCCTCCAAGCGAATTAACAGTGTTGTGCCGCTCGATCCATCCGACTACGGCAATTGCGCCATCAGGCTGGAAAAGGCACGCAAGCGTTTCGAGGATTTCGGGCGCCCGCTGGTGGTGCGTGAAACGACGCTGATGCCACCGCAACTGGCGGACTTTCTGATCGAAGACGGCTGGAACGTCTTTGAAGAGGTCAAGGTGATGACCGCTGACATCTCTGCTCTGGAGTTACCGGAAACTCTCGTAAGCCTGCCAAGTCACGATATCGGTCGTTTCGTCGAAGCGAGCCTCAAGGTCAGTGGCGGTGATCCTGCCCTTCGTCCTGCGGTTGCTGAGATCGTCAGTTCGATCAAGCCGACGCTTGGGTTGTTCATCAATGAAGAGGTCGAGGGCAGTCCCCTTGCGACCGCAATCTGCGTACAGGACAACGATCTCGCAGGCATTCTTTCGCTCGACGTTGCCAGCGGCCACCGGCGCAGCGGTCTTGGCACGCAAATGCTCGCATCGGCCTTGCGGTGGGCCCGTATCAGTGGTGCGAGAACGGCTTGGCTACAGGTCGTTTCCACCAACGCTCCGGCGATCGCGCTTTATGAAAAATTTGGCTTCACGCAGGCCTATACTTACCGCTATTGGCAGAAGGCAGGCGATAAGTGAGCGGAGCGGAGAGAAAAATCCTTCTTGTTGCTGCGTGCGCGCTTCTGGATCAGGACGGGCGTATTCTCTTGGCTCAAAGGCCGGAAGGTAAATCACTTGCAGGTCTCTGGGAGTTTCCCGGTGGCAAGGTGGAGCAAGGCGAAACACCCGAAGACACTCTTGTGCGCGAGCTGGAAGAGGAACTTGGTGTCAGCACGAAGGTCGCCTGTCTGGCACCGCTGACGTTCGCCAGCCACACCTATGAGACCTTTCACCTCTTGATGCCCCTTTATGTCTGCCGCCGTTATGAGGGCATTCCGCATGGTCGTGAAGGCCAGGCGATCAAATGGGTGAAGCCACAGGCTTTGCGCGACTATCCGATGCCGCCAGCCGATGAGCCTCTCATACCATTTCTTCAGGACTTGCTGTAACCGCCGAACGCGACATGGTCGCTAACGTAACAGCCTCGTGAAACGCCGGTTTTCCACAGGTTTGCCGTGCCAAAATGGGGCCTGCGTTAACAGATCATTCAGCACCATCTGGCAATTTCGTTCTGCATAAGCGGAAAATTGCACAGCATGAGGTTTGGCGATGAATGAGGATTTCTGGAAGACGGTTGAAGACCGTCATTCGTATTCCAATAAATCCCGCCGCACCGGCGTGCTTAATGTCGCTCTGCTATTCGGAACGGCTGCCATTGCGCTTTCCCTGATCCTGACGCCCATGCTTGCGGGTAAATCCTCGACACGGGTCGCACAGTATCCCGACAATATCGACATGATATCCACTGGATCTATCCGTAAGAACAATATCGATACGGGCAAGACGTATTCCATCCGTCGCAGTATCACCCAGCCTATGCCTGAAATGCCTTGCGTCGTCACAGGTTACAACAACGAGCGCGGCTGCTGATTTCTGCCAGATCGGTAACGAAATCCAAACGCAATGCCCCTAAGAATGACCGCGTTTGTAATAAGGCATATTACGTTTCGCGGGGGCGAGCCGGATGTTGGACGGTGAAAATCGACTGGCGGGATGTTTCCGCCGTTTCTTCAAAAATGAAAACGGTGCCACAATGGTCGAATATGGGCTGATTACGGCTCTGATTTCGGTTGGGATCATCGCGGGCATGCGCAGTATTGGCACCCAGATCGATGGCGTTTTTCAGATTATCATCGACACGTTCGCAGCCTATGTCAGCTGATTGATCGTTGCCTTCAGGACAGCTTGACCTCAGTGGTTTTCAGCGCATCGGCAAGCCGAACCTTGGCAGAGCCCGGTTTCAGCGGTTTCTGCTGGCTCTCATGCGGTGCCCAGCCAGAGACATAGATGATCGAAAATGTTGCTCTGATGCGGCCATCCGGATCTGAATAACGCTCCCCATAAAGCTCCGCAGCGCGCATGAAAAACGCGCGGTTAAGCGGTTTGCGACTGCGGTCCTTGAGTGGGTTTGCCATGCCCATGGCGCGCAGATCTCGCATCAGCGGAAAAATCGAATCGTAGCGAACCGTGTAGGATTCGGCATCCGTCACCGGGAGTGCAAAACCAGCGCGCTGCAACAGCGCGCCAACGTCACGCACATCAGCAAAAGGAATGACCCGTGGACTTGCGCCGCCAGTCAGTTCGGCCTCGGCGGCCAAGAGAACGTTTCGCAGCTCGTGAAGCGTACCGCTGCCCGGTATGGCAGCAAGAAAAAGACCATCCGGTTTGAGCGCCCTGCGGATCTGGATCAATGTGCCTGGAGTGTCGTTGGTCAGGTGCAAGGCCAGTGGTGATACGATGAGATTGGCGGACGCTTCCGTCAGCGGCAGGTGTTCCATCGAGGCAACCTGCGGCAGCTGTCCATCAAGTTCGAAACGAGCATCCGTCTCGATGCGCTGAATGCTGTCGATTTTGCCGGTTTCCGTCAGCCGTCTGGCAGTCACCCCGGTCGCGCCATGGAGTTCGATCGCGGTTTCGAACCGACGTTCGACGATGGCCAGGCGGTCAGCCAGTTCTTCCGCTGCCATATCGAGAAGAAACAAAGCCTTGTCGTCGCGCCTGTTCCACGCTCTCCGGCGGTTAGCTTCGATCAGCGCTTCGTCAAAAAGAATATCCATCGTCAGCCTGCTTCGGCTCTTTCGCCGTTTTATTCGGCAAGCCGTCTTTCATATCGCTCTCGCAAAGGCACCCGTTCGAAGCTAAAGTCAACCTCATGGGTGCTGGTGTACGGCTGTTTTCCATGTTCGGGACTGTTAAGGCGATGGGGCGATTTGCTCTTCGATCGGTCTTTCACATCGTCTGTCCGCCGACCTGTGCCGCCTGCGGCCGGATGACAGGTGCTGATGGCGCGCTTTGCCCCGATTGCTGGCGGGATGTGGGCTTCATAGAGCGCCCCTATTGCGAAGCTCTTGGAATTCCATTTTCCCTCGATCATGGAGACGGTGTTGTCAGCGGTGAGGCCATCGCCAATCCGCCGGCCTTTGACCGGTTGCGGGCGGTTGCGATCCACGATGGTGTCGCCCGCAAACTGGTCCACCGTCTCAAATATCAAGATCGGACCGACCTTGCTCCCTTCATGGCGTCATGGATGCTGCGGGCAAGTGAGGGGAGGGTGGGGCCATGCGATTACGTCATTCCGGTACCGTTGCATCGCCGAGATTTCACGCAGCGGCGTTTCAATCAGTCGGCGGAGTTGGCAAGACATCTTGTAAGGCTTGCCAAAAAGCAGTTGCTTGCGGGAACGCTTCTGCGCGTCAAGCCCACACAGCGGCAGGTTGGCCTTCCAGCGCGTGCACGGCAGGACAATGTGCGTGGTGCCTTTGCGATTGCGCCCGGTCATGAAACGGATGTCGTCGGAAAGCGCATTGTTCTCGTTGATGACGTTTATACAACCGGCGCGACGATGGCCGCTGCGGTCCGTGTTTTGAAGAAGGCCGGTGCCGCCGATGTGACCGTTTTGATCTTTGCAATGGCTGTTTCCGGCCCTATATGAATCACCAGTGAAAATGAAAACCGTGTGCTGTCGCACATCGGTTTGTGAGGCTGGAAAACATGGCATCGGTTACGATCTATACGCGAGATTTTTGCGGCTATTGCGCGCGCGCCAAGGCGCTGCTTGAAAGCAAGGGTGTCGACTACGCAGAATACAACGCCACCACCACGCCGGAATATCGACAGGAAATGATTGAGAAATCTGGCGGCACGACATTCCCGCAGATTTTCATAAACGGCCAGCATGTCGGTGGCTGTGACGATCTGCATGCACTGGATCGGGCCGGTAAACTTGACCCGATGTTGTCAAACTGATCCGAACGGAGGACGCGATGACATTCAAGGTTGCCGCTATCCAAATGCGTTCCGGTGTCGATCCGGTCAAAAACGCCGCCGACATGGAGCGTCTGATCCGTGACGCGGCCTCCCAGGGGGCGGTCTATGTGCAGACACCTGAAATGACGGGTGCTCTTCAGAAAAACCGACAGGAACTTCGAGCCGTTCTCAAAGACGAAGATGGTGATGTCATCGTTACGACAGCGGCTCGTTTGTCGCGGGAACTCGGCATCTACGTGCATGTTGGTTCGACGGCGATCGCCCGCTCCGATGGCAAAATTGCCAATCGCGGCTTCCTCTTTGCACCTGATGGCGCGCGGGTCTGTGCCTACGACAAGATTCACATGTTCGATGTCGATCTCGACAATGGTGAGAGCTGGCGCGAAAGTGCCGCCTATGAACCAGGTGGTGAAGCGCGCGTTGCCGACCTGCCGCTTGCCAAGTTCGGCTTCGCGATATGTTACGATGTTCGCTTCCCGCAACTTTTCCGCTCCGAGGCAATGGCTGGCGCCGAAGTGCTGACCGTTCCTGCAGCCTTTACCCGGCAGACCGGCGAGGCGCATTGGGAAATCCTGCTTCGCGCCCGCGCTATTGAAAACGGTGCATTCGTGATTGCTGCCGCGCAGGGCGGCGTGCATGAGGATGGACGCGAGACGTTTGGTCATTCAATCATTATCGATCCATGGGGCAAGGTATTGGCCGTGGCGGGCGGTGCGGGCGAGGAGATCATCTTCGCCGAGATCGATCCTTCTCTCGTTGCGTCGGCACGCGGCAAGATACCCAATCTTAAAAATGCCCGGGAATTCAGACTGGAAACCGTTGGCTATGAACGCCCGAGCGGAGGAGAGGCGGCGTGATACGCTATGCGCTGGCCTGTGATAAAGGCCATGAATTTGAAGGGTGGTTTGCCGGGAGCGAGGATTTCGACAATCAGTTGCAGCGCGGATTTCTCTCCTGTCCTGTCTGTAATTCGCTGAAAATATCGAAGCTTTTGATGGCCCCGTCGGTGTCGACTGCCCGCAAGAAGGACGAGCGGCAGTCATTGGCAATGGATACAGCACGCAAGGAGGCCATCGCCAAAATCAAGGAAGCCGTTGCCAACATCCGGGCCAGTTCGGAGGACGTCGGCGATAAATTTCCTGAAGAGGCGCGCAAGATACATTACGGCGAAGCTGATGAGCGTGGGATCGTCGGGCATGCTTCCATTCAGGAAGCCAAGGCACTTATCGATGAGGGCATCGAGATCGCACCGCTACCGATCCTGCCCGACGACGTGAACTGATCGCAGGGTTGCTGCTGGCAATCTATAATTTCGGGATACAGGTTGCACCATACGATGATCCCGCGGTCGTCGGTTTTGCCCGCCGAGAGCCGCTGAATTTCGAGGCTGCTGAGCGTGCCGAAGGCTTTGTGTCCAGATCTGGTTATGACGGTGCGCCTGGTCCTTATAGCTGGGGCAGGCAGATTTTTCCGCGCTTCCTTCAAGAAAACGGGGCCGTCAGCGGGGTGTCGTCACTTTCGATATGGCGCGATCCGGAATCGTTGATGGCCTATTCCTATTCGGGCGTTCACGCGGAAGCGCTGAAGCATGGTCGTAGCTGGAATGTGCCGCAGCGATGGCCGTCGCTGGTCCTGTGGTGGGTCGACGAAGGACACCATCCGACTTGGGAAGAGGCAGTACGGCGGTTTGAGCATCTGCATGACCAAGGCTCGTCACCTCATGCTTTCACCTTCAAACAGCCATTCGCCCCCGATGGTTCAGCCCTTGAAATAGACCGAGCCAAAGCAAAGGAAATTTCTGCAAGAAATGCACTTGGTCAAAAGGATCTGTTATCGGTCATAAAGTCGATCCCGGTCTGACGCGATCTCAGCCAGGCCGCTTCGCCAGCATCATGTAGTTCACGTCCATATCAGGCGACAGGTTCCACTTGTCCTGGAGAACGTTGTAGAACACGCCTGTGCGATGGATGATGTCCATGCCGCTCGCGACCATTGGCCTTTCCAGTTCCTCAGGGCGGACCAGCTTTTCATATTGATGGGTTCCGCGTGGCAACCATCGCAACACATTCTCGGCCGCAAAAATTGCAAGCGCGCGCGCTTTCAGGGTGCGGTTGATGGTCGCTGCGAACATCAATCCACCGGGGCGCACCATCTTGGCGCAGGTCGTTACGAAGAGGTCGACGTTGGCCACGTGCTCGACGACTTCCATGTTCAAGACCACGTCGAAGGTTTCACCTGCCTCCTGCAATTGCTCGGCAGTCACCGCACGATAATCAACAGCAACGCCACTTTCCTGCGCGTGTGTGGAAGCAATCCCAATGTTCTTTTCGGAAGGGTCTGCGCCAACCACGTCGGCACCCATACGTGCTACCGGCTCGGAAAGAAGTCCGCCGCCGCAACCAATGTCCAATATACGGAGGCCTTCCAGCGGCCGATGGGCCTTGGGATCTCGGCCAAAATTCTCGCAGATGCTGTTGCGGATATATTCGAGCCGCACAGGGTTAAACTTGTGCAATGGTCGAAACTTGCCTGTCGGGCTCCACCATTCGGCCGCCATTGCCGAAAAGCGGTCTACTTCGCTCTGGTCGACGGTTGTTTGTCCGGGTTCGCTCATGGGGCATGCTCCATCTTTTGTCTGACTGAAGTCGGATGAATGCCCTTTGAAGTCAAGGCCGGTCCCTCCGACGAGCAGTAAAAAACTGGGCGGTATGTCGTCGCAGGGAACTGAACGGGTCGGCATTTTGTTTCATGCTGTGTTCATGGTCGACCGGGTATTTTCGCTTTCGACAGTATCTGAATATGGCCGCTGTCCACCGGGCACGGTGAGGCTGAAGATGGCAAGGCGTGGCCTTGCCGGAGGAGAAGAACGTGAAGAAAAAACTTATGGGCGCAATCGCGATGCTGGCGATGCTTGCTGCTCCGGCGCTCGCCGAGGCTGCGACGCGCGGCTTCGCGACGGCCAATGTGAACATGCGCTCGGGTCCGAGCACGGCCTATCCGGCTGTTGTCGTCATTCCGGTCGGCGCACCGCTGGTGGTCAATGGCTGCCTTTCCGATGCCCCTTGGTGTGACGTTTCGTTCGCACGCGGTCGCGGCTGGGTTGCGGGTCGGTACATCGAGACCACCTACAGACAGAACCGGGTGTATGTCGAGCCGCGTTATTATCGCGACCTTGGCGTCCCGATCGTAACGTTTGAAGTCGGACGTTACTGGGACCGTTATTATCGCGACCGGGACTTCTACCGCGAGCGCGACCGCTGGCGTCGTCCACCGCCCTCCGGCGGCTACTGGAATGCGCCACCGCCGCGCGGAGACTGGGATCGCCCACGTCCGCGTGATGAATGGCGCGATGGTCGCCGTGACGAGTGGCGTGATCCCCGTCAGGGTGGTGGCCCAAACGATGGTCGCTGGGAGCAACGCTACGGTGACTGGAACCAGGATCAGCGTCCACGTCGTGACGATGACCGACGCGACGAATGGCGTCGCAGCGAGCAACGTCGCGATGAACAGCGTAACGATGATCGTGGCCAGGTTGAACAACAGCAACGCAACCGCAGCACCATGGAGTGGGATCTCAACAGAGACAAACCACCAAGGCCGCGGCTTTGCCCCGACGGTCAAAACTGCAACTGATCGATAGACAAGGCCCGACGCTTGCCCCGTCGGGCTTTCTTCATGAATTGCGCCGGAAGGTCGGCAGACAGCTTATTCTGCCGCAATCGCTTTTTTGGTACGTGTTTTGGATTTCGCAGCTGCTGTTGCGGCCACCTCTACCTTGGGAGCTGCTTTTTTGCGGGCAGCGGGTTTTGTCGCCTCGGACGTCTTCAGGAGCGCGTATTCGCTTTTGGCTTGCTCCCAATGTTCCGCGTCACGGCCATGCGGTTGGCCTTCTTTTTCCCACAGGGTGTAGGCTCGTTTGCTGATCCATTCGTGTTCCGAAACCTGCATGCTCGTCTCCCGTTGCTGTTAACAGCGCCTTGACAAGGCGGCACTCGCTTGGTCCGGCATACGCTCGACTGGACTCAATGCCGGCATTTCCGAGATCCATTACATGCCATGATTTCCAACGCGTCAAGCAAACATGCTGCGTTGCGAAATAGGTTTTCGAGCGTTTTTTGACAGATGCGAGGAAAATGCGGGAACGCAGGCCCTGCCGGAAGATCAACGTTGCGTGATCGTTCCCGCGCCGCCAAGATGCAAACAACAAAATTGGCAGGGAGGCACCGATGAATTCTGCAATACAGGCAGCGGAAAATATCCTCGTCGAAACAAGAGGCAAAGCTGGCCTTATTCGCCTCAACCGTCCCAGAGCGATTAACAGCCTGACGATTCCCATGGTTCTCGATTTTTCTCAGGCCCTTTCGAGGTTTGAGCAGGCGCAGGAAACGGTCTGCGTCATTGTCGCAGGAGAGGGAGAGCGTGGACTTTGTGCGGGCGGTGATGTCCGAATTATCCATGATCTGGGAAAGGCCAACGATCCCGATCTGTTGCGGTTCTGGCGCGAGGAGTTCCCGCTGAACTATCGCATTGCACACTTCTCGAAGCCTTACGTGGCGTTGATGGATGGTATCGTGATGGGTGGTGGGGTCGGGATTTCAGGGCATGGCAGTCATCGGATCGTCACAGAACGAACACGGCTGGCGATGCCGGAAACAGGGATCGGCTATTTTCCCGATGTCGGAGCAACCTGGCTTTTGCCGAAAGCGCCGGGCGAATGCGGTACCTGGCTCGGTTTGACGGGTAACACGGTGCTGGCTGCTGACGCGATCTACGCCGGGCTGGCAGATTGGTTCGTCCTTTCCAGTCAATTGCCGGATCTGGTTGAGGAATTGGCCTGGGTTGCCCATCAGGACGATATTGAGGACGTAATCCTGAAATATGCCGGAGACGCTGGTGAGAGTGTCCTCGAAGCCAATAGCAGCAAAGTCGACGCGGCATTCCGTTACGATACTGTCGAGGAGATTATCGACGCACTGAGAAAGAACGACGACACCTTCTCGCACGAAACAGTCGAGACATTACAGAAGCGGTCACCGACGAGCCTCAAGCTGACATTGCGACTGTTGCGAATGGGGCGTGAGAGCTCCAGCCTGATGGAATGCCTTGAGCGTGAATTTTCAGCGGGCGCTGAGGTTTTGCGTCAGCATGATTTTTACGAGGGGGTTCGCGCGGCAATTGTGGACAAGGACCGCAATCCGCACTGGTCGCCAGCGACGCTTGCAGACGTGACAGAAGACCACATTCGCACGTACCTGGACAAGCATGGTGTACGGCTCTTTCCTGACCACCGTCTTTGATGCTGCGCCGCAAAAGAAATTCCGTTTCAACTTTCAGAAGGAAATAACGTTTCGACAGACTGCTGTTTCAGGATGGAATTTCTCGTTGTTTGCAACGGAAAGAACGACTGTTTCTCGCGGCGCTGTCCGTCACCCGGTATTTTGTCGACCATTCGACTTTCGGGGGTATTCATGAAACGTCTTCTTATCATCGGCACTGCTATCGCCGCGCTTATCTCGGGTGTTGCGCAGGCACAGTCGCCGACAACCATTCTCAACGCGTCCTACGACATTGCGCGCGAGATTTTTGCCGCTGAAAACGAGGCTTTCATCAAGCTGCATCCTGGTGTCACAATTGACCAGTCGCATGCAGGAACATCCAAGCAGGCCCGCGCTATCGTTGAGGGATTGGCAGCCGATGTTGTGACGTTCAATCAGGTCACCGACATTGATTTCCTGGTGAAACAGGGTTTTGTCTCGGCTGACTGGCAGAAAGATTTTCCGAACGACGCGTCTCCTTTTTATTCCTTCCCGTCCTTCCTCGTCCGTGCCGGAAATCCAAAGAACATCAAGGATTGGGACGATCTCGTCCGCGATGACGTGAAAATTGTTTTCCCGAATCCCAAGACATCCGGCAATGCGCGTTACACCTATCTGGCCGCAACTGCGTTCGCGAAGGAGAAGTTCAACGGTGACGAGAAGAAGGTCGAGGAATTCGTCAAGAAGATCTTCGACAATGTTCCTGTGTTCGACACTGGCGGTCGCGCAGCGACCACCACATTCGTGGAGCGTGAAATCGGTGACGTCCTGATTACCTTTGAAGCGGAAACCCGCGGCATCGCCAAACAGTACGGCAAGGAAAAGGTCGAAGGTGTGGTGCCGTCCGTCAGCCTTTTGGCTGAGTTCCCGGTGGCTGTGGTGGACAAGGTGGTCGACAAGCGCGGCTCGCGCGAACTGGCCAAGAGCTATCTGGATTTCCTCTACACCGAGGAAGGTCAGCGGGTCGCAGCCGAGTTCGGTCACCGTGTTCATGATGAGAAGGTCGTCGGTGAATTCAAGGATCAGTTTCCGGCGATCCGTCTCGTCAATGTCAACGATGTGTTCGGTGGCTGGGAAAAGATCCAGAAAGAGCATTTTGCCTCTGGCGCCACGCTTGATACGCTGTACGGCAGCCGTTAATCGGTAATTCAATGAACGAAACACCAGGCCCGACGGGAAACCGCCGGGTCGCTTTTTCATGAGTGGGGGGCAAGGGTTGAAGCGCAATGTTCTGCCGGGACTGAAACTGTCCCTTGGCATCACCCTGACTTATGTCGCGATCATCGTCTTCTTGCCTTTGGCCGCATTGGTGTTCAAGGCGGCAAGCCTCGGCCCCACCGAGTACTGGTCCATCATCTCATCGCCACGTGCTGTCGCAAGTTATCGTGTCACCGTGCTTTGCGCGCTCGCCGCGACGTTGTTCAACGTCATTTTCGGATTGGCACTTGCGTGGGTTCTGACCCGCTACCGCTTCCCCGGCTGGCGTATTGTCGATGCAATCGTCGACTTGCCCTTTGCCCTGCCAACTGCTGTGGCTGGTATCGCGTTGACCGCACTGTTCGCTACGAACGGTTGGTTCGGCTCCATACTTGCACATGCCGGCATCAAGGTTGCCTATACACCGCTTGGCATTATGGTCGCGATGGCCTTCACCAGCTTGCCTTTCATCGTTCGCACAGTACAGCCTGTGCTCGAGGATCTCGATCCCGCGCTTGAAGAAGCGGCCCAGTCACTTGGCGGTTCGGACTTCGAAATCTTCCGCAAGGTGATCTTGCCGCTGTTGACACCAGCTTTGCTTGCTGGACTGTCATTGTCGTTCGCACGCTCCCTTGGCGAATTCGGCGCAATCATTTTCATTGCAGGCAACCAGCCTATGTCGACGGAAATCACCGCATTGCTGATCTTCATCAGGTTGGAAGAGTATGATTATCAGGCCGCCGCAGCCGTGGCGTCCGTGCTGCTGATCACAGCATTCCTCATGTTGGCTGTGACCAACTTTCTACAGGCGCGGGCGTTGCGCTACACGGTAAGGGGCTGATCATGGGCGCACACTCGAGCCATCCCAGGCCGCCGCGTGTCGGCGATAGCGCGCTTGTTCGCCGCAGTCTGATCGGTTTCGTGCTGGTCGTTGGGGCATTACTCGTTGTCGCCCCGCTTATCATCATCGGAGTTGAAGCGTTTTCACAAGGTTGGAAAGCCTATTCCGCGACGATCGCCCATCCCGATACCCGCCACGCTATCATGTTGACGGTGGTAACGGCGCTCCTTGCTGTCCCGATCAACACGCTTTTTGGGGTTGCCGCGGCCTGGTCGATTACCAAGTTCGATTTTCCCGGTAAACGCTTCCTGCTTGTGGTCATCGAAATTCCCTTTTCGATTTCGCCGATCGTGGCCGGTGTTGCCTATCTTTTCGTCTACGGTCTTCAGGGACTGTTCGGTCCCTATCTTGATGCGCATGACGTCAAAATCCTGTTTGCATTGCCCGGCATCGTGATTGCCTCGATGTTCGTCACAGCACCATTTGTAGCGCGTGAACTGATCCCGTTGATGCAGGCACAGGGACGCGATCTTGAGGAGGCGGCAACGTCGCTTGGTGCGTCAGGCTGGCGAACGTTCTTTTCGGTCACACTCCCCAATATCAAATGGGCCCTGCTTTATGGCGTGGTGCTTTGTAATGCCCGTGTGATGGGTGAATTCGGTGCTGTTTCTGTCGTCTCCGGCAATATTCGCGGCCAGACGAACACGTTGCCGCTGCATATCGAACTGCTTTACCACGACTACCAGACAGCTGGTGCGTTCGCTTCGGCTTCCATTCTCGCACTTCTTGCAGTCGTCACGATCATTGCCAAAGTGGCGTTGGAGCGACGCGGTGCTGGGCGCGGACGCAAGAAGACGAATAGCACAGCCACTGCTACGGAGACCTGATCCATGAAAATTCGCCTCGAAAACGTGGTGAAGACCTTCGATACATTTCGCGCCGTGCGTGACGTTTCGCTCGACATCGAAAGCGGAGAGCTTCTGGCGTTGCTTGGTCCTTCCGGGTCGGGCAAGACGACCATCTTGCGTATGGTCGCGGGCCTTGAATTTACTGATGGTGGGCGGATTTTCTTCGGGGATCACGACGCAACCGACATTCCGGTGCGTGATCGCGGTGTTGGTTTCGTCTTTCAGCACTATGCGCTGTTTCCACACATGACATTGAACGAAAACATAGCCTTCGGCATGAAGGTGTCAAAGGTGAAGCGCGACAAGGCGGCAATCGCGGCCCGCGTTGAAGAGCTTTTACGTCTCGTGAAGCTCGATGGTCTAGGGGATCGCTTCCCCGCACAGATTTCCGGTGGCCAGCGGCAACGCGTTGCTTTGGCCCGAGCGCTTTCCGTCGATCCGAAGGTCCTGCTTCTGGATGAACCTTTTGGTGCTCTCGATGCCAACGTGCGTCGGGATCTGCGGCGCTGGCTGCGAGAAATTCACGATGCGCTCGGTATCACGACGATTTTCGTTACCCATGACCAGGAAGAGGCGCTCGATCTCGCCGATCGCGTTGTCATTCTCAATCAAGGCGAAATAGTCCAGCAAGGTACGCCAAAAGACGTCTGCCGCCAGCCAAACAGTGCTTTTGTGATGAAGTTTCTGGGTGATGCCAACAAAGTCTCCGGCGAAGCTCGCGGTGGCAAGATTTACGTCGGTAAAAGCGAACTACCGTTTGCTTACGGTCAGGCGGATGGGGCGGTCGAGATTTATGCCCGTCCAGGTGATCTTGAATGGGACGATCTGCATGATGGCATTCCAGCGCGTGTCACCCGTGTTCTTGATAGAGCGGGCGAGCGCCGTGTGATTGCCAATACGGACAACGGGGATCAACTGGAATTCGATGTGCCGCCGGAAAGTAATGTGGAGGCAGGGGAACGCGGTTCGATCATCATCCGTCGTGCCAAGATTTTCCCGTCAAAGCAGGACTAGCTTTCCAGATCGAAGAACGTTTCCGCTACGGTTTGTCCGTTGACGATGAGATCAATCCTGTGACGTCCGGGATAGTGCTTACGGGTGGTAAAATCACGTATCGCGCGTTTTATCGTGAGCGAGGTACGCTCTTCCGACTGCAAGTTCATCTCTTTCCACTTGAAAACCTTTGCAGACGTTTCACCGTTTTTCTTGACGTAGTGGACGGCGTAGTCGACCACCAGTTTTTGCTGGCATTTCGCCAAGGAAACGAATGACGCCGTAATATCTACGGTGTTTCCAAGAGTGATTGTTTGCGGCGATACCGTAAACTCTTGTACTGCCATCTCGGCTGCCCCATCCGCGCCGAGATAGGCAAGAGCGGTGACGTCGCCCTTTTTGATCAGTGTACGTAGCGCCTGCCGCGTGATCCAGTTGGTATGTTTGTGATCTCTCGGCCAATCTTGCAACAATTTGAATACGAAGCCAGGATTGTCCTTCGTGATATCGTTCAGGTGGTTGGCAACCGATTTTCTGACATAGAGCGCGCCATCACTTTTCAGATTGCTGAGGATAGCAGCGACCGGCGAAGGATCTTCCACAAGGGCTTTGAGCTGGAACGACCAGGGGAGCCGCGGACGACAACCTTCGCTCGCCAACCTGCGAACGTGTTCATTTTCATCACGAGACCAGGTTTCCATGAAAGCGAGTGTCCGCGACATGTCCTCCTTCAGAAAATGCCGGACCGCAAATTCAGATGAGCCAAAACGGGTGAAATAATGCAGTGCCTGCATCGATAGCTCGAAATGGGCGCGCCCGTAGAGCGCCACGTATTCCGGCAATGAAATGGATGCAAAACCATGTCCGATGCGTGGCGCGAGGTCCGTAAGGATTTCAATGTTGCGTGCGTAGTCGCCGGGAAGCGTGGCGTGAAGGCTGGTCGCGACCTGCCGCATGCGCTGCATGATCCCAAGGCTGTCGAGATCGTTGGTCGCTAGCGCCATGAATGCAGAGACATCGAAAGGGGCGTGAACAGCTTTCGTTTGGACTGCGATATGCTGAAGGCGCTCGCGATTGAATATTTCCTTCAGCGCTGGTGCTGCCGTTTCGGTTGTCTCGCTCATTGTCGACCCACTGCGTTCATTGTTTGTTCTTTTATGTGATCAGGCAATGTTAGGCAAGCGGAAGGTTTGAACGAAAAAAAGACCCGGCAAAAGCTTTCCGGGTCTTGAATTACTGCGTGGCTGATCAGCTCATCTGGCTGACGAAGCGGGTTTCCAGATATGCCTGGACAGCTTCAGATCCGCCCTCGGTGCCGTAACCGGAATCCTTAATGCCACCAAATGGCACTTCCGGCAGAGCCAGACCATTGTGGTTGATCGTAAGCATCCCTGCTTCGACCTGGTGGCTCAGGGCATGTGCCGTTTTTACCGAGCCGGTGAAGGCATAGGAAGCAAGGCCGAAGGGCAGGCGATTGGCCTCGGAGACCGCATCGTCAAGCTTTGAGAAGCGGTTGATGATGGCAACCGGCCCAAAGGGCTCGTCGTTCATGATCTTGGCGGTCGTCGGTACGTTGGAGAGGACCGTCGGCTCAAAGAAATTACCCTTGTTGCCAATGCGACGGCCACCGGTCTTCAACTCGCCACCGCACGAAACGGCATCGTTGATCAGCTCTTCGAGTGCCGGAATGCGACGCTCGTTGGCGAGCGGACCCATGACAACACCGTCTTCAAGTCCGTTGCCAACCTTGATGGCCTTGGTTGCTTCTACGAAACCTTCGACGAAGCGGTCGGCAACACCCTCCTGCACAAGGAAGCGGGTGGGCGCGACACAAACCTGGCCGGCATTGCGGAACTTTGCCAGTGAGGTCACTTCAATGGCCTTTTCGATATCGGCATCATCGAAGATCATCACAGGTGCGTGGCCACCAAGTTCCATCGTGGCGCGTTTCATGTGCCTGCCGGCAAGTGCAGCAAGATGCTTGCCGATCGGAGTCGAGCCGGTAAACGAGATCTTGCGAATGACCGGGTGCGGGATGAGGTATTCGGAGATTTCGGACGGAACACCATAGACGAGCCCGATAACGCCGGCAGGTACACCGGCATCAACGAAGGCGCGGATCAGTTCTGCAGGAGAGGCGGGTGTCTCTTCCGGTGCCTTGACGATAATTGAACAGCCTGTTGCAAGCGCGGCAGATAGCTTGCGAACGATCTGGTTGATCGGGAAGTTCCATGGTGTAAAGGCCGCGACGGGGCCAACCGGGACCTTGATGGCGAGCTGCGATACACCGGTCGCGCGTGCCGGAATGACCTGACCATAGGTACGGCGGGCCTCTTCAGCAAACCAGTCTATTGTGTCGGCCGCGCCGAGAATTTCTCCCGCGGATTGTGCCAGTGGTTTACCCTGCTCGCGGGTCATCACATAGGCAATCTTGTCCTTACGCTCACGCAGCAGATCGGCAGCCCTGCGCATGATCTTGGAACGCTCGAACGGAGAGGTGTCTCGCCAGATTTTAAAGCCCTTGTCCGCTGCAGCGAGGGCGAGGTCGAGGTCCGCTTTTTCGGCATGCGCGATTGCACCAATGATCTCGTCGGTTGCGGGATCGGAAACAGCAATCGTCTTGCCGGAAACGGCGTCTTTCCATTCGCCATCAATAAGGAGTTTGATGTCGGGATAGCTGTGCATGATGTCCACTTTCGTTTTGGGAGGTGTAGACAGGGCCGGGGAGGAGGCCGGCTCTCGAATGATAGCGTCCTTGACGTAGGATAGATGGTGCCGACAATCAACGGTTTGACGAAAACTAATATCGGGCGCTGCGAGTGCCGTGGTGGTCGCAGTGTGTGTCGGAATGCATTCACCTGCCTTCGAGAAAAGATCCACCAAAAATTGAAAAATAATCAGTAATCCAACTAATTTGTAAGAGATTGTTTATGCTTCGAAATCATACGGGGAGCGCGGTGGTTGCATGCTTTCATGACTAATCGCTCCGGTTTGGAGCGTTTTTCGACCGGCTTGGCCCGAAGACGATGTCCCGCGTCCCAATGATTGGGTCACAACGTGCTCTGTCCATTTGACACAGGCGAACTTCGGCACGGGGAGGGCGTCTGGCTGGTTTGGAATTGATAATGACGCTTTTAGAAAAGACCGGAATCCGGACGAAGATAGTTGGGATCATTTTGTTGATGTGCGTGGCGGGTCTTGGCGCCGTTGCCCATATTTCCACGCAGTTCAATGCGTCCGACGAGGTCTATTTCGACTTCATCAGCAAGGATAACAGGGCGACAGTGGAACTGGCGCGTGCCAACCGCAATCTGGCCGGTCTAGCCTACACCGCCTATCAGATATCGACCTATGATCAGCAACACGAACGTTACCAGGTGATTTTCAAGGACTATGCGCCCACCAAAGCATTTGTCCTGAACCAGATTGCTGCTGCGGCCGATCTCTTTCCTCAGTATGCCGCAAAGCTTGAGGATTTCCTGGCTCGCACGCGTGTCGTTGTTTCCCTGACGGATGAGGCAGTCGAACTTGCATCGCGTGGCGAAGCTGCGCAGGCCAAAATAACGCTGCAAAGGGCCGACGCACTCATTATGCCCTTGAGTGACGATCTCGTCGGATTCCTGCTGGAGAGAATGGCTGACGTCGAGAAGCAGAGCAATCTGCTGACGACCAATAATGGCACGCTGATCGCGACAACGCTGATCATCGTCGGCGTCGCTTTTTTAGCTGTTATCGCTGCGGCGCTTTTCGTCACATCTCATGGAATAACAACACCGATCATGCGTCTTCGTGAACGTATGCTGTCGCTTGCCGCCGGTGATGCCGCGTCCGAAATCGACGGTATGGGCCGAAAGGATGAAGTCGGCGAAATGGCGAAGGCCGTTCAGGTGTTTCGCGAAAATGCCATCGAGCGGATGCGTCTTGAGCAGGAGACCGAGGCCAGCCGTAGCCTGTCGGAAAAAGAACGTATGGAACGCGAAAGGCAAAAGGCCGAGGACGCAGCAGCTGTGCAGTTTGCCGTCGACAGTCTCGCATCCGGCCTCTCGAAACTATCCAATGGCGATCTTGCCCACCGCATCACACAGCCGTTCACACAGAGCCTCGACGCGGTACGTGCCGATTTCAACCAGTCTGCTGAAAAGTTGCAAACGGCCATGGTGCAAGTGTCGAAAAACGCGCGGGGTATCGATGCCGGAGCCAACGAGATCAAGTCCGCGGCAGATGATCTTGCCAAGCGCACTGAGCAGCAAGCCGCCGCTGTGGAGGAAACTGCTGCGGCACTTGAGCAGATTACCACCACGGTGAGAGACGCTTCCCGGCGTGCGCAGGAAGCCGGTTCTCTGGTCGCGAAAACACGCCATGAAGCCGAGAATTCGGGCAACGTCGTTCGCCGCGCGGTTCTTGCCATGGAGAAGATCGAGAAGTCCTCGAGTGAGATCAGCAGTATCATTGGCGTCATCGATGATATCGCCTTCCAGACCAATTTGCTGGCGTTGAATGCGGGTGTCGAGGCAGCGCGTGCCGGCGAAGCGGGCAAAGGCTTTGCTGTCGTCGCACAGGAGGTGCGTGAGCTGGCGCAGCGCTCTGCAAATGCCGCAAGGGAAATCAAGACGTTGATAACCACATCGAACGAGCAGGTTCAGCAAGGCGTGGGACTGGTCGGCGATACCGGTAAGGCTCTGGAAAAGATCGTTGCCGAGGTGCAGGAGATCAACCGGCATGTGGCAGCGATCGTTGAATCTGCACAAGAGCAGTCGTCCGGGCTCCAGCAGATCAATGCTGCCGTCAACCAAATGGATCAGGACACGCAGAAAAATGCGGCTATGGTCGAGGAGTCCACCGCTGCGAGCCATGGCCTTGCGCGGGAAGCTTCTTCGTTAAACCACTTACTCGGTCAATTCAGGCTGGGAACTGAAACGCAATCGCCTGTGATCGTTGCTCGTGCGAACGACCGGCCCGTCGTATCACCGGCGCGCGCACTTGGCCGCAAGATCTCAGCTGCTTTCTCCGGGAGTGCCGCTATCGACACAAGCAAGGATGAATGGCAAGAATTCTGACGTTCTTTTTCAGGTGAAGCCATGAATTTGGTCCGGGCGTGCGTCGCGCCCGGACTTTTACGTGGTATCAGAAAAACGCCTGAATGCCGGTCTGTGCCCGGCCAAGGATCAAGGCGTGGACATCATGCGTACCCTCGTAGGTATTGACCGTCTCAAGGTTTTGGGCGTGACGCATGACGTGATACTCGATCTGGATTCCGTTGCCACCATGCATGTCTCGCGCCTGGCGGGCGATATCCAGCGCCTTGCCGCAATTGTTGCGTTTGACGATCGAAATCATTTCGGGCGCCATGCGATGATCGTCCATCAAACGGCCCACCCGCAAAGATGCCTGAAGGCCAAGCGCGATTTCGGTCTGCATGTCAGCTAGCTTCTTCTGATAAAGCTGCATGCCCGCCAGCGGCTTGCCAAACTGCTTGCGGTCAAGACCGTATTGCAGGGCACGGAACCAGCAATCTTCGGCGGCCCCCATCACGCCCCAGGAAATGCCATAGCGGGCGCGGTTTAGGCAGCCAAACGGTCCCTTCAGGCCCGAAACATTGGGCAGGAGCGCGTCTTCACCAACCTCGACGCCGTCCATGACAATTTCACCGGTGATAGAAGCGCGTAACGAAAGCTTGCCGCCGATCTTTGGAGCAGAAAGACCCTTCATGCCTTTCTCGAGCACAAAGCCTCGAATTTCGTTGTTATGCGCTTCCGATTTTGCCCAGACCACGAAAACATCGGCAATCGGTGCGTTGGAAATCCACATTTTCGATCCGCGCAGGCGGTAGCCGCCGGCAATTTTTTCAGCACGTGTTTTCATGCCGCCGGGATCAGAGCCTGCATCGGGTTCGGTCAGACCGAAACATCCGATGAGTTCGCCGGAAACAAGGCCGGGCAGATATTTCTTTTTCTGCTCGTCCGAACCGTAAGCAAAGATTGGATGAATGACGAGCGAGGATTGCACGCTCATCATGGAGCGATAGCCGCTGTCGATGCGCTCAACCTCTCGGGCAACAAGCCCGTAAGCCACGTAGCTGGCGTCGGCCGCACCGTATTCTTCAGGTAACGTCACGCCAAGCAGACCGGTGCGACCCATCAGGCGGAACAGTTCCGGTTCTGACGTTTCTGAAAGATAAGCGTCCTGGACGCGCGGCAGCAGTTCGGATTTTCCGAAGGCTGCCGCGGTGTCGCGGATCATCCTCTCGTCGTCCGTCAGTTGGTCTTCCAGCAGAAATGGGTCCTGCCAATTGAATGCTGCACGTTCGCTCACTTTTATGCCTCCGCAAATTCTGGCCGGATTATTGGTGCTTCGCATGTCGTGTACAAGCCATGTTTACTCATTTTCGCATTACCTGTAGTAATGACTGATGACCCCGCTCAGCCGCAAGCTTTTGCCGTCAACCAGCGCGCTCGCCGCATTCGATTCTGTCGCAAGGCTGGGCAGTTTTTCCCTTGCTGCCGATGAGCTCGCACTGACGCAAGGAGCGATAAGCCGGCAGGTTATGTCGCTGGAAGAGCTGCTCGGCGTTCGTCTCTTCGAACGTGGTGCACGCGGTGTTCGATTGACGTCAGAGGGTCAAACTTATGCCAAATCCGTCGCCGCCGCGCTTGGTGAAATACGTTCTGCCTCTTTGCAGGTCATGACGAAAACGCATGGCAATACCCTCAATCTCGCGATGTTACCAACCTTCGGCACGCGCTGGCTGCTGCCCCGCATTCCTGATTTCGTTGCCAGTCATCCTGAAATCACCATCAATTTTGCCACACGAATCGGTCAGTTTGATTTCGATCGTGAGCAGATCGACATGGCCATCCACATAGGTCAGGCGGACTGGCCGGGGGCTGAAAGCACTTTTCTGATGCAGGAAATGGTGGCGCCTGTCTGCAGTCCCGAGTTTCTCAATTCTCATCCTGTTGCGACCGGGAGGGATGTCGCAAGTCTGCCCTTGTTGCATATGGCGTCGCGTCCGGGTGCCTGGGATCACTGGTTCCAGAGTCTGGGATTGGCAATATCTTTACCGCAGGGTATGCGTTTCGAGCAGTTTTCCAGTGTCGCTCAGGCCTGTATCGCAGGGCTCGGCGTCGCACTCATGCCTCTGTTTCTTATCGAGAACGAACTGAAGTCGCGGCAATTGGTGAAGGCCTTCGATCATCCTGCCAAAAGCCCAAGTTCCTATTATGCTGTAGCGCCTTTATCTCGCGTCAATCACGGCCCCGTGATGCTTTTTCGTGACTGGCTGGTGCGTCAGGCGGAAGCTTATCGCGTGTCCAGCGATCCCTCGCTTCACAAATAATCGCACCGTTTTCGGCATTTAGACTTTGTTCCCCGGTTTTTGCCCCGCACGGACTCGACAGTGCACCGCCGGTGGACTATCGTGATTAAACGTTTAATCATCGAAATTCCGGATCGTCATGGCTTCTCCACGGCCTGCCACCAACCTGAGCGCAATTGCTGCGACACTCGGCGTGTCGGTAGCAACCGTGTCCAATGCGTTGTCCGGCAAGGGGCGTGTGTCGGTTGAATTGGTCGACAAAATCCGTAAGACGGCCAGTGATCTCGGTTATATTCCGAGCCTTGCGGGCAGGGCTCTCAGGACCGGTCGCAGCGGTGTCCTGGGTCTCGTCTTGCCAGATATCGCCAATCCACTCTTCCCGCAGATTGCACAAGCGATTGAAAAGGCCGCCGTCGCCGCCGGCTACGGCGTGCTGATCGCCGACTCGCGGGGCGAAATTTCCATGCAGACAGATGCGATCAACCGGCTGATCGAGCGCGGTGTGGATGGCATGGTCATCGTTCCGCGCCGAGGAACCCGCATTGCTGGCGTCGACTGTCCGGTCGCAGTGATCGACAGTCCGTCGACACCTGGCAATACGGTTGCGGCTGATCACTGGGATGGCGGCCAACAGCTCGGACGATATCTTGCCAGCCTTGGGCACCGCAAGATCGTACTGATCGGCAAGAACCGGGATTCCAACGTTCAGAACGACAGGCTTGGCGGCATTCGCGATGGCTTCGGAAGAGCCGGCGACATCGAGACGCTCTGGATTGACAGGATCGAAGCAAAGGATGGCGCGGGGTGTCGTCTCGGGCTTGCCGCCAAGGTGCAGGATGGTTTTACAGCCTTTGCCGCCGTTTCCGATCTGCATGCACTGCGTGCCCTGACCGAATTGCAGCGCGAAGGCGTCGAGGTGCCGGAGCAGGCAAGTGTTACCGGTTTTGACGATCTTATCTTTTCCGCGGTGGTGACACCGCCACTCACCACGATGCGCATGAATATGGTCCGTATTGCTGATCTCGCCATAGATGCATTGCTGCGCGTCATCGACGGTGAAGAGGGGGATACCGTTTCGGTCGCTGCCGATATTTCCAAAGTGCCGATGGAGCTGATGGTACGCGGCTCGACCGGCAAAACATCGCATAACGTCACTGAAGCCAAAAAAACGACAGCAGGAGAACTCACACCATGAAGAAGATCATTCTTGCATCGGGCACTGCCCTGATGCTGACGATGGGCGCTGCACAGGCGCAGGAAAAGACCCTGACGATCTCGGTCTACGCCTTCGCGCAGGACGAATTCAAGGAGCTGGTTTATACGCCGTTTGAAGCCAAGTGCGGCTGCAAGCTCGTGGTCGAAACCGGTAACAGCGTCGAGCGTCTCGCCAAAATGGAGGCCAACAAGGCGAACCCGGTTGTCGATCTTGCTATCGTTTCCATGGCAGATGCGCTTTCTGCTGCACGCAAGGACCTGATCCAGAAGATCGACGCCACGAAGGTGCCGAGCATCGCAAACCTCTACGACATCGCCAAGGACCCGAACGGTGATGGCATGAGCGTCGGTGTGAACTTCTATGCGACCTCGATCGTCTACCGCACGGACAAGATGAAGATCGAATCCTGGGGTGATCTCTTGAAGGAAGGCATCGTCGATCACGTTGCGTTCCCGAATGTTACCACCAACCAGGGACCGCCGGCGCTTTATATGCTTGGCAAGGCGATTGGCAAGGATACGCCCGATCTCGCCGGTGCAATCGAAGCCGTTGGCGAAAAGAAGGACGATATCGTTACGTTCTACGTCAAGTCCTCGCAGCTTGTGCAGCTTATGCAGCAGGAGGAGATCTGGGCAGCGCCGATCGGTCGCTTCTCCTGGGCGCCGTTTACCAAGCTTGATCTGCCGCTTGCCTGGGCAACCCCCAAGGAAGGCCAGACAGGCGGGATGAACGTTCTCGTCGTGCCTAAGGGTACGAAGAACGAAGACCTCGCACTGCAATTCATGGATTTCTGGCTTTCCACCGATGTTCAGAAGGCTTTGGCCGAAAAGCTGGTCGACAGCCCGACCAACAAGGAAGTCAAGGTTTCTGACGAGATAGCGAACAACATTACCTATGGTGACGAGACGGCAAAGAGCCTGCAGCTCATTCCGTCGGACGTAACGCTCGACAACCGCGACAAGTGGCTGTCGGAGTGGAACGCCAAGGTCGGTCAGTAAGTAGGTTCTCGTGTTACGGAACGGGCAGGTCTTCGTGTTTGCGACGACCCCGTTCCGGGAAAAGCGGTTTGGTCGTCCCCTGGCCGCTTTTCCACCTTTTCAAAACGGAGGCTGACAATTCAGCTTCAACGACATCGGTCGGCGACTGCGGCCGTTCAGGGAATAAGTGAATGTTTCAGAATCGGGCCGAAGCGCTGGCGCTTGCATTGCCCGCTGCTGTTTTCGCGGCGGCGGTCTTTCTTGTGCCGGTGTTCATGCTGTTGTCGGAAGGGTTCCGTACCGCTGACGGGTGGACGCTGTCCGCCTATGCCGATTTCTTTTCCGAGCCGCTCAATCAGACCGTTTTCCTGCGCACGCTGAAACTCGGGGCAATTGTCACTGTGGTATCGGCGGTCATCGGTTATGCGGCAGCTTTTGCCATCGTCAACCTTTCGGCCGGCTCAAAGGGACACGTCGTCAACCTCGTCGTTTTGCCTCTGATGATCTCGCCAGTCGCGCGTACCTATGCCTGGATCGTTATCCTGGGCCGCACCGGTATCGTCAATCAGGCGCTTCAGGCCGTGGGTTTGAGCGATGGACCGATACGCATTCTGTTTTCCGAAACGGCGGTTTTCATCGGCCTTCTCCAGCTTTTCCTGCCGCTGATGATTATTTCGCTGATCAGTGCGCTCGAGAACATGCCGAAGGATACGATTGCGGCGGCCCGCGTGCTCGGCGCAAACTGGTTTCAGGTTTTCTGGAAAGTCATCTTGCCGCTGACGCGGGAAGGGCTTGTGGTCGGTGGTACGTTGGTGTTCACCGGCTCGCTGACGGCTTACATCACCCCCGCAATTCTGGGTGGCTCCAAGGTCCTGATGCTCGAGACGTTGCTTTATCAGCAGGTCACGGTCTCGAACAATTTTGTTGCCGCCAGCGTCATCGCCTTCATCCTGATCTTCATGAGCTTTGCCGCCAACATCCTTCTGA
Source organism: Agrobacterium tumefaciens (assembly GCA_025559845.1). NCBI lineage: Bacteria > Pseudomonadati > Pseudomonadota > Alphaproteobacteria > Hyphomicrobiales > Rhizobiaceae > Agrobacterium > Agrobacterium tumefaciens. The sequence goes on from CP048470.1 coordinate 2,001,137, forward strand.
AGCGCATTGCTACCGCAAGGAATAAGAAATGACCCGGCAGCTTTTCATTCCCCTGACACTTCTCCTCGTGGTCGGCTTTTTGATCGGGCCGTTTCTCATTATCGTGGCGGCATCGTTCTCGGCAGGCGATACACTTGCCTTTCCACCGCAGGGTTTTTCGCTGAAGTGGATCGCAAAGGTTTTCACGGTCGAGAGCTTCCGCGAAAGTTTCGCCATGTCGATGTTCCTTGCTATCGGAGGAACATTCACGGCGCTTCTTCTCGGGATTCCCGCGTCCTACGCGATGTCGCGTTATAAGCTTCCACTTTCCGAAACGGTACGCACCATCGTCTCCGCGCCAATCATCGTACCGGGTATCATCGTTGGTCTGGCGCTCCTGCGTTATTTCGTCGTGCCATTCGGCATCGGCATCACGCTGGCTTTGTTCCTTGCGCACACTGCGCTGATCCTGCCCTATGCGGTGCGTGTGGTTTCCGCCAGTCTGAACAATCTGCGTTCTGATATCGAGGAAGCAGCGGTTTTGCTCGGTTCTTCTCGTCTAGGCGCATTTTTCCGGGTCGTATTGCCAAACATTCGCGGCGGTATCCTCTCAGCCTTCATTCTCGGTTTCGTGACGAGTTTCAATCAGGTGCCGGTGTCGCTGTTCCTTTCCGGTCCCGGCGTTCGCACGCTGCCCATCGATATGCTGGGCTATATGGAAATCGTCTTTGATCCGTCCGTCGCAGCACTCTCCTCGCTGCTCGCCTTCCTTTCCATCGGCATCGTTTTCCTGGCCGAACGTTTTCTGGGGTTCTCCCGTTATGTCTGACGCAAATTACCTTTCGCTCCAAAAAATGTCGCTTGCATACGGCAACAACATTGCCGTCAAGGATCTCGACCTCGATATCCGCAAGGGTGAACTTCTGGCGCTGCTTGGTCCCTCCGGATGCGGCAAGACCACGACGATGCGTGCCATCGCCGGGCTTATGCCGGTGGCGGGTGGGCGCATCGGTCTTGATGGTGTCGATATCACCCGCGTTGCTGCCAACAAGCGCGCTGTCGGGCTGGTTTTCCAGTCCTACGCACTTTTCCCGCATCTGACGGTCTACGAAAATGTTGCTTTCGGGCTGAAGCTCAAGGGCATGAACGGCACGGCATTGGATGACAAGGTCTTGTCGGGCATCAAGTCTGTCGGTCTTTCGAATTTCGTGTCACGCAAGCCAGCCGAACTTTCTGGCGGTCAGCAGCAGCGCGTGGCTCTGGCGCGTTCCATGGTGATGGAACCGAAGGTGCTTTTGCTTGATGAACCGCTCTCCAACCTCGATGCACGGTTGCGTCTCGAGATGCGTACGGAGTTGCAGCGCGTTCAAAAGGAAACCGGCGTGACGATGATTTTTGTCACCCATGATCAAATTGAAGCTTTGGCGCTGGCTGACCGCATTGTTGTCATGAAAGGCGGCAAGATAGAGCAGATCGGCACGCCGGAGGAGATCTACAACGCACCGGTCTCTTCCTTCGTTGCAGATTTCGTCGGCTTCGAGAATATTTTCGCGCTGGAAAACGGCGCACTGAAAACCGCAAACGGTGCAACACCGCTTCCCGGACCAGTCCTTTCAGCATCCGGACTGGCCTGGCGGCCGCGCATGGTCACCCTCGGCTCAGGTCCTTTCGAGGGAACCGTGCGCGGCACATCCTTTGCTGGAAACACGCGTGAATATCTGCTTGATACGCCGCTTGGCCCGATCAAGGCAGAAACGGATGCGGCCCTCTCTACGCACGCCATTGGTGATCGCCTTGCCTTCGATCTGCCGGTGGATAAGGCTGCGACCCTCAAGGTGTTCAACTGACCATGGGTGTCTGGATCGATACTGATATGGGCTTCGACGATATCGCTGCCATCATGGTAGTCGATGCGTCTGGTATCATGATCGATGGTGTCTCGCTCGTATTTGGTAACGCGACAATGGCGGAGGTCTGCCACAACGCAGCAGGAGCGGTCGCTGCCTTCGGCTGGACGTTCCCGATCCATCAAGGCCGTGCGCAGCCGGTGTTCGGTATGCTCGAAACTGCTCAATCAATTCTGGGCGACAGCGGTATTCCAACGGTTGGCCTTTCCCTGCCTCAGACGGTGGAGGAGTTGGGTGAAAGCAGCAGCTTTCTTGCGCTATGCGACTGGCTTTGCGATGGAGCGGGAGAAAAGCGCATTCTCGCGTTGGGACCCCTCACCAATATCGCGGCGTTGTGCGTTGCGCGCCCGGACCTTGCGTTAAAAATTTCCGATCTGACCTGGATGGGGGGTGGCGTCACGTCTGGCAATCATACGGCATCAGCCGAATTCAACGCCTTTGCAGATCCTGAAGCCCTGGCAATCGTTCTCTCGCACGGCCTGCCGCTTCGAATGGTCGATCTCGATGCCTGCCGCAAGGTGACAGCTTCACCTGCGGATGTGCTGCCGATTCGTAATGCCGGCGGAAAGAATGCTGCGCTCATAGCCGATCTTCTCGAAGGGTTTATCGGTATCGCCACCAGTCGGGGTAGGGTTGCCATGGCACTTTACGACCCGGTTGCTGCTGTAGCGTTCTGCTCTGATCTTGTCGGTTGGCGCCATGCGCGTATCGATGTGGAGACTGCTGGTGCACTCACACGAGGGCGGACGGTCGTGGAAAGCAGGACTGGCAAGACAGGGGCGTTCAACGCCCATTTTGCCGAAACTGTTGAAGCGGATGCGGTCAAGGAGACAATCCTTGAGGCCCTTCGTAGAGAGGCTGCCCGATGAACTCAGCAACGTTTGCGCCACAACCTGCCGATTTGAATGACGAAGATTTGCGCACACGAGCCGTGGCTGCTGCAAGAGGGGAAGCGTCTTTCGATATCCTCATCACCGGCGGGACGTTGGTGGACGTGGTGACCGGCGAGTTGCGCGCCGCCGATATCGGCATTGTCGGTTCCTTGATTGCAAGCGTGCATGCGCAGGCGACCCGAAGTGATGCGGCCCGCATTATCGATGCCAAAGGTGCTTTTGTTTCTCCCGGGCTGATCGATACGCACATGCATATCGAAAGTTCGATGATCACGCCTGCCGCTTACGCCGCAGCCGTTGTCTCACGTGGTGTCACGACGATTGTCTGGGATCCACATGAATTCGGAAACGTCCACGGTGTCGAGGGCGTTCGCTGGGCCGCAAAATCGATTGAAAACCTGCCCTTACGAGCGGTTCTTCTTGCGCCATCTTCAGTCCCGTCTGCACCCGGCCTGGAGCGCGCAGGTGCCGATTTCGACGCCCTCGTGCTTGCGGACATGCTGGCCTGGCCCCAGATCGGCGGCGTTGCCGAAATCATGAACATGCGAGGTGTCATCGAGCGCGATCCGCACATGAGTGCTATCGTGCAGGCGGGTCTATTCTCGGGCAAGTTGCTATGCGGTCACGCCAGAGGTCTGAAGGGCGCCGAGTTGAATGCATTCATGACCGCGGGTGTATCCTCCGATCACGAACTGGTTTCTGCCGACGATCTGATGGAAAAGCTGCGTGCGGGACTGACCATCGAATTGCGTGGATCGCACGACCATTTGCTGCCGGAATTCGTGGCTGCGCTGAACGCGCTAGGCCATCTTCCCCAAACGGTTACGCTCTGCACAGATGATGTATTCCCTGATGACCTCGTGAACGGAGGTGGCCTTGATGACGTGGTACGACGCCTTGTCCGTTATGGATTGAAGCCAGAATGGGCTTTGCGCGCAGCGACACTGAATGCGGCGCAACGTCTCGGACGTCCCGACCTCGGCCTCGTTGCTGCTGGTCGTCGCGCTGATATCGCCGTGTTTGAGGATCTGAGCAGTTTTGCTGCCCGGCACGTTATTGCTGATGGTAAACCTGTTGCGGAAAACGGAGCAATGCTGGCTTCAATCCCGGCCTGTGATGCGACTGTACTCCAAGGCTCCATGAAGCTTCCATTGCGAAAACCGGACGACTTCAGGGTGGCGTCGAATGGACGCCGTGTGCGGCTTGCAACCATCGATCGTCCACGCTTTACCCAGTGGGGTGAAACGGAGGCCGATGTCGAGGATGGTTTTGTTGTCCCGCCGGAGGGCTCAACGATGATTTCCGTGACGCATCGTCACGGCAAAGCGGACGCTCTCACGAGAACCGGTTTTCTGACCGGTTGGGGCCGTTGGGACGGTGCTTTTGCAACCACGGTTGCACATGATAGCCATAACCTGACAGTCTTCGGTGGGAATGTGGATGACATGGCGCTCGCTGCAAATGCGGTGATCGAGGCTGGTGGCGGCATGGCGGCTGCATCAAACGGCAAGATCACGGCCTTGCTCCCCTTGCCGCTTTCTGGCCTGGTGTCGGAAGCTTCGGTTGAAGAGGTGGCGGAAGCCTTCCAGCATCTGCGTACCGCTGTCGGTGAGATAGTAGAGTGGCAACCGCCTTATCTCGTTTTCAAAGCGTGCTTTGGGGCAACGCTTGCCTGCAATGTCGGTCCTCACCAGACAGATAGGGGGATTGCCGACGTTCTGACCGGGACCGTGCTTGAAAGTCCGGTGATCTCTCTCATTGACTAAAATGGTTTGAGCTTTGGCAGGCGAAAGCCGCACGAGAGGCCGCTACCGCCTGTTTTCCCCCGACGGGATGCCCTTAGTGTGTAAAGCGTGCTTGACATTTCCTGTGACTGCGGTTGTAAAGGATGCTTTACAGGAGGCGGGTATGAATAAGCATCGTTTCGTCGTTGAGTTCAGCATCAGCATGATCGGGTATATGGTCATCCTGATCGCTTCCGTGTTGGTGCTCAACGCAGAGATGGTTGAGGGGAATTGGAAAACGATCGTCGCCCTAACCCCCATGGTTCCTGGGTTTGCTGTGGCATTTTCCGTCATGCGCCAAGTGAGAATATCTGACGAGCTCCAGCGCCGGATTCAGCTTGAAGCGCTATCCCTTGCTTTTGGTGGAACGGCATTGGTGACATTCAGTTACGGTTTTCTCGAAACTGTTGGGTATCCAAAACTCTCGATGTTTTTTGTTTGGCCGATCATGGCGGTCTTCTGGATCGTCGGTGGTCTCATAAGTGGCCGTCGTTTTCGATGAAAAACAGGCTGAAAGCCCTTCGTATCGAAAAAGGATGGTCGCAGGGCGAGGTGGCGTCCCGCCTTGACGTGTCACGCCAGACCGTAAACGCCATTGAAAACGAGCGCTATGACCCCAGCCTGCCGCTTGCATTCGCAATCGCTCGATTGTTCAATCGAGCGATTGAAGAGATTTTCGAAGAGCGATGAGGATTGGCACTCTAGAGCAGAGCCTAACTCGGTTGCCGCGTTTTACTGGCTGCATAGCGCGCGGCTAAAATGAAGTTCTTGACGACGGGAGAAGTCGTTCCTCTGCGATAGGCGAGGGATATGGACAGCCGGGGAGGTGGACCGCTGGCAGGGAGCAGGACGATGTTTTGCATTTTCACCTGAGCGACGGACTCCGGAACCAGCGAAACACCAAGTTCGGCGGCGACCAACGTCAGTATCGATGCGATATGCGGCGCCGCCGGACCAAGCCGCGGTGTAAACCCTGCATCTTCGCACGCCTTCAGCGAGGCGTCGTGGAGGCTGGTTCCAATGCTGCGTGGCGTAAGAATGAATGGATCGTCGCGCAGTTCGAGGAGGTCGATGGCAGTGCCTCGCCGTGCAAGAATGTGCGACGCGGGCAGGGCGATCAGGAGGGGCTCGTCAGTCAAGACTTCTTCGTTCAACGTGTCCGGCTCAGATTGCGACGGGCGCAATAGGGCGACGTCCAACCTGTCTTCAAGCAAGGCTGGTGTCAGCACAAGGGCGTTGGCTTCCATCACTTGAAGTTCGACATCCGGATATTTGTTCTTGTACGCGCGAATGCACGCGGGGACGAGCGGATTGAGAGCCGCCGTTCCCGTCACACCAATCCTCATGACGCCAGTCTCGCCGGCGGCTGCCCTGCGCGCAAGGCGAACGCCGTTGCTGACCTGATCGGGCACATTGGCAATTGCTGTACGAAAGGCTGTTCCCGCCGGTGTCAGTTCCACGCCGTGTGCGAGACGCCGGAACAACCGGGTGCCCATTTCCTCTTCCAGCACTTTTATCTGCTGGCTAAGAGGTGGCTGCGCTATGCCGAGATGTTCCGCTGCCCGGGTGAAGCTTCCTTCGCTGGCAATGGCAAGAAAATAGCGGATGTGCCGGAGCTCCATGATATTAGATCCAGATATAATGAAAGGCTGTTCCATATATTAGAGTGAAGATGCTGGGCGCGCTATAGATAAGTCCGAAAAGGATAAATCGATGCGTCAGCTCAGTAATCAGGATTTTACACCACCCATAATCAAGACGGCGAACCCCTCGGATGTTCTCTGGATCGAGCACGGCAGCAGCCGTTTCCGTCGAGCTAGCTGGGCGCTTTTTCTTGCCGGTTTTGCCAGCTTTTCACTGATTTATTGCGTTCAGCCGTTGTTGCCGGAATTCCCGGAAGAGTTTGGGATCAATCCTGCAACTGCTTCGCTTGCGCTTTCGTTGACAACCGGAACACTTGCCTTCGCCATCCTTCTCAGTGGGGCTTTCTCGCAGCTCTTTACACGTCGCCGTCTCATGTTCGTTTCCATGATGTTGGCTGCGGTCTGCAATATTATCGCAGCAAGTACAAACGGCTGGGAATGGCTGTTGGCAGCCAGGGCGTTGGAAGGCTTCGTGCTTGGAGGCGTTCCTGCCGTCGCAATGGCTTATCTTGCTGAAGAAATCGAGCCCGCCAGTCTTGGCAAGGCAATGGGCCTCTACGTCGGTGGAACAGCGTTTGGCGCCATGGCCGGGCGTGTCGGCATGGGGCTGGTATCTGCGTTTACCTCATGGCAGGTTGCGATGTACGCACTTGGAGCCATCTGTGTTGTCGCGGCGATCGGCTTCCTTATGCTGCTTCCTCCCTCGCGCAACTTCCGGCCGCAGCGCATGCCACTGAACATGCACCTGCGTATATCGGCTCAGCATCTGAAAAATCCCGATCTCCGGCGGTTTTATTTCATTGGTGCAATGCTCACCAGTGTCTTCACCACGGTCTTCAACTATTGTGCCTTTCGTCTGGTCGCTCCACCCTATGAACTCGGCCGGACCGCTGTCAGCATGATTTTTCTGACCTTTGCTCTCGGGATTGTTGCGTCTTCCTACGGCGGGACACTGGTCGACCGCTTTAGCCGACGGGTCATGCTGATCGTCGCCTTCTCATCCATCCTGGCGGGTATTTTTCTGACTTTTTCGTCGAGCATTATCCTGATCGTGATGGGGATTGCGGCGATCACGGTCGGATTTTTTATCGGTCATTCAGCGGCCAGCAGCGGTGTCGGTGCCAACGCAGGCACCTCCAAAAGCCACGCTTCGGCCTTGTACCTGTTGTTTTATTATTGTGGCGCGAGCATCACGGGCTGGATCGGCGGCTGGTTCTGGATACACGCGGGATGGCCGGGCATTATGGCCATCACTTCAGCCTGCGCCCTGGCTGGCATTGTTGCCAGCCTACCTCGTCCCGCTGGCGGGCCGCGGCCGGTCATCTGATCGGCCGAGGACAATGTTCATTCAGCTGACAATTCCTGTTCAACCAGCGTTGACCAGAACGCGACGCCGGAAACAATTGATCCGTCGTTGAAGTCATAAGACGTATTGTGGTGCAGCGCGCCGTCGACCGCAGGGCCGTTGCCCAACCAGACGTAGCAGCCCGGTGCCTCACCTGCAAAAAAGGCGAAATCGTCACCCGCTGTCGAGGGCGGGAACGCGGTGCGCGCCTTGTTGCCAAAGACCGATTTTGCCGCTCGCAGCGCACGCCTGGTGGCGTCTGCATCGTTGATCACCGGTGGGATGCGGCGAATGAATTCATATTTGGCTTCAATGCCGAACATGGCTGCCGTACCCTTGGCCAGCCTGCCGATCTCTTCTTCAAGCTGGTTACGGACATCAGCCGCATAAGCTCGAGCGGTGCCGCCAATCTCAACGATGTCCGGGATGACGTTGAGAGCCTTGGGATCGCCCGCCTGAACTGAGCAGGCGCTGACCACAGCGGGTTGCAAGGGATCAACAACGCGACCGACAATATTTTGCAGTGAGGCGAGGAATGTGCCGGCAGCCGTTATCGGATCACGGCCAAGATGCGGTTTTGCTCCATGCGTTCCAATGCCCTTGAATGTTACCCTCCAGCTATCGGAAGACGCAAGCTGCGGGCCTTCGACCACGGCAATCTCGTCAGTTGCAAGTCCTGGCATATTGTGCAGCCCATAGACGGCGTCGCAGGGGAAAATCTCGAAAAGACCGTCTTCGACCATTTTTTTTGCGCCGCCACGGCCTTCTTCCGCAGGTTGGAAGATGAAATGCACAGTGCCGGAAAAATCACGTGTCTTGGCAAGGTAACGGGCTGCGCCGATCAACATGGCCGTGTGCCCATCATGGCCACAGGCGTGCATTTTGCCTGGAAACCGAGACTTGTAGGCGCGGTCCGAAACTTCTGGCATGGCCAGAGCATCCATATCGGCGCGAAGGCCAATCGAACGTGTGCCATTCCCCACCTGCAAGGTGCCGACCACACCGGTGCCGCCCAGGCCGCGATGAACTTTCAGGCCGGCCCGTTCAAGCAGGTCTGCGACGATGGCACTTGTTCGTTCTTCCTCGAAGCCGAGTTCAGGATGAGCGTGCAGGTCGTGACGCAACTCCGTCAGAAATGGCAAATCTTCGCCGATCCGGTCCAGCAGTCTCATGGCAGGTTATCCTTGAATATGAGGAAAAGCCGCGCCATAGGTGGGCTCTTCCGAACGCATGTTGCCTGGCTCTTTCTAGCGTATACCGCATCTGAAATGAACCCGCGTACCTCTCTTCGGTTGTCGAAATGCATGACACGCGGTGTCACTCCTGTTCGATCACAGGCGAACGGTTCCGCAGCAAAGGAAAGAACGATGCAATCCGAGATTTTGCCGCACGAATTCTGGCAGGAAATCCTCAAGCCCGCCCCATTGGAGCCTACGGAGCCGCATTCGGCGTTTTTCCCTGCGACGCTGGATGACGGGCGACAGATCAGGTTGCCGATTCGTCCGCTTGCGGACGGAGAACATGCTTTGGCGTCTTTGATCGTCAATCAAGCCTCCTTCGAGGTGCTGGAGACGCTGGCTGCTGACCTTGCCAAAAAACTCGAGCCGTTTCGACCTGATGTGGTGGTGGGATTGCCGACGCTGGGGTTGACGCTCGCGGCGGCTGTCGCCCGCCATCTCGGTCATAAACGATACGTACCGCTCGGGACGTCCCGCAAATTCTGGTATCTGGAAGAGCTGTCGGTACCAATGTCATCCATCACCACCAAGCAGGAAAAGCGGCTTTACATTGACCCGCGTATGATGCCGCTTATTGAAAATCGCCGCGTCGCGCTGGTCGATGACGTCATTTCCAGCGGCACCTCGATTGTCGCCGGTCTTTCCCTCCTGGCTGCATCCAAAATCGAACCTGTCGTCGTGGGGGCCGCGATGCTTCAATCGGACCGCTGGCGGGAAAGGCTTGCCATTGAGGGTCAGCAGTGGCCCGATCGCATCCGGGGTGTTTTCGCAACGCCGCTGCTGCGAAAAGTGGAAGGCGGCTGGCAGGTTTGACGATGCGCAAAATCGATGTTGTTACGGAGTGGTGATAATTTCACCACTGCTTGATTTCGTCCTTGCGAAGCTTCGAAATATCGTCCTAAGATTGCCGCTGACAGAAAACAGGCGGCCGTGGCGTTTGCTCCGGTTGCCACCCGCTCGGTGTCATTCCGGCGTCTGCCGCCCCCTCCTTTTTGCGACTGATATTTGGAATCTCCTGACATGCATGCAGTTTTCGACGGTCATAATGATGTGCTGCTTCGTTTGTGGCGCAACAGCAAGGCCGGAGCGGACCCGGTTGTAGAATTCCGGGATGGAACACGCGAAGGCCACATCGATGCGCCTCGCGCAAAAGCTGGTGGACTGGCTGGTGGCATTTGCGCCATCTACATTCCCTCAGGAGACCTTATTCTCCAGGAACCGGACGAAAACGGCCATTATGTCACGCCGCTTGCCGCGCCGCTCACACGGCAGCCGTCGCTCGACATCGCCATTGAAAAAGCAGCGATTGCCCTCCGGCTGGATCAGGCCGGCGCTTGGAAACTCTGCCGTAAAACGGCAGACATTCGCAAGGCGATGGCCGACAACGTTTTTGCGGCCGTGCTTCACATGGAAGGCTGCGAGGCGATCGGTCCGGATCTTGATGCGCTGGAACTTTTTTATGCCGCCGGTCTACGGTCGCTTGGTCCCGTCTGGAGCCGCCACAATGTTTTCGGCCACGGCGTTCCCTTCGCCTTCCCCATGTCGCCGGATAGCGCTCCCGGTCTGACCGACGCTGGCTTTGCTCTGGTCAAGGCTTGCAATCGACTGGGTATCCTCATCGATCTTGCCCACATCACCGAAAAAGGTTTCTGGGATGTGGCAAAGACAACGGACCAGCCTCTCATCGCCAGCCATTCCAATGCACATGCGCTCACATCCGTTGCGCGCAATCTTACCGACCGACAGATGGACGCAGTCAAGGAGAGCAAAGGCCTTGTCGGCCTGAACTATGCGGTGACGATGCTGCGTTCTGATGCGCGCGATAATGCCAACACACCGTTGTCCGATATGGTACGCCACATCGACTACATGGTGGAACGGATGGGCATCGATTGCGTAGCGCTCGGTTCCGACTTCGACGGCGCGACTGTGCCGGTCGGAATTGCGGACGCCAGTGGCAATCACAATCTGGTTGCGGCGTTGAAATCTGCGGGCTACGGTGACGATGACCTTGCAAAAATCTGCCGGGAAAACTGGCTGCGCGTTCTATCCCAGGCATGGCACGAACCTGCCTGAAATCGAGTGAAATCAATAACAAAAGGGGAGATCCTATGATCAAATCGCTCAACAAACCCATGCGTGTTCTCGCTACCAGCGCGGCACTGTCACTTCTGATGCTGTCGGCTCCGCAAGTCTTCGCGGCAACGCCTGCGGACACCCTTGTCGAAGGCTTTGCCATCGATGATATCATCTCGCTCGATCCGGGTGAGGCGTTTGAGCTGTCGGCAGCCGAAGTGACCGGCAACACCTACAGCAAGCTGGTCTCCATCGATCTCAACGATACGTCCAAGGTTGTCGGTGACCTGGCTGAAAGCTGGACTACGTCTGAGGATGGTCTGACCTACACCTTCAAGCTGAAGTCGGGCCTGAAATTCGCGTCGGGCAACCCGATCACCGCTGAAGACGTTGCATTTTCATTCGAACGCGCCGTCAAGCTCGACAAGTCGCCGGCATTCCTCCTGACGCAGTTCGGCCTCACCGGCGACAACGTCGCCGAAAAGGCCAAGGCATCCGATGAACAGACGTTCGTGCTTACCGTCGACAAGCCTTACGCGCCTAGCTTCGTTCTGAACGTGCTGACTGCAACTGTCGCCTCTGTTGTCGACAAAAAGCTCATTACCGAAAAAGCAAAGCCCGTAACGCCCAGCGCCGATTACAAATATGACACCGATTTTGGCAACGAGTTCCTGAAAACCGGTTATGCCGGTTCCGGTCCGTACAAGGTCCTTGGCTGGAAAGCCAACGAGGCCGTGATCATGGAAGCCAACCCGAACTACTACGGTGAGGCGCCGAAGTTGAAGCGCGTCGTTTATCGCCACATGAAGGAAAGCTCTGGTCAGCGTCTCGCCCTTGAAAACGGCGATATCGACGTGGCTCGTAACCTTGAGCCGGGTGATATGGAGGCTGTTTCCAAGAAGGAAGGTCTTGCCGTTACCTCTGCACCAAAGGGTACCGTTTATTACTTCAGCCTCAACCAGAAGAATGAGAACCTGAAGAAGCCGGAAGTGATCGAAGCGTTCAAATATCTCGTGGACTACGATGCGATTGGCGCCACGCTTATCAAGGGCATCGGCGAAGTCCATCAAACCTTTCTGCCGAAGGGCCAGCTCGGCGCTCTCAATGAGAACCCCTACAAGCTCGACGTTGCAAAGGCCAAGGAACTGCTGGAAAAAGCCGGTCTGAAAGACGGTTTCACGGTCACCATGGATGTGCGCAACACGCAGCCGGTAACGGGTATCGCCGAAAGCGTGCAGCAGACGCTTGCACAGGCCGGCATCAAGCTTGAGATCATTCCTGGCGACGGCAAGCAGACCCTGACGAAGTACCGTGCCCGTACCCACGATATCTATATCGGCCAGTGGGGCTCGGACTATTTCGATCCGAACTCGAACGCGGAAACGTTCACGATCAATTACGACAACTCCGACGAAGGCAAGAACAAGACGCTTGCCTGGCGCAACGCCTGGGATGTTCCGGATCTGACCAAGGAAACGCAGGCTGCACTTCTGGAAAAGGATAGTGCCAAGCGTGCCGCGATCTACGAGAACCTTCAGAAAAAGGTTCTGGAGAGTGGTCCGTTCGTGATCATCTTCCAACAGACCGAAGTGGCAGGTTACTCCGCGAAGCTTAAGGGTCTCAAGCTCGGACCGAGCTTCGACACGAACTTCGTTTACACGATCTCCAAGGAATAGTCCGGTTTGACCGGCCCCTTGGGTATCGTTGAATGAGTACCGTTGAAGCGAACACCAAGGCGAGGCGGCGCGGCAAAAGCCGCGCCAACGCCCGCCTGAAAGCCGTCCTTGGCTTTTCCCTCACCGTCATCACCACTTTTTTGGGGTTGCTGGCGGTGACATTTTTCATTGGCCGCGTCGTCCCGATCGATCCGGCGCTGGCAATTGTCGGCGATCGTGCGCCTGCTCACGTCGTGGAACGTGTGCGGGAGCAGCTCGGCCTTAACCTGCCGCTCTGGCAGCAGTTTTTCATCTATCTCAAACAGGCGCTTTCGGGTGATTTTGGTACATCTGTGTTGACCACCAATCCGGTCATGCAGGATATCAAGCGCGTTTTCCCTGCGACCATTGAGCTTGCGACACTCGGCACGATTATCGGCTCGGTGTTCGGTATCCCGCTTGGCGTCCTTGCGGCCGTCAAACGCGGCAGTCTCGCCGACCAGATCGTTCGTGTCATTGGCCTTATCGGCTATTCCGTACCGATCTTCTGGCTTGGCCTTCTCGCGTTGCTGGTCTTTTACGCACGTTTGCAGTGGGTCGCCTATCCCGGACGGATGGATATCGTCTACGAATTCACCTTCACGCCCGTCACGGGCTTCTTTCTGATCGATGCCATCTGGCAACGGCAATGGGACGTTTTGTGGGATCTCTTCCGCCACATCATTCTGCCCGCCTGTCTGCTCGGTTACTTTTCGCTTGCTTATATCAGCCGCATGACCCGGTCCTTCATGCTGAATGAACTGAGCCAGGAGTATATCGTGGCGGCACGGGCCAAAGGTCTGTCGGAAACACGCATCATCTGGTTCCACGCGCTGCGCAATGCTGCCGTGCCATTGGTGACCGTCATTGCGCTGTCCTATGCCGGCCTTCTTGAAGGTTCGGTCCTTACCGAAACCATTTTTGCCTGGCCGGGGCTTGGTCTTTACATCACCAACTCCTTGCAGAACGCGGACATGAATGCCGTACTCGGTGGCACGATCGTAATCGGCGCCATTTTCGTCGGCATCAATCTTTTCTCCGACCTGCTTTACAGGACACTTGATCCGAGGACGCGAAGCCGATGACGACTTCGATCGAAACGTTAAAACCCTACAGCCGTGCATGGCTGCTTTCTGACCGGCCGGCGTCTCGCAAGCAGGCGAGGCTTGGCCGTGCATACGTCATCTGGCGGCGGTTTTCGGAAAACAGGCTGGCGCTTCTCGGCCTGGGCATCATCCTTGCCCTGCTGTTTGTTGCTTTGTTTGCAGATGTGCTGGCGCCCCACAATCCAGTGCAGGGTGACCTCCGCAATGCGCGGCTTCTCCCGCCCGGCACAGAAGGTTACTGGCTTGGAACGGATGATCAGGGACGCGATATTCTTTCACGTCTTATTCATGGCTCGCGATTGACGCTTTTTGTCGTTCTTCTCGTTGCAGTTATTGCCGCTCCAGTCGGCCTGATCGTCGGCACCGTCTCCGGTTATGCGGGGGGCTGGGTCGATGCGCTGCTGATGCGCATCACCGATATCTTCCTTGCATTTCCGAAACTTGTTCTGGCGCTGGCGTTGGTTGCGGCCCTCGGACCCGGCATCGAAAACGCAGTTCTGGCGATTGCACTTACCTCCTGGCCACCTTACGCCCGTATCGCCCGAGCCGAAACGATGACGTTCCGTAATTCGGATTTTATCGCTGCAGTGAAGCTGATGGGGGCATCACCGTTGCGCATCGTCCTGAAACACGTCATGCCGCTTTGCCTGTCTTCATTGATCGTGCGTGTCACTCTCGACATGGCGGGGATTATCTTGACGGCGGCGGGACTAGGCTTCCTTGGCCTTGGCGCTCAGCCGCCGCTTCCTGAATGGGGTGCGATGATCGCTTCAGGCCGCCGTTTCATTCTCGATCAATGGTGGGTGGCAGCCATGCCGGGTGCCGCGATCTTGATCGTCAGCCTTGGTTTCAACCTTTTGGGTGACGGTTTGCGCGACGCACTCGATCCCAAGGAGGCGGGCCAATGAGTACACCGCTTCTGACCGTCGATAATCTGCGTGTCAGCTTCCCCACTCGAACCGGGCTTGTGGAAGCGGTTCGCGGTGTTTCCTTCACACTCGGGCGAGAACGCCTTGGTATTGTTGGGGAATCTGGATCTGGGAAATCGCAGACCGGCCGTGCGATCATGGGTCTGACACCGAAAAGCGCGCGCATCGAAGCCGACGCCTTGCGCTTCGGCGATATCGATCTGTTGCGTGTCTCGGCCAAGGAACGGCGCATCATGCGCGGCAAGCGCATCGCGATGATCCTTCAAGATCCGAAATACTCGCTGAACCCGGTGATGACAATCGGTCGGCAGATTGTCGAGACGCTTCGTACCCATGAGAGGATCAGTGCTTCGAATGCCCGTAAGCGCACACTCGATATGCTGGAAGCCGTGCAGATTCGCGATCCCGAACGCGTGTTTGATCTTTATCCGCACGAAGTCTCCGGCGGCATGGGGCAACGTGTTATGATTGCCATGATGCTTGTATGCGGGCCCGAATTGCTGATAGCCGACGAGCCTACGTCGGCGCTCGATGTCACGGTCCAGCTTGAAGTGCTCGACATTCTCGACAAGCTGGTTCGCGATCGCGGTATGGGGCTTGTTTTCGTCAGCCACGACTTGCGACTTGTTTCCTCGTTCTGCGACCGCGTGCTGGTCATGTATGCGGGGAAGGTCGTCGAGGAGTTGTCGTCTGCCAATCTGAAGGATGCGAAGCATCCCTATACGCAGGGCTTGTTGAACTGCCTGCCACAGATAGGTGGTCATCGTCATCCGCTGCCCGTTCTGGATCGCAAGCCGGAGTGGCGTGCATGACAACTGTTCTTTCTGTTCGTGACATGGTCGTCGATTTCGACGGCTATCTGGCACTCGATCATGTCAGCCTTGATGTCGCGCAAGGTGAATCCTTCGGTATCGTTGGCGAATCAGGCTCTGGAAAATCAACGCTTTTGCGGGCAGTCGCCGGTCTCAACCACTTCGAAAGCGGTACCTTGATGGTCGAGGGGCGCTCTTACTCCGGCAAACGCCGTGACAAGAGTTTCTACCGCGATGTGCAGATGGTGTTCCAGGACCCTTATGGGTCGCTGCATCCCCGCCAGACGGTTGATGCCCTGTTGCTCGAGCCGCTGCTTATCCATGGTCTCGACAACCGTGAACAGCGGATTTCGCGGGCGTTGGATGAGGTGGGCTTGGGGTCCGGTTTCCGCTTTCGCTATTCACACCAGCTTTCCGGAGGACAGCGCCAGCGTATTGCCATCGCGCGTGCGTTGATTGTCGAACCAAAAGTGCTCTTGCTGGACGAACCGACATCGGCGCTGGACGCATCCATTCAGGCGGAAATCCTCAATCTTTTGGAACAGGCGCGTCGAGACCGTAACCTCACCTTCGTCATGGTGAGCCACGACCTCGGTGTTATCAGCCATATGTGCGACCGTCTTGCCGTCATGAAAAGCGGTCAAGTCGTGGAAATGCTGGCGGCAGAAGCTCTTGAAAGCCGCGATTTCACCGCAGACTACACCCGCCAACTGCTGGTCGCCAGCGAGGGCTTCAAGCGCGATTGACGGGACGCTACGGTCTCACCCATAAAATTCCCTGCCATTCCGGCTGAGCGCCGGAGCGGCGGGGCCAGTCGGATCGAGGCAAGGTATCAAACCATGCAATTACGCGCGTTGATGTATTTCGATGAGCTTGTTCGCACCAACTCCATGCGTGCGGCGGCCGAAAATCTTAACGTAGCGCCGACAGCCGTCAGCCGGCAAATCGAAAATCTTGAGTATTATTTTGGCTCCCCTCTCGTGGAGCGCTCCAGTCGCGGAGTGAAGTTGACCGCAGCGGGTGAATTGCTGGCCGCACGGGCAGGCAAGACCCTCCGCGAACTCGATCACGTTCATCAGCTCATTGATGATCTCAAGGGACTTCAGCGGGGACGCGTCACGATCTATGCCAACGGCGCGACGGTGGCCAACCTGTTGGCGCCGGTTCTGGCGCAATTCTCGCTAAAGTACCCGAAGCTTCGCTTTGAGGTCCACATCACCAGCGCGCGTCAGGCAATGGATGCTCTCGGCTCGGCAGAAGCCGATCTTGTTGTCGGGCTATTCGCACCCAAAGTTTCAGGCGTGAAAGTTCGCTCGCGTACCCGTATCAGTTACGATGTGGTCTTGCCGGTGGGACATCCGCTGGCGGACAAGCTGGAGATTTCTCTCAAGGAACTTGCTGAACTTCCACTTGCACTGCCGGACAAGAGCTTCGCTGCCCGCCAGGCGTTCGAAGCACTGTTTTTTGATGCCGGCGTAGAACTTGATCCAGTCTTCATCACCAGTTCATTGGAGATGCTGAAGGAACTTGTTCTTGGCAACGCCGCTGCAACGCTTCTTCCGGCTTTGTCGGTCGCCCGTGAGATCCGCAGTGGCCAGATGATTGCGGTTCCGCTCGCTGGCAAGAAGGGCATTCATACCCATATCGAGCTTTGTGTGGCGCCCGACCGGCAACTGTCTTTTGCGGCCTCAAAACTTGCCGATTTTATAGAACGCTTCATGCGCGACGCGACAGCCGCTTAGCCGATTCCGATCAAAAGCGAATATCCGTGAAACTAATTCTCTCGTTCCCTCGTCTGTTGCTCCGCCCCTTTTGATGGGCGCCGGGCCTTGTAAGGCGCAGTCCGCGCCTGGGCTTCAGGCAGGAGGAGAATTTATCATGTCAAGTCTCGCAATCCGTCTCGCCGCCTGTGCAGCCGTCGTCGTGATGGCTGGTACAAATACATTCGCCGCAAATCCCAAGGTTGGAGGCGCGGCGATGTTTGAAGACAAAAACATTGTCGAAAACGCTAGCCAATCGAAAGATCACACAACTCTGGTCGCTGCGGTGAAAGCTGCCGGCCTTGTCGACACCTTGGCCGGGAAAGGGCCGTTCACTGTGTTCGCTCCGACTAATGAGGCGTTCGCAGCACTGCCGAAAGGCACGGTCGACACACTTCTCAAGCCGGAAAACAAGGCGCAACTCACCAAGGTCTTGACCTGCCACGTTGTCGCTGCCGATGCCATGTCTGCTGCCATCGAGAAAATGATCATGGATGACAACGGGACACATGACGTCAAAACGGTCGGTGGCTGTGTACTGAAGGCGAAAAGCAGCATGGGTAAGATCACGCTGACGGACGAGAATGGCAATGTTGCCAAGGTGACGATCGCTGACGTCAAACAATCAAATGGCGTGATTCATGTCATCGACAAGGTTCTTTTGCCGAAGATGTAACCGAAATTATTTTGCCGTGAAGCCGCTCTAGCGAGCGGCTTCTGCATGGTAACGGATGACGGAAGGCGGGCTTTGCCCGCCATTTGTGGGGTGAATCACATTGCCGGCAAGATCGTGATGTCGCGGATATCCGTTTCAAGCCCACTCACCGCACCCACCTCAGTTGCTGCGCCACTTTCGAGATTGACGGTGTAAAGCGTTTTGTTCGCGATCAGGTAGGCGGTGTTCTTGCCGCCGTCCAGCCCTTGGACGTCGAAGGCGTAGGTCGCGGGCATATCCTTGATCCCAAGTTTGCCAATTGCCTTCAGTGTACCGTCATTCGGTTTCGTCTGCTGGATCAGTGCACCGATCTTGGCATCGATGTTGTACATCGCGGTCTTTTCCGGCTTCCCGATGGAGTTTGTGTAGGCCGCGGCGACGATTACGGGTGTCTCGCCCTTATGCATGTCGCCGTCTTCGTAGGCAAGCGAACCATCGACCGTCACGGCACCTGTGTCGGGGTGAACCCGGTGGTTTGTTGTACCGGTCATGAAGCGCAGGCGGTCTGCCATCGGATTGAAATCGACCACGACAGGTGCATCTGTCACCGTCAGCATCTTGTCCATTTTGGCAACCTCCGTCGCAGCGCCGCTGGCGAGATCGATGGTGACGATCCTGTGGTCGGGAGTGACGCCGACGACCGTCTTGTTTCCTGGCCGGAAATCGATACCAACCAGCTTATCAACACCAGTCACATCCATCGTCTTGCTGACGGCGGGCTTTTCCGTGTCGAACATGACAAGTGTCTTGTCTCCGGTCAGGCCAAGAACAGGGGCTGCAGACGCCGCAGCTGCGGAAAGAGTAAGTGCGGCAGTGGAGGCGATCAACGCGAAACGAAAGGTGTTCATATCTATCTCCCTTGGTTGGTTCATGAGAAGCTGTCCGGCGTGCGCCATTTTGGTGCTTCCAGTCTTAAGACACAGGAGAGGGGGTACTTGGATGCAGCGTTTAAAATTTTTTCTCGTGCATCCGAATGGCATCTCGAAACGTATAGGCTACAAATGGTTCAGGACGTGGAGGCAGGGGAGATTGTGCGATACATGCTGGTAGGATCGGCCCCGGAGGAACTTGAAGTCGCGCTCATGGCCTGTGCGAGAGGAGAGCGCGCGGGCTTGAAGCTGATCTATGATCGGGAGGCGGGACGCCTGGTTGCCGTCGCTGAGCGTATCGTGCGCCGCCGTGATCTGGCCGAGGAGATCGTTCAAGAGGCGTTTATCCGGATATGGACGCACGCGCATCAGTTCACACCGGAGCGCGGCTCGGCGCGAGGCTGGATCTACGCCATTGTTCGCAATCGGGCGCTCAATGTCCTGCGTGACGGCAAGCGTGAATTTACAGAGGAAGACATCGAGGCACTGCAGGATGCCGAGCAGGAGCATGAGGTCATGGCAGCATGGCAAAGGCTTGATCGGCAGTCGAGGTTACGTGAGTGTCTATCCTCTCTTGAAGACATCAAACGGCGCGGCATCCTGATGGCCTACATCGGCGGTTATACCCATGGCGAAATTGCAGGTCGGCTGAAAATCCCCCTTGGCACGGCGAAATCCTGGATCAGGCGTGGCCTTTTGATGCTTCGGGAGTGCATGGCATGAAAATCGACCGAATGGACATGCCCGCTCTGGCTGATGAATACGTGCTTGGTTTGCTGGATCGCGCCGAGGCGATCGAAATCGAGGCGGCTATGGAAACGGATGCCGAACTGATGGCGGCAGTGGCGGCAAGTCGCGACCGGTTTCTTCCGCTTGACACAACGGCGGAGCCCGTTGCCATTGGCGACGGACTGTGGACGAAGATCGCGGGTTCACTGCCGCCTCAGGTCACATCCTCCAAGTCAGCCGTAACACCTCCCGCCAATCAAAACAGCAAGAGCCGTTGGCGCGCCGCTGCCATTTCCGCTATGGCCGCTTGCGTGTTTCTTTCCGTAGGGCTGGCGCTCAGCCTGATGCGAACGGTCGAGCCGCTGGTCATTGCGGTTCTCGTGAATGAGGCAGGTGAGGTGCAGGCTGTTGTTGAGGATTTTGGAAACGAGAATGCCAGCGTCAGGCTTCTGGCGGATTTCACGGTACCCGATGACAAGATGATCCAGGTCTGGACGCTGCCGTCGCGTGACATGGGCCCGGTGTCACTTGGCCTGATCGAGAATGCACGCTCCGTCAGCCTTACCGGGCCTGCTTTGCCGAGGCCACAAAACGGGCAACTCTACGAGCTGACCCTCGAAAATGCGGGAGGGTCACCAACTGGCCGTCCGACAGGGCCCATCCTTGCGAAAGGCTTTGCAAAAATGCCGCGTTGATCTCACGGCGCGGGGTTTGTTTTCCATGATCTATCGTGTAGCGATTTCGGCTACGCACCGCACACAAAATTGACGATTGTGTGTGCGCATGCAACATGACACTGTTTTTGAAACGGGCGGTTTGGAAAGGGCAAAAATGCCTCGGCCGCCAGACAGGGGACATTGATGCTACGCAACTATTTCTCGCATTCGATGAATGTGACGCGGCGTGCCGCGCTGACGCTGGCGCTCGGAACGGCACTCGCCTTACCTTTTTCAACTGATAATGCGGAGGCTGCGCCGAAGAACACCCTCGTTCTGGGCATGGCCGTCGAACCTGCAGGTCTCGACCCCAGTATTGCAGCGCCTGTCGCCATTGGTCAGGTCACCTGGCAGAACGTGTTCGAGGGTCTCGTCACCATCGACAACAAGGGAAAGGTTAAGCCACAACTCGCTGAGAGCTGGGAGATTTCTCCCGATGGCAAGACATATACGTTCAAATTGCGTCAGGGCGTGACCTTCCACGATGGGGAAGCATTCGATTCATCCGTTGCCAAATTCTCGCTTGATCGTGCGCGTGGCGATGCTTCCGTCAATCCGCAAAAGCGGTTCTTTGCGTCCATCGACACCATTGAGACGCCGGACGCGGCAACGCTTGTGTTGAAACTCAAACAGCCTGCAGGCAGCCTCATTTATTGGCTCGGCTGGCCAGCGTCCGTCATGGTTGCGCCGAAGAGCGCTGACAACAACAAGACAACGCCTGTCGGCACCGGTCCGTTCAAATTCGCAAGCTGGGCCAAAGGTGACAAGGTCGAGTTGGAGAAAAATCCCGCCTATTGGGATAAGGCAGTGTCGGTGAAGCTTGAAAAGGCCACCTTCCGTTTCGTAACTGACCCGCAGGCACAGGCCGCAGCCTTGAAGTCGGGTGACATCGACGCTTTTCCGGAGTTCGGTGCGCCCGAACTGATGTCGTCCTTCGATGGCGATGCGCGCCTCGGCACCTTCGTCGGCAATACCGAACTGAAGGTGGTTGCAGGCATGAATAGCGCCCGCAAACCTTTTGATGACAAACGTGTCCGTCAGGCTCTGATGATGGCGGTTGATCGTAGCACGGTCATTGAAGGTGCCTGGTCGGGCTTTGGCACAGCTATCGGCAGCCATTACACACCCAACGATCGCGGTTATGTCGATACCACGGGTGTTCACCCTTACGACGTTGACAAGGCGAAGGCTTTGTTGACCGAGGCTGGTTATCCGGACGGTTTTAGTTTCACGATCAAAGCCCCGCAGATGGCCTATGCCCAGCGCACCTCTCAGATCTTGCAGGCCATGCTTGCCGAGATTGGCGTCACGATGAACATCGAAACCACCGAGTTTCCGGCGAAATGGGTGGCGGACGTTCTGAAGGGCGCCGACTACGACATGACGATCGTTGCGCACGCCGAGCCGATGGACATCGATATCTATTCGCGTGATCCCTACTACTTCAACTACAAGAACCCGGCCTTCAATGAGCTTGTCAAG
This sequence comes from Agrobacterium tumefaciens, assembly GCA_025559845.1. Classification (NCBI taxonomy): domain Bacteria; kingdom Pseudomonadati; phylum Pseudomonadota; class Alphaproteobacteria; order Hyphomicrobiales; family Rhizobiaceae; genus Agrobacterium; species Agrobacterium tumefaciens. Next base: position 2,022,814 of record CP048470.1, read on the forward strand.
AATGTCGAGCTGACTTCTGACGCAAGCGAGCAGGAAAAGCTCTACGGTGAAGCCCAGAAAATTCTCGCTGAAGATGTGCCCGCTCTTTATCTGTTCGTCATGCCCAAGCTTGGCGTATGGGACAAGAAAATCAAAGGGTTGTGGGAGAACGAGCCGATCCCGTCCAACGTCTTGACCGACGTTCATTGGGAAGAGTGAGCATTTCCGACAGATGCGGACTGGATCTGTCGTCCCGCCGGTGAACACGTTTCGCCAACAGAGCCTTGTCAGCCCAATAAGCGGGGCTGACCGGGTTTCGGCTCAAGGCCGGAAAAATGGAAATCGGCGGGCGGACAGCCCGTGGTAAATGGAAATGCTTGAGAGGACACACAGCCGATGATTGCCGTCATTCTGCGGCGCCTTGCCAGCCTCATCATTACGCTGTTTGCGGTGTCTCTCATCATCTACGTCGTCATGGGGTTACTTCCGGGTGATCCGGCTGCCATTATGCTTGGCACCTCCGCCAGCCCAGATACGCTGGCAGCGCTTCAGAAACAGATGGGTCTCGATCAACCGCTTGCCTTGCGGTACCTTCATTGGCTCGTTGCCGTCTTCCGTGGTGATCTTGGCCAGTCCTATACATATGGCGTCCCGGTTGCCGGCCTGATCCTTGAACGGCTTGCCGTAACATTGCCGCTTGCCTTGATGGCTGTCTGCCTGTCCATTCTCATCGCTATCCCGCTTGGTGTGGCTGCGGCACGCAACCGCAATGGTGTCGTTGATTTCGGTGCCGGTCTTTTCTCGCATGTCGGAATTGCAGTTCCAGGATTTTGGGTCGGCCTGCTCCTGATCCTTGTGTTTTCGACAATGCTGGGCTGGATGCCTTCAGGCGGATTTCCGGGCTGGCAGGCAGGTTTCGGCGTGGCTTTCACGGCACTGGTGTTGCCTGCTGTCGCCCTGGCGCTTTCGCAGGCCGGCGTCCTGACACGCGTTTGCCGTTCTGCGGTTCTGGAAGTGATGAATGAGGACTTTGTGCGAACCGCGCGTGCCAAGGGATTGAGCGAGCGAGTGGCGCTTTGGCGCCACGCGGTACCAAACGCGATGATCCCGGTCGTTACCATGATTGGCCTGCAATTCACGTTTCTGATTGCCGGTGCAGTCCTCGTGGAAAATGTCTTCAATCTGCCAGGACTGGGGCGGCTTGCCTATCAGGCACTTACCCAGCGCGACATCGTCGTCATGCAGGCGGTTGTGCTGTTCTTCTCCGGCCTTGTCATCGTCGTGAACTTCATTGTTGATATAGCCTATCTGTTCATCGATCCGCGGCTGCGGGCAGGTGCACGATGATGAAAATGATCAGCAGGCGCCCCGCCTTAGTTCTTGGTGTGACCGTTACCGCGTTCCTGGTGGCAATTGCGCTTCTCTCCCTTGTCTGGACACCGGTCTCGCCGACGAAGATGCAGATCGTCCAGAAACTCAAGTCTCCTGTTTCCTACGGTGGTCTCGGTACAGACCATTTTGGTCGTGACGTTCTTTCCATGCTCATGGTTGGCGCATGGAATTCACTGTCGACTGCTGTTGCCGCTGTCGCCATTGGAGCATTTATCGGTACATTGGTGGGTGTAACTGTTGCGGCTCTTCGTGGCGTCACAGAAACAGTGGTCATGCGGATCTGCGATATCATCTTCGCGCTGCCGCCGATCCTGTCCGCGATGATGCTCGGCGCATTCATCGGCACCGGCCGTTTCACTGCCATCATCGCAATCGCAACTTTCATGGTCCCCGTCTTTGCCCGTCTCACTCTTGGTGCAGCCTTGCAGATATGGGCGCGTGAATATGTCACTGCAGCAACCAGCATCGGCCAAAACCGGGCGAAGATATCGCTTTTCCATATCGTGCCCAACATCTCCAACCAGATCATTGTTCAGGTGACGATACAGCTCGGTCTTGCCATTCTTACCGAGGCAGGGCTGTCCTTTCTCGGGCTCGGCATGCCGCCACCCGCAGCGACGTGGGGACGCATGCTCGCCGATGCCCAGACCTATCTCGGTGTCGCTCCGTGGCTTGCCGTCATGCCGGGTCTTGCGATTGCCCTTGCCGTTTTCGGCTTCAATCTTCTCGGTGACGGTCTTCGCGACCTTCTTGACCCGCGCGATACTAGTTGAGGGCGGCGCAGCCCCGCGCATTTCACTCCATCTCCCCGTATGATTTTGACGAGACGAAGCACATGACCGATCTCCATCAACTCAACACGCTCGAAATTCTGGCGCTCTACGCCGAGAAAAAGCTGTCACCGTCGGAATATTGGCAATCGGTAGAAGCACGGATAGCGGCGTTCGAGCCAGTGGTGAATGCGCTTTATGCCTATGACCCGGAGGATGCTCAAAAACAGGCTGCAGCATCCACCGACCGTTGGCAAAAGGGCGAGACAGTCGGACCACTTGACGGAATTCCGGTGTCACTCAAAGAGTTGATCGCCACCAAGGGCCAGCCGATCCCGCTCGGTACCAAGGCCGTGGAACTGGTGCCTGCGGCCGAGGACGCTCCGGTCGCTGCGCGTTGCCGCGAGGATGGAGCCATCATTTACGCAAAGACGACGTGCCCCGACTACGGAATGCTGTCATCTGGCCTGTCGAGCTTCCACAAGTTAAGCCGCAATCCGTGGGACCCGAGCCAAAACCCGGGTGGTTCAAGCGCAGGCGCAGCCTCTGCCGGCGCAGCCAGCTACGGCACGCTGCATATCGGCACGGACATCGGAGGGTCGGTGCGCCTGCCTGCCGGGTGGACCGGTCTGTTCGGCTTCAAGCCAAGCCAGGGCCGCATTCCAGTCGATCCCTATTATACCGGTCGCTGTGCAGGTCCTATGACGCGTAGCGTTGTGGACAGTGCTTACGCCATGGCGACACTTTCTCGCCCGGACTGGCGTGATGGTACATCATTGCCGCCCAATGATATCAACTGGATGGACCTTGATGTTGATGTAAAGGGTCTCAAGATCGGACTGATGCTGGATGCCGGTTGTGGATTGGCCGTCGATGTCGAAGTGCGCGAGGCAGTCCTGGCTGCTGCAAAACTGTTCGAGGCGGCGGGTGCGATCGTCGTTCCGGTTGAGCCGGTTCTGACACGGGATATGCTGGATGGGCTTGACGACTTCTGGCGCGCAAAGTTCTGGGGCGATATTGTCACCCTGAGCGATGAGCGGCGCGCTTCAATATTGCCCTATATTCACGAATGGGCTGTCAAGGGAGCGGGTGTTTCCGGTGCACGAGCCGTCTTTGGTTTCAACCAGACGATGGAGATGCGCAAAAGCTGCGGACGGTTGATGCAGACGGTCGATGCCGTGATTTCGCCGACAAATCCTATTGTGTCCTATCCTGCCGACTGGGCATCACCCACCAATGATCCGCAACGGCCTTTCGAGCATATCGCCTTCACTGTGCCGTGGAACATGTCAGAGCAACCTGCTTCCTCGATCAATTGCGGATTTTCGACGTCGGGCATGCCTATCGGTTTGCAGATTGTTGGCCCTCGCTACGCTGACCTCCTGGTGCTGAAGCTTTCCAAGGTGTTTGAAGATTGGACCGGTGGTGTGACGAATTGGCCGGAGCCGCCACAGGCGCGCTGATTTGTCATTATTCTGCGTGTAGTAACGTCATAATACCCGCCTCGATGTTCCTCCTGTTAGCTTGCTCCAGGCATTCTTACGGGAGGAACATTCATGCCGAAAAAGATACTGATGATCGTTGGCGATTTCGCCGAAGATTACGAAACGATGGTTCCCTTTCAGACCCTTCTGGCTGTAGGTCATACCGTTCACGCCGCTTGCCCCGGAAAAAAGGTGGGCCAGTCCATCGCCACCGCCATCCATGATTTCGAAGGTGACCAGACCTACACGGAAAAGCGTGGCCATAATTTTGCGCTCAACGCGACTTTCTCTGAGATCAAGGTGGCTGATTACGACGCACTTGTTATTCCAGGGGGGCGTGCGCCGGAATACCTGCGTCTCAACGCGGATGTTCTCTCTGCGGTTAGACATTTCTTCGAAACGGACAAGCCGGTTGCCGCTGTTTGTCATGGCGCGCAATTGCTGGCGGCCGCCAACGTTCTGAAAGGGCGCACATGTTCAGCCTATCCGGCTTGTCGCCCCGAGGTTGAGCTTGCTGGCGGTACATATGCTGATATCGCCATCGATGCGGCTGTCACCGATGGCAAGCTGGTAACGGCACCTGCCTGGCCGGCTCATCCGGCGTGGCTCCGCCAGTTCATGACCGTTCTCGGTCAATAGACACGCGTCGGAACAGGGCTTTTACCGGCGCTGTTTCCCGTTTATCGTTCAGACTACGGTGAGGGAGGAAACCATGTGCAAGCTGTTCATCAAGGCAGATCCAGCGCTTTGGGAAAGCCACACCCGTTCGCTGCGGATTGATGGAATGGTCACAAGCGTCAGGCTTGAGAATTTCTTCTGGACGACACTGGATGAAATCGCCCGCAGGGACGGCATGAACAGTGTTCAGCTCATTGCCAAGCTTTACAATGAATCGATTGATGCGGGGCATGACCTCGGAAACTTTACCTCGTTCCTGCGTGTCTGTTGCGGTCGCTATCTCGCCCTGCAGTTATCCGGTGATATCCCGGCTCGTACGGATGTCGCGATCGCGGGACTGGACGCCGACAGCATTCTTGATTCCGAAAAGATCAATTACCACTGAGCGGCGTAAACGATGCGGCGCCGACAAGCGCCGCATCTGTTGCTCAGTTTTTCAGCGCGCGAGGGTCCAAGGCGTCTCGCACTGCATCACCGATATAGTTGACGCTCAGCACTGTGAGTGAGATCGCAAGTCCTGGCCACAGGACACGGGATGGGGTGAGCTGGAGAAAGTTTGCTCCATCAAACAACAGTCGACCCCATGTCGGGAAATCGGATGGGAAGCCGAGACCGAGGAAGGACAAAGCCGATTCCGTGATGATCGCCGAAGCGATGCCAAGTGTTGCGGACACCATGATGGAGCTCAGGACATTTGGCAGGATATGGCGCAGGATGATGCGGTATTCGCGCATGCCGCTCGACTTTGCTGCCAGAATGAACTCCTGGTTCTTGATTGTCAGCACATCGCCGCGAACGATACGTGCCGTGTGCATCCAGCTCGTTATTCCGATGACGAAAACGATCAGGATGAATATCCCGCTTTCCGGGCCGAATGCAGCCCGCAGCGTGTCACGAAACAGCATGATGATGACCAGTAGCAGGGGTAAAAGCGGCAGCGCCAGAAACAGATCGGTGAGGCGCATGAGCGGGCCGTCCAGTCTGCGGAAGTATCCCGACAGCACGCCCACCAGTGTACCAAGAACAAGCGCCAGCAGCATGGCGGTGATGCCAACCGCAAGCGAGATACGCCCACCAGCCAGGACTTGTGCGAGCATGTCCTTGCCAAGGTTGTCAGTCCCGAACGGGTGAGCCAGCGAAGGCCACTGGTTGCGGTCTTTCACATTGAGAGCATTTGGCGCGACTGTGTGGATGTAGGGCCCTACATAGACGGCGAGCAGAATGAACACAAAGACAATCAGTCCAACGACGCCGCCCTTGTGAGCCCTGAACTGTTTCCAGATATCGGCCAATGCTGATTGTGTTGGAGTGGCGGCAACGGCTGGCGCTGCAACGGTGGCGTCAGTCATAGCGTATCCTCGGATCAAGAATGCCGTAGAGAACGTCAGCAATCAGATTGAAAAGCACGATCAACACGGCAAAGATGAAGGTCAATGTCTGCACGAGCGGGATATCTGCACCCTGCACGGCGGTAATCAGCAGTTGACCAAGGCCGTTCACGCGGAAGATCTGCTCGGTGATGATTGCCCCCGAGAAGATTGTCGGAACGCCGAGTGCGATGACGGTAACGACCGGAATGAGGCTGTTTCGCAAGACGTGGACCAACAGAACGGCCTTTTCCTTTACGCCCTTTGCTCTGGCTGTGCGGACATAGTCCTGATGCAGGTTGTCGAGCATGGAAGCCCGTACAAAGCGGCTGATCTGTGAAACGTTGTAGAGCGTCAGCACCATCACTGGCAGGAACATCTGCTTTACCTGCGCCACGAAGCTTGCCCAGTCCGTGACCCTTAGGTTGGTGTCATAAACCGATGGAAACCACTGCAGATTGGAACTGAAGATGACGACAAGCAGAACACCTGTGAAAAAGGTCGGAACCGAATAACCGACCATTGAAACGAAGGTGCCGATCTGATCGAAGATCGAATATTGCTTGTAGGCGGAGATCACACCGATCGGGATCGCCAGCAATGCTCCGAACAGGTAGGCAAGTCCAACAACCCACAAGGTCTGTGGCATGCGCTGGATGACGAGATCAACAACAGGGCTTCGGGTTGCCCAGGATAAAACGCGAGTGCGGTTGCCGTCACCGATCTGCCAGCCAGTGAGCTGTTCGAAAAGGTTGAGAGGTTCGTTGATGAAGAACTGTTGCAGCCACAAGAGGTAACGGATCAGGAAGGGCTGATCGAGACCAAGGGAAGCCCGGATCTGTTCGCGAACTTCTGGTGGGATCGTGAGCGGCAGATCGCCGGTCGGATCGTTGGGCGCCAGATCCAGCAGTGCGAAAATCACAAAGCTGATGACGAGAAGCGTCGGCACGGCAAAAAGAAGCCGTCGGAGCGTAAAAGTAAACATCGGAAAGTCTCCAGACCTTCAAGGAAATGCAAAGCGCCAGCTCCCCCATTGGGGAAGCCGGCGCGTGTTGCATCTTACTTCTTGCGGGACCAGTCAGCGACGTTCCAGAGTTCGGAATCCCAGGCGTTCATGCGAACCCCTTCGAGTGTCAGCGAATGAGATGAGACGCTGCCTCGGTGGATCAGAGGAATGTGCGCACCTTCTTCCGTCAGCATGTCATTGGCCTGCTTAGAAAGTTCAGCGCGCTTTGCCAGATCAGCGGTTTTGGAGAGTTCGCCGACGAGTTTGTCATAGGCCGGGTTGCAGTAACGTGGAATATTCTGTCCCTGCCAGCCGGTTTCAGGAGCAGGGATCTTGTCGCAAAGCCACTCTGCCAGATATTTTTCCGCATCCGTGCCGTCGAAGTTGTTCGTGTACATTTCGACATCGGCATAGAATTTCTGGAAGGTGTCCGGGCTTGCAGGGTCGCCACCGAAGAAGACGGACGCCGAGACGTTGCGCAGTTCAGCGCCAACGCCAATCTGCGACCACATATCCTTGACCAGTTCCTGTGTTGCCTGGCGGACGGAGTTTGTCGATGTCTGGTAGAGGAAAGACAGCTTCACGCCGTTCTTGGCGCGGATGCCGTCGGAGCCTTTTACCCAGCCAGCATCATCAAGCAGCTTGTTTGCACCTTCGACATCCTGCTTGAGGCACCAGCTGTCGTTTTTGGTCGAGGCGATGGCTTCTGGAGCAGGAACAATGTTGCAGGTCGGTTTGCCGCCTTCTCCGTAACCGGCTTCGTCGATGATTTCACGATCGATGGCCAGAGAAAGCGCGCGACGAACAGCAGGATCGGAAAGAGCCGGGTGCGGGCCGGCCTGCTTGGTGGAGCGTTTGTCACCAAGCGATGGATCGGCATTGTACCAGTTGAGATTGATACGTTCGACCTGAGTTCCGAACGCCGTTTCCAGCTTGCCTTTACCGGCCGCCACCATGGTTGCGAGGATTTCCGGCTCGACTTGCATGTTCCAGGCATAGTCGTATTCGCCTGTCTCCAGAACAGCGCGGGCTGCAGATGCAGCATCACCGCCACCCTTCAAAGTCGCGGTCGCAAAGGCTGGTTTGCTCGGGTCGCGATAGTTGGGGTTGGCAACGTAGCTGATAACGTCGTTTGGCTTGAAGTCCTTGACGACGAACGGGCCCGTGCCGATCGGACCAAAGTTGGCTGACGTGCAACCCGGTGCCGCAGCACCAACGCAGTTTTCGAACTGCTTTTTCTGAATGACGGGTGACTGTGCGCCGACAAATGCCGAATAGGGGTAAGGCTTCGGCTCGGTGAAGATGATTTTTACAGTGTGGGGATCTACCGCTTCAACACTTTTGACGCCTTCGTATTGCGCAGCCTGGGCGCAGCCGCCATCTGGTGCGGTGCAATATTTCCAGGTGAAGATCACGTCTTCGGCCGTGAACGGCGTGCCGTCAGACCACTTCACGTCCTGCTTCAGCTTCCAGGTCATGCTGAGCAGATCTTTGGCGACGCCGCCATTGTCGATTGTCGGGATCTCGCTCACAAGCATCGGAACGAGCTCACCTTTTTCGTCGTAACGGGCAAGCGGCTCGATGACCATAGACGAGCTGTAGACCTCTTTCGTGCCACCCGAAAGATAAGGATTAAGCGTCGATACGGCCTGCCAGAACAGGATCTTCAGTTCGCCGTCGCTGCCTCGCTCGGCATGGGCGGCAGAGCCTGCCAGGGCCAGTGCCGCGACAGTGCTGGCAAATAGAACGCTGCGCTTTTTCATTGTATTTTCCCCTTTTTGGATTTTATCCGTTTGAATGTCTATGACGCCTTTCCTCAAGCGTCTTATGCAAAGCCTATTTATTTAAGTATTTGACTTTGCTAGGAAATACTCCTCGCATTCCCCATGATGCTATTGTTGGATTTTTTGAAATGCAACCCCCAAAGTTTCGGCGGTGAACAAAATTTGTGCCGTGAGGTTGAGGGCCTAATTTTCGCGCATGCAATAAAATTCACACTTGCAAAACTGAAAAATCCCATCGCAATATGCCGACCAACAATCCGGCGGGGAACAAAAAAAGGAAAAGCGGGAATGCCGATATTGAACCGAGTGGCCGAAATGCAGGAAGAAGTTGCCGGCTGGAGGCGCCATCTGCATCAGACTCCGGAACTGCTCTATGACGTTTTCGAAACGTCGAAATTCGTGGCCGAAAAACTGCAATCCTTCGGTTGCGATATTGTGGAAACAGGCATCGGCAAGACGGGCGTTGTCGGCATCATCAAGGGGCGTCATGGCGATGGCCCGACGATCGGTTTCCGTTCCGACATGGATGCGCTGCCGATCCTGGAAACCAGCGGCAAACCATGGTCTTCGAAGACCCCTGGCAAGGCCCATTCCTGTGGTCATGACGGCCATACTGCAATGCTGCTGGGGGCAGCCCAATACCTTGCCGAAACCCGCAATTTCAAAGGTTCGGTCGCCGTGATTTTCCAGCCGGCGGAAGAGGGTGGGGCTGGCGCGCTTGCTATGCTGAACGACGGCATGATGGAAAAGTTTGGCATTTCGCAGGTCTACGGAATGCACAATGAGCCGGGCATTCCAGTCGGCAACTTTGCCATCCGCAAAGGCTCGACGATGGCGGCAGCCGACAGTTTTGAAATCACCATCACGGGTAGGGGCAGTCATGCCGCCGCGCCGCACCTTTCGATCGATCCGGTACTGACGTCTGCACACGTCATCATCGCACTGCAATCAATCGTTTCGCGGGAGATGGACCCATTGAAGTCGCTCGTGGTGACGGTCGCGACGACGCATGGCGGAACGGCGTCGAACGTCATTCCGGGCGCTGTGACGTTGACGGGAACGGTGCGAACTCTTTTGCCGGAAACACGTGATTTTGCCGAAAAACGCTTGAAAGAAGTGGCTACGGCCACCGCGATGGCACACGGCGCCACAGCCGAAGTGAGATATGACCGCGGTTACCCCGTCACCTTCAATCACGCCGAAGAAACCGAGTTCGCGACCGGCGTCGCCATGGGGGTGGCAGGTAAGACGGCCGTCAACACCAACCCCAACCCTCATATGGGCGCAGAGGATTTTTCCTACATGCTTGAGGCACGTCCAGGCGCGTTCATATTCATCGGCAACGGTAACACCGCCGGTCTGCACAATGCCGCTTATGATTTCAACGACGATGCGCTGCCTTACGGCATCAGCTACTGGGTTTCGATGGCCGAAACCGCACTTGCTGCGTGAGACAACTGGCGGCCCCTGCGGCCGCCTTCTGCTTTTCAGGAGAACAGCATGCTTTTGGCGGCAACGTCCATGGAACAGACTGGCGGTTCAGTGAGCCCGGTCCTCTCCGTACAGAACATGACCACGTCCTTTCGCGTCGACGGCGCCTGGAAACCTGTGGTCCGTAACATGAGCTTCGAAATCGCACCGCGTGAAACGGTCGCGATCGTTGGCGAGAGCGGTTCAGGAAAAAGCGTCACCTCACTTTCGATCATGCGCCTTCTCGACAAGAAATCGAGCAGGATTGAGGGTAGGGTCATGCTCGGTGGTCGCGATCTCCTGGCATTGCCCGAAGAGGAAATGCGCAGGGTCCGTGGCAAGGACATCTCGATGATTTTCCAGGAGCCGATGACCAGCCTCAACCCGATCTTCCCGATCGGCAAGCAGATTGCCGAGGCATTGACCGTGCATCAGGATATTTCGTCGGCGGCAGCAAAGGCCGAGGTGATCCGTCTCTTGGAGAAGGTACGTATCCCGAATGCCAAGAATCGTTTCGATGAGTATCCACATCAGTTTTCGGGTGGCATGCGCCAGCGCGTGATGATCGCCATGGCGCTTGCCTCGAAACCGAAGCTCCTGATCGCTGACGAGCCGACGACCGCTCTGGATGTCACGATCCAGGGGCAGATCCTCGACCTTATCAAGACACTGCAGGAAGAAGAGGGCATGTCCGTTCTCTTCATCACTCACGACATGGGTGTTGTGGCAGAGGTTTCGGATCGTACGATCGTCATGTTCCGTGGCGATGTTGTGGAAACCGGTACGACCGACGACATTTTTCATCGCGGCAAGCATCCCTATACCCGCGCGCTTCTGTCGGCCGTGCCAAAGCTCGGTTCCATGAAGGAGCGCGAACTGCCTTCGCGTTTCCCGATCATCGATATCAAGACCGGTGAAAGCCAGCCTGTTATTGAGGTCAAGGACACCGTGTCGACGTCGAGAACGCCAATTCTGGCGGTCAAGGATTTGACCACACGCTTCGACATTCGCTCCGGACTGCTAGGGCGCAAATCTGGCGCGGTGCACGCGGTTGAAAAAGTCTCGTTTGATCTCGCTGAAGGTGAAACGCTATCATTGGTGGGAGAATCCGGTTGTGGAAAGTCCACCACCGGTCGCTCCATCACGCGCCTGATCGAGCCCACATCCGGCAATGTCATGCTGGATGGCTACGAGGTTATGAAGCTCGACAAGGCAACGCTACGCACCATGCGGCGCAGTGTGCAGATGATTTTCCAGGACCCGTTCGCCAGTCTCGATCCGCGCATGAGTGTCGGTGCGGCGATCATGGAGCCGTTCGTGGAACATCGTCTCGGCTCAAAGAGCGAAGCACGAGATAAAGCTGCCGACCTCATGGGAAAAGTTGGGCTGAGTGCGGATATGATGAAGCGTTTCCCGCATGAATTTTCAGGCGGACAGCGCCAGCGCGTGGCAATCGCGCGTTCGCTGATGCTCGATCCGAAGGTTATCGTTGCAGACGAGGCTGTCTCCGCGCTCGACGTGTCCATCAAGGCGCAGGTCTGCAATCTTCTCCTGGATCTGCAGCAGAACCTGAACCTCGCTTTCCTGTTTATTTCGCATGATATGGCGGTTGTTGAGCGGGTAAGTCACCGTGTCGCGGTGATGTATCTCGGTGAAATCGTCGAAATCGGCCCACGTGCGGCGGTCTTTGACAACCCGCAGCATCCCTATACGCGCAAGCTGATGTCGGCAGTTCCCGTACCCGATCCTGCACGACGGCAGATGAAACGCAACATGGCGACGGATGAGATCAAGAGCCCGATCCGACCAGTCGACTACGTTCCGCCTCAACGGAACTATCGCGAAGTCTCGCCTGGCCACCTGGTGCAGGAAGCAGCGTAACGCCGCAACGTGCTTTCGACGTTTGGAAAACCGTTCTCGACCGCAAGGCGGGGACGGTTACCGGTGTTGACCGCGCAATGGGTGTCTCCGTCAATCGACACATAAACATCTGCTTTGGCGGGAATATCCGTCTGAACGCTCTTCGGCGCTCTCCGGCTTTTGTGCTGTCCGCGGTAGTCATTCCCAAGTGACAAGCGCGTTTCGGGCCCCCTTCATGTGTTTGACACGTGATGGCAAATAATGTCAGCACATGTTTAGGCAATACGGACAAGGACAGCGAGATGGCCAAACGAAGCGAAGCAGCACATGGGCGGCTTGACGATGCGGCACGCGCCGGCTGGCTTTACTATGTCGCGGGCCGTACGCAGGACGAAATCGCTGCTGCCATGGGGATTTCGCGCCAGTCAGCGCAGCGCCTCGTCTCGCTTGCTGTTGCCGAACGGCTTATCAAAGTGCGGCTTGATCATCCCATCGCTGCCTGTCTCGAAAAGTCCGAGAGGCTAAAGGAGCGGTTTAACCTGAAACATGCGGAGGTTGTGCCGAGCGACCCTGCGGGCGTCTCTTCGACAGTGGGCATTGCTGAGGCGGGGGCGGCTGAAATCGAACGTTGGCTTAAAAGTGCTGAGCCGATCGTGCTGGCCGTAGGAACCGGGCGTACGCTGAAGGCGGCCGTGGACCAGTTGCCGCCGATGGAGTGCCCGCAACATCGGATTGTTTCCTTGACCGGCAATATAGGGCGGGATGGATCTGCGGCCTACTACAACGTCATCTTCTCGATGGCTGATGCGATCAAGGCACGACACTTTCCGATGCCGTTACCGGTCCTATGCTCGTCTGCCGAGGAGCGCGAGTTGCTCCATGATCAATCCATCGTGCGCTCTACGCTGGCGTTGGGTGCTACGGCATCCGTGACCTTTGTCGGGGTCGGGGAACTCGGTGAAAATGCGCCTCTCTGCCTTGATGGTTTTCTTGGGGTCGACGAGATGAAGGCTCTGATGGAAAACGGCGCGGTCGGGGAGATCTGCGGCTGGTTTTATGATGCTGATGGCAAGGTGCTGGATCATCCAGTCAATGAGCGGGTTGCCTCTGTTCCTATCCCTTCGCGAGACACTTGCACCGTTATCGGTCTAGCTCAGGGGCAGCGCAAGCAATCCTCGATTCTCGCTGCTTTGCGGGGAGGTTTGCTGAACGGCATCATCACTGATGAAGCGACAAGTGAATATTTGCTCACGCATTGAGCAAAAAATAATTCAATAAAATCAATGTTCTGTTTTTTTGATGTGCGCCGCAGCACAGGATGTTGCTTGACTTTTATCGCCTCCAGGTGAGTAAATGCTCCAGAGCAAAGCGAATGCTCAATATTTCTTCTGGGAGGAAGATATGACGTTGAAGACCATTTTGCTGGGCGCCTGCTCGGCTCTCGCCTTTTCCACCCTTGCTTCTGCTGAAACGCTGACGATCGCCACCGTAAACAATGGCGACATGATCCGCATGCAGGGGCTCACCTCCGACTTCACGGCCAAGAACCCTGACATTCAGGTAGAATGGGTCACGCTCGAAGAAAACGTTCTGCGTGAACGTGTGACAACGGATATCGCCACCAATGGCGGTCAATACGACATCATGACCATCGGCAACTACGAAGTGCCGATCTGGGCCAAGCAGGGCTGGCTGCTGCCGCTCGAAAAACTTGGCGACAAGTACGACGTGGACGATCTCCTGCCCGCAATTCGTGGCGGTCTGTCCAATGAGGGTAAACTTTACGCCGCTCCATTCTACGGTGAATCCGCGATGATCATGTATCGCAAGGATCTGTTCGATAAAGCCGGTCTGAAGATGCCTGAAAACCCGACCTGGGAATTCATCGGTGACGCGGCGCGCAAGGTTACCGACCGCTCTGCCGACATCAACGGTATTTGCCTGCGCGGCAAGGCCGGTTGGGGCGAGAACATGGCCTTCATCACGGCTCTGACGAACTCGTTTGGCGGCCGATGGTTTGATGAAAACTGGAAGCCCCAGTTCGATCAGCCCGAATGGAAAAATGCTCTGCAGTTCTACGTCGATCTGATGAAGGATGCCGGCCCTTCCGGTGCGTCGTCGAACGGCTTCAACGAAAATCTGACGCTGTTCCAACAGGGCAAATGCGGCATGTGGATCGATGCGACCGTCGCAGCATCCTTCGTGTCTAACCCGAAAGACTCCACTGTGGCCGACAAGGTTGGCTATGCGATCTTCCCAACGCAGGGCGAGTTGAAGAACCATGGCAATTGGCTGTGGTCCTGGAACCTTGCGATCCCGAAGAGCTCGCAGAAGTCTGACGCGGCCGAGAAGTTCATTGCCTGGGCAACCAGCAAGGAATACACGGACCTCGTCGCTTCCAAGGAAGGTTGGGCAAACGTGCCTCCAGGTACGCGCACCTCGCTTTACAAGAACGCCGAGTATGAAAAGGCGGCTCCATTCGCCAAACCGACGCTTGCCGCCATGGACGCTGCCGATATCACCAAGCCGACCGTCAAGCCGGTTCCCTATACCGGTGGTCAGTTCGTAGCGATCCCTGAGTTCCAGGCGCTCGGCACGACGGTTGGTCAGCTCTTCTCGGCTGTTGTCGCCGGTCAGTCGAGCGTTGACGATGCACTGGCAGGTGCTCAGTCCACCGCAACGCGTGAGATGACCCGCGCTGGATACATCAAGTAATCCTCCCGAAGATCGCTGTCCGGCAGGCTTGCCGGGCAGCGATATACTTCAGGGTTACAATTATGCCGGGCCGAGATAGTGGGCCCGGCTGTCATCCGATCCAATCAAGAACAAAAAACGGCCAGCGTGCTGCTTCGGCGACAACTGGCACAACCGGAATGTGGGAGGTTGCCATGGCGACGCGGAACACAAGTGGTTTGGCGCGGCTGATGCTTGCACCGTCTGTATTGCTGCTGCTGGTTTGGATGATCGTGCCTCTGGCGATGACGCTGTGGTTTTCGTTCCAGAACTACAATCTTCTGAACCCTGCCAATGTCAGTTTTGCTGGGCTCTTCAATTATCAGTTCTTCTACACCGATCCGGCCTTCTTCCAGTCCATCTGGAACACGCTCCTGATCGTCGGGGGTGTCCTGCTCATTACTGTCGTCGGCGGCACTGCCATCGCGTTGCTGCTTGATCAGGAGATTTTTGGACAAGGTATCGTCCGCATCCTCGTCATTTCGCCATTTTTCGTGATGCCACCGGTCGCCGCACTGGTCTGGAAGAACATGATCATGCATCCTGGCTACGGGGTACTTGCTGATCTAGCCCGCTTCTTTGGCCTGCAACCGGTCGACTGGTTCGCGCAATTTCCGCTTCTGTCCATCATCATCATCGTTGCATGGCAGTGGTTGCCGTTTGCCACGCTGATCCTCCTCACTGCCTTGCAATCGCTTGATGCTGAGCAGAAGGAGGCGGCGGAAATGGATGGCGCGAATTTCGTCAACCGCTTCATCTATCTGACGTTGCCGCATCTTTCCCGAGCCATCACGGTCGTTATTCTGATCCAGACGATTTTCCTGCTCGGTGTCTATGCAGAAATCCTCGTTACCACCAACGGTGGTCCGGGTTACGCCTCCACCAACCTCGCCTTCCTCATCTACCGCACCGCGCTGCTCGGTTACGACGTCGGTGGCGCATCGGCCGGCGGCATCATTGCTGTCATCCTCGCCAACATCGTCGCCATCTTCCTGATGCGCGCCGTCGGCAAGAACCTCGATCGCTAAGGGGATAAAGATCATGGCACGCAAAACATCAACCCGCTCCAAGATCGGCTTTTCTCTTGCCGCATGGGCCGTTGCCCTCATCCTGTTCTTTCCGATCCTTTACGCCTTCCTCACATCCATCAAGACGGAGCCTGAGGCGATCGCCGGGTTTAGCCTCATTCCTTCTGGAACATTGGAAAATTACATCACGGTGCAGACGCAGCGCGATTACTTCAAGCCGTTCATGAATTCCGTGGTCCTGTCGCTCGGTTCAACGATCATTGCACTTATGATCGCCATCCCGGCTGCATGGGCAATGGCCTTTTCTCCGACGAAGCGCACCAAGGACATCTTGATGTGGATGCTCTCCACCAAGATGATGCCGGCGGTTGCCGTTCTGGTGCCGATCTACCTGATTTTCCGCAATGCCGGCCTTCTCGATACCCGCATTGGCCTGACGATCATGCTGACCTTCATCAATTTGCCGATCGTCATATGGATGCTCTACACCTATTTTCGCGAAATCCCGGGGGAAATCCTTGAAGCGGCACGTATGGACGGAGCCTCGTTGTGGAACGAGATCATTCATGTCCTCACCCCGATGGCAGTTCCAGGCATAGCCTCGACACTTCTCCTGAACGTCATCCTTGCGTGGAACGAATCTTTCTGGACCATCCGGTTGACGACGACGAATGCAGCACCGTTGACGGCATTCATTGCCTCCTTCTCCAGTCCGCAGGGGCTTTTCTGGGCAAAGCTTTCGGCAGCCTCGATGATGGCGATCGCACCGATCCTTGTCATCGGCTGGTTTTCACAAAAACAACTTGTGCGCGGCCTGACCTTTGGCGCGGTGAAATAACAAGGAACGATAAAAATGGGCAGTATTTCGCTAAAAAAAGTCTCCAAGGTCTTCGGTGAAGCCAAGGTCATTCCCTCTATTGATCTTGATATCAACGATGGCGAATTTGTCGTGTTTGTCGGTCCTTCCGGTTGCGGAAAGTCCACGCTCCTGCGTCTCATTGCGGGTCTTGAGGATGTCTCGGGCGGGCAGATTGTCATTGATGGCAAGGATGTTACCGAAAAGGCTCCTGCCGAACGTGGCCTTGCTATGGTGTTTCAGTCTTACGCGCTCTATCCGCATATGAGCGTCAGAAACAACATCGCCTTTCCGCTGAAAATGGCCAAACTCGACAAGGCCGTGATCGACAAGAAGGTCGAAGATGCCGCACGCGTTCTCAATCTGACCGATTATCTTGAGCGTCGTCCTTCGCAGTTATCCGGTGGTCAACGCCAGCGTGTTGCCATCGGTCGCGCCATCGTCCGCGAACCGTCTGCCTTCCTGTTCGATGAACCGCTCTCCAACCTGGATGCGGCCCTGCGCGGCACAATGCGGCTCGAAATCTCCGAGCTGCACAACACCCTTAAGACGACGATGATTTACGTCACGCACGATCAGGTCGAAGCCATGACAATGGCTGACAAGATCGTCGTGTTGAACCGCGGCAATATCGAACAGGTCGGGTCTCCCATGGAGCTTTACCGCAGCCCCGCAAACCTCTTCGTCGCCGGCTTCATCGGTTCGCCGCGCATGAACCTCATCACGGGTGATTACGCGCGTGCCAAAGGTGCCGCAACCGTCGGTGTCCGTCCCGAGCATCTTTCGCTTTCCAAGGAAAACGGAGTGTGGAGGGGTACCGTGACCGTTGCCGAACATCTCGGCTCCGACACTTTCCTGCACCTCGACGTAGATGGCATCGGTCCGGTCACAGCGCGCGCCGATGGCGAATTTGCCTGCAAGCATGGTGACACGGTTTTCATTTCGCCAGACGAGACCAAGGTCCATCGCTTCAATGAAAAAGGCGTCGCATTATGAGTGGACGTCTGAACGGCAAGTCGGCCCTCATTACGGGGTCGGCTCGCGGCATCGGTCGCGCATTTGCCGAAGCCTATGTGCTGGAAGGCGCGACGGTTGCGATTGCCGACATCAATTTCGAGCGCGCTGCAAAAACTGCCAATGAGATCGGCGAGAATGCCTATGCGGTAGAGCTCGACGTCACGAAGCAGCATTCGATCGATACGGCAATCCGGACTGTGGAAAGCCGGCGAGGTGGCATCGACATTCTCGTGAACAACGCCGCACTGTTTGATCTGGCACCCATCGTTGAGATCTCGCGCGACAGTTACGATCGGCTGTTCTCCATTAACGTCTCCGGAACGCTGTTCATGATGCAGTCAGCGGCGAAGTCGATGATTGAGCGCGGCAACGGCGGCAAGATCATCAACATGGCCAGTCAGGCTGGTCGCCGCGGTGAAGCCCTCGTCGGCGTTTATTGTGCCACCAAAGCCGCCGTTATCAGTCTGACGCAGTCAGCCGGACTGGATCTCATCAAACACGGCATCAACGTCAACGCGATCGCACCCGGCGTGGTGGATGGCGAGCATTGGGACGGTGTCGACGCCCTCTTCGCAAAATACGAAAACCGGCCGCGCGGCGAAAAGAAGAAGCTTGTTGGTGAGGCGGTACCGTTTGGCCGCATGGGCCGCGCTGAGGATCTGACCGGCATGGCGATTTTCCTCGCCTCTGCAGAAGCCGAATACATCGTCGCCCAGACCTACAACGTGGATGGCGGCAACTGGATGAGCTGATTGCAGAATGCACAAGCATTCTCCTGTTGGCACGAACAACGTTTCCCTTTTGAGGATCGTCACATGACATGCAAACTCTCACTTGCAACACTCGATGAAGCCAAAAAAACGGCATCGGTTCCGGCCTATTCCCGTTCTGATCTCAGTGCCGGGATGGTGCACTTTGGTGTCGGCAATTTTCATCGTGCCCATCAGGCGGTCTATCTTGATGACCTCTTCAACATGGGGGCCGACCAGGATTTTGCGATCGTTGGCGCCGGTGTTTTGCCTTCCGATGAGTTGATGCGTGAGAAGCTTGCTACCCAGGATTTCCTGACCACTGTTGTGGAGCAGGACAACAATCGCACCGGCGCCCGCGTCACGGGCCCGATGATCGACATCCTGCCGGTGGGAGTTGCGCAGACCACGATCGAGGCGCTGTCCGATCCAAAGATCCGGATCGTTTCGATGACCATAACCGAAGGCGGTTATTTCATTGATGCATCAGGGGACTTCAATCCCTCCCATCCCGCAATTGTCGGAGATGCAAACAGCCCGTCGTCACCGAAGACGGTGTTCGGATTGATCGTTGCGGGATTGAAAGCCCGCCGCGACAAGGGTGTCCAGCCATTCACGATCATGTCCTGCGACAACATTCCTCATAACGGCAAGGTTACGAAAAACGCTGTTGTCGGGCTTGCGGCGCTCTCCGATCCTGCCTTTGCCACCTGGATTGGCGAGAATGTCTCGTTCCCGAACTCCATGGTTGATCGCATCACGCCTGCAACAGGTGAGCGTGAGCGCAACATAGCTCGCGATGAATTCGGTATCGAGGATAATTGGCCGGTATTTTGCGAAGAGTTCAAGCAATGGGTGATGGAGGACAAGTTTCCTGCAGGTCGACCGGCGCTTGAAAAGGCAGGGGTCCAGTTCGTGCCCGATGTCGCACCCTACGAGCATATGAAAATCCGCATCCTCAACGGTGGGCACGCGGCGATCGCTTATCCCGCTGCTCTTCTTGATGTCCATTTCGTACACGAGGCGATGGAGCACCCGCTCATCCGTTCGTTTCTCGCCAAGCTTGAGAAAGAAGAAATCATTCCGATCATTCCGCCTGTGCCAGACACGGATCTGAACGAATATTTCGATCTGATCGAACGCCGCTTTCTCAATCCGAAGATCGGGGACACTATTCCGCGTCTTGCGCAGGATGGCTCCAACCGCCAACCGAAATTCATCCTGCCATCCACGGCTGACCGTTTGGCCTCGGGCCAGGACATCGTCGGGCTGTCTCTCGTTTCCGCGCTCTGGTGCCGGTACTTCTACGGAACGTCCGACAGCGGCAAACAGATTGTGTTCAATGACGCCAGTGCCGAACGGCTTCAGGCTGCAGCCATCAAAGCCAAGGACGATCCGATGGCGTTCCTCGCCTTGCGTGACATCTTCGGTGAGGTTGCCGAATCGGAGCTTTTCCGTAAACGCTTCGCCCACGCGTTGGCGACGCTGTGGAAAGATGGTACCGCCAAGACGCTGCAACTTTATCTGGACGGCAAGCTGGCCGAGACGTGATGCGAATGTGCGACGGGAACGAACCTCTGCTGATTTTCGATTGCGACGGCGTCCTCGTCGATAGCGAGCCTGTTTCCATCGCAGTCCTGCTCGACATGCTTTCCCATCTCGGTCTGGAGATGGGAGAGGAGGAGGCCTATAACCGGTTCCTCGGCCGTAGCGTATCGAGCATGACGGCGACTTTGTTTGATGATTACGGCATCGAAACGGATATCGATTTTCTTGATCACATGCGCGCAACACTGTTCGAGCGGTTTCGAACCGAGTTACAGCCGATCTCCGGCATTGCCGAGACGCTGGACACGTTGTCTGCGCCGCGCTGTGTTGCCTCGTCCAGTCAGCCGGAGCGTATCCGCTATTCCCTTGGTTTGACGGGAATTCTTGACCGTTTTGAACCACATATCTTCAGCGCTACCATGGTGAAGAACGGTAAGCCAGCTCCTGATCTTTTTTTACATGCCGCGCGTGAGATGGGTGCCAACCCAGGTCAATGCATCGTCATCGAGGACAGCCCGGCAGGTATCGCCGCGGCAAAAGCGGCAGGAATGACCGTCTTTGCTTTTACGGGCGGTTCGCATGCACGTTTTCCCGCCTTTCGGGAAAAAATCGCTGGGCTCGGCGCAGATGCGGTGTTTGACGCGATGCCGGATTTGGTCCAACTTGTCGACGGTTATTTGGGGCGGGTTGGCTCTGGCAAGCAGGTGGAACGTGGTGCGCTCTGACGCGAACAATTCCATCTCCTGGTCTACGGTCGTCGCGCGAGGGATGGAAACCGAAACCTGATGCGTCATAATCTCGTCGCTGTCGATGTCGGTACGGGCAGCGCACGTGCCGGCATTTTTGATCCGGCCGGAAGGCTGCTTGCGCGTGCGACACATCCAATCGTCATGATCAGGCCGCTAGAAAACCATGCGGAGCATGACTCCACAGACATATGGGACGCGGTCTGTAAAGCGGTTCGTACAGCTCTCGCCGACGCTGCGGTTTCGGCCGAAAGTGTCGCTGCAATCGGTTTCGACGCGACCTGTTCATTGGTGGTACGCGGGCGTGATGGCCAGCCAGTATCCGTGTCGACAACAGGTGAGGATCGGTTCGACACAATTGTCTGGCTTGATCATCGAGCAATAGGAGAGGCGGACTTTCTCACCGATAGCAGGCACCGGGTTCTGGATTTTGCCGGAAAGAGCATGTCTCCGGAAATGCAAATGCCGAAACTGATGTGGCTTAAAAAGCATATGCCAGAGAGTTGGTCACGGATGGGCTATGCTTTTGATCTGGCTGACTTCCTGACCTGGAAGGCGACTGGATCGGCCCAGCGTTCCAATTGCACGTTGACAGCGAAATGGAATTTTCTGGCGCAGGAGAAAACTGGCTGGCAGACAGATTATCTTGCTGTGGCAGGGTTATCCGATCTCGTTGAACGGGCAGGCCTGCCTGAACTGACGGTTCAGCCGGGTGGCAGCATGGGCACCCTGACGCCGGATGCTGCCGCCGAACTCGGTCTTGACTGCCAGTGCCACGTCGCGCCAGGCATGATAGATGCCTATGCCGGTGCGCTTGGTGCGCTCGGTGGTTCTCTTCAATCGGACGTTGGCAGACACGTGGCGTTGATTGCCGGCACCTCAAGCTGCCTTGTCGCTTTGTCCGAAGAGCAGATGCCTGGACAGAGTCTGTGGGGGCCTTATTGGCAAGCGGTATTGCCCGATCACTGGCTGGTCGAGGGCGGCCAGTCTGCGACAGGCGCGCTTCTCGATCATATCGTCAGGATGCATGCTGCAGGTGGCGAACCAAATTCGCAATTGCACGGTCGTATCGTCAGCCGTGTCATGGAGTTGCGTGCCCGA
The DNA here is from genome assembly GCA_025559845.1 of Agrobacterium tumefaciens. NCBI lineage: Bacteria > Pseudomonadati > Pseudomonadota > Alphaproteobacteria > Hyphomicrobiales > Rhizobiaceae > Agrobacterium > Agrobacterium tumefaciens. The sequence continues at coordinate 2,044,382 of CP048470.1, forward strand.
GAAGGCGATAGTTTCGCCGATCGGCTGCATGTCTTGCCCGATTTCCACGGCAACCGGTCCCCCTTGGCCGATCCTCATGCGGTCGGTGTCATTAGTGGCCTGACCCTCGATACCTCCTTCGACAATCTGTGTCGGCTTTACTGGCGAACGGCGGTCGCGATAGCTCTCGGAGCACGCCACGTTCTCGATACGATGGAAGCTTTCGGCTACGTTATCGAGACACTTCATGTGACTGGCGGACATGTAAAAAATCCGCTCTTGATTGAGCTTTATGCTGACGTGACCGGGAAGCGCATCGTTGTTCCCAAAACTGCCGACGCCGTCCTGCTCGGAACGGCAATGACGGCGGCATCGGCCGGACATGTCTACGATGGCCTAGCAGCAGCGGGCGCTGCAATGTATCCGGGCGGAGACGAGGTTCCGGTGAGAGCGTCCGCAGCGAAGGGTTACGACAGGGATTACCGTCGTTTTCTTGCCATGCATCGTCACCGGCAGGAACTGGAAAGCCTTTGAGCCGCGGTCAGGCGCTGAGCGCACGTTTCAGGCTCGTCAGGTTTTTCAGTCGGGCCTTGCACACCTCGTCGGCGTTTGCCGCCAATGTGCACAGTGCAAACTCCATCAGTGAAACAAGTTGAAGCAGACCCTGCCCGCCACTTGGAACAAGCGGCATGGCGAGACAGATGTCGGCGCTTTCAGGCCCCCACTCATAGAAGCGCGTTGTAATCAGCAGCGTTCGATATCCGCTTTTGCGTGCGGTGGTTGAGAGCCGCTGCAATGTTGCCAGGTTGCCGCCGCCATCCATCATGATGAGCAGGGTGCTGCGTGGGTCGGAATCCCACAGTGACACGTAGGCAGAACTGTCGCTGCTGAGGTAATGAACGTTTTTGCGATATTCCAGCATGCGTCCATGGAAATATCGGCCGGCGCCTGACCCTTCTGACGAGGGAGCAAGAAAGACCTGAGGCGCGGCCGCAATCTCGTTCATGGCAAGTCGCCAGACCGGTTGCGATGTCATGTCGAAAGCGGTCTGAACGGCCTGTATTTGTTGCAGTAACAATTGAGAAAATGGGTTCGTATGGCTTTGTTCATTTTCCTTTGTCGAGACACGCTCAGCGCCAGCCGTTTCCTCCGCTTGCCTGAGATCGGCGCGGATATCGCTGAACTGGCGATATCCGAGTGATCGCAGAAAGCGACCGACTGTCATGGGGCTCAAGCCGAGTTTGGCGGCGAGCGTTGCGGCCGTTTCAAAGGGTAATTCGTCCAGGTGCTCGATCAGATATTTGGCGATCTTGCGTTCGGACGGTGTTCCGCCTTTCATGGCACGTGTCAAATTGAGTAGCAGCTTTTCCACCAACGCCTCATTCATTCGTGTTTAATGGACGATGTTATGTTTGTAAGGCTGCCGGCTGGAAAAGCCGGACAGGACGCTATTTCACGGTGACGAGCTAGCTGTTTCGGTCATGTCCTCCCGTGGACCGAAATATAATTTATTATGGGTTGTTTATTATATTTTAGCGGGGACTTTTATTCAAGCAAAATTCCATCCTTGATTTTATTTCGAAGGCTTGCCGTTCGGTGTTCTCCTTGTTGAAGACGACGGGCTTTCCTATCTGTTGTTTTGGATGAAATGGGGCTTGTGACGCCCAGATCGGGAGCAATTAATGATACTGGATGCTGCAAGGCGGGCTTTTGGCAATCTTTTTGCTGCCGAAACGCGATCTGTCTTTTGGAAGGTGCTTGGGATCACCCTTCTGGTGCTAACTGCCCTCTGGTTTACCATCCGCTCCGTTTTCATCTATTTCGCTCTACCCTGGGTGGATACGCTGATTCCCGGTATCCCCGACTGGGCTGGATGGCTTACCTTTGTTTTCGCCATTTTGGCGGGTATTGGGCTGGCGCTTGCGCTTGCGCTTTTGATATCGCCGGTAACGGCCATTATCGCCGGCCTGTTTCTCGATGATGTTGCTGAGGTTGTCGAGAAGAGAGATTATCCGGATGATCGGCCAGGCCATGCGTTGCCGCTGGGCGAAGCGATGCTGTCGTCGGTCAAGTTCTTCGGCGTCATTATTGCCGGCAACATCGTTGCGTTGTTCCTCCTGCTGGTCCCGGGGGTCAATCTCATCGCGTTCTTCCTGGTGAACGGTTATCTTCTCGGACGGGAATTCTTCGAATTCGCAGCCATGCGTTTTCACCCACCGGCAGAAGCAAGGGCTCTGCGCGTCAAACATCGGACAACCGTCCTCATGGCCGGGATGGTGATTGCCGGATTTCTGGCGGTGCCGTTCCTTAACCTGCTGACGCCGCTTTTCGCTGCCTCAATGATGGTTCATCTTCATAAAGCTGTGACGTCCCCAACAAGACGAACGGGATCTATTTTTGCAAGGTAGCCGGGGCCTTTGACGTCTCGTCGCGAGACGCGGCCTTCCTTTTGTTGTGTCGCCTCATTCGCCACTGGATGCGCCGAAAAGCTGGGCCGGCAGCTCAACGAGTGGAGCAGGGATGTCGAAGGTCTTTTCCGGTGACTTGCAAATATCGGCGATCACGCATCTTTCGCATTCCGGCTTGCGTGCCTTGCAGCAATATCGTCCGTGCAGGATCAGCCAGTGATGGGCGTGGAACAGGTAGGGTTCTGGAATGATCCTTACCAGCCGGTCCTCAACTTCGTCCGGGGTTTTCCCCGGCGCAAGACAGAGCCGGTTGGCAATACGAAAAACGTGGGTGTCCACAGCCAGCGTAGGGATTCCGAAGGCCATGGACATAACGACATTGGCGGTCTTGCGACCAACGCCGGGCAGCGTCACCAATTCATCGCGGCTTTTGGGTACAGAACCACCATAGTTGTCGATCAGCATCCGAGACAGAGCAATGACGTTCTTGGCCTTGTTGCGGTAAAGCCCGATGGTTTTGATATGGTTGATAAGCCGCTCTTCGCCAAGTTCAAGCATTTTCTCTGGCGTGTCGGCAATCTTGAACAAGGCGCGTGTTGCACGGTTGACCCCAACATCGGTTGCTTGCGCCGACAGAGCCACTGCGACCAGCAACGTGAATGGATTGGTATGTTCCAACTCACCTTTCGGCTCCGGCCGCTGGATTGAAAAGCGGCGGAAGATTTCGGTCAGCTCTTCTTTTGAGTAGAGCGTTTTCACGCGCCGAGAATTGCGGCTTGCAGCCGCATTTGACTTTTTAGGCGTTTGGGTGCTGGATCGTTTTCTGGCAACTTTCATGGGTCATCTATATCCAGAGGCCCTTGAGGAAACAACGTGGATACGCCTGAAGACAAGCCGATTTTCGCTGCTGAACTTGTTCCGTACCGATCACTTGGACGCAAGGGGTTTCGGATGTTGCTTGCAGTGTCTGGCCTTGTTTGTTTCTGCTACGGCATTTTCTTTCTGACGACAGGTGCCTGGCCGGTTGGACTGTTTTTCGGCGTGGATTTTCTCCTGCTCTATTGGGCTTTCCGCGCCAATTATCGGGCTGCCGACGCACGTGAGGAAGTCAGCGTCTCACGCTCCAGCCTGTCCATTCGAAAGTTCTCACCTGCCGGTCGCATGATTGAGCACCGCTTCAATCCATTCTGGGCGCGTTTTCGTGTGCGGCGACATGAAGAGATCGGCATTCTTTCCATGCATGTCACGGGCGAAGGGAAAGCAACCGATATAGGCTCATTTCTCAACCCCGATGATCGTGAGAGTTTCGCCAAGGCCTTCGGCAATGCGCTGGCAAAAGCGCGTCGCTAGATTTGATGGTCGAGCCACGGTTTTCGTGGAGGCGGATACGACGGTGGGTTTTCCACAGTCGTGGTGCCTTGCGAGGCTGTTCGGCAAGAAACGGGTGGAGAGACGGGCAATTGCATGGTTTTCTTGTCGGCCAAGGAGACAAGCGATGAACGCCAATATCACGTTGAAAGAAGATATCACACCGGTCGGGTCGGATTACGAAACCGTACGTCAGGTGATTGAAATCCTGACGCAGGATTATCGCGATCAGCCGTCACTTGACCATATCGCCGCAAAACTTGGTCAATCGCCAACGCAATTACAGAAAACGTTCACGCGTTGGGCTGGTCTTTCCCCAAAAGCATTCCTGCAAGCTGTAACGCTTGACCACGCCAAACGACTGTTGAGAGAAGAAGATTTACCGCTTCTCGAAACCTCGATTGAAGTCGGCATGTCGGGCCCTGGGCGCCTGCACGATCTGTTCGTCACCCATGAGGCCATGTCGCCGGGAGAGTGGAAGGCTAAAGGTAACGGCTTGACGATCCGGTTCGGATTCCATGCGTCGCCATTTGGTCTTGCCCTCGTGATGATTACCGAGCGTGGGCTTGCGGGCTGTGCCTTCGCCGATCCCGGCGAAGAACGTGCCTGTTTTGAAGATATGGCGCGTCGCTGGCCAAATGCAGAGTACGTCGAGGATCGCGAAGCGACAGCGCCTTACGCTGTCCGTATCTTCGAGCCGGCATTGTGGAATGCCGACCGCCCACTGCGTGTTGTGCTGCTTGGGACCGATTTTCAGGTTCGTGTATGGGAAAGCCTTCTTAAGATACCTATGGGTCGCGCCGTCACTTACTCTGACATCGCTTGCGACATCGGTCAGCCGACAGCCTCTCGCGCTGTTGGGGCCGCGGTTGGTGCCAACCCTGTTTCCTTCGTGGTGCCGTGCCATCGCGCCGTCGGCAAAAGCGGTGCACTTACCGGCTACCACTGGGGGCTGACGCGTAAGCGCGCAATGCTTGGCTGGGAAACAGGCAAGGTGTAATCAAACGCTGCTGTTTCGCTACGCGGGGGTGGACTGTGCGAGCTTAAGAAGGGCTGTCGCGGCTGCCTCATCCGTAATCAACGTGTTGCATCCGATGCGTTTTATCGTTGCGCGAATGGCGATGGCTCGGTGTGCGCCACCTGACGCAAGCACGATATGTTTTGCCTTGCGCAGGGTGTCGAGATCGATCGCCATGGCGCGTTCATTGATCGGGTGGTCGACAGAGCGACCTTCTGCGTCGATGAAATTGAACATGGTGTCGCAGACGCAGCCAGCGTCGATCAGTTCCTGCAACGTCTCCCTCGAGATGAAACCTTCGGAAAGCGAGGTCGAATGGGGCCCGATGTCACCGCAGGAGACGATCGCGAGGTCAAGGGTTTCGGCAAGATCGTAGAGCGTTGCCAAGCCGCATTTTTCGATCAGTGCCCGTTTGGTCGCGATGGAATCGACCAGAAGCGGTGCCAGGAACATGTAACATTCGGCGCCGAGAGCGCTTGCCAGCCGCCATGTATAGTCCAGCGGGTTCGTCTGGTGCACGGCAACGATGCCGCCAAGGAGTGAGACCACTTTGCAATTTTCACGACGTGGTGGGCGAAAGCTCGAAAGCGAGGCCGTCATCGTTCGGCCCCAGCCGACGCCGATCGTGGCATCGTTCGGCACGACTTCAGAGAGAAACTGTCCGAGCGCAAGTCCTACGGATTTTGCCGTGCCGTCTGCCGTTGCCTTGCCTGAGGAGGGGACGATGACCGCCTCATCGAGATCATATGCCGCCTCTAGGCTGCTCGCGAGACCTACGAAGTCTTCAATGCCTTCATTGATCCAAATCTGAACCTCAGATCGCTTCATAGCCTCGTCAAGCAACCGGATGACTGTGGAACGGCTGATACCGAGCCTTTCCGCGACATCCTTTTGCGTCATTCCCTGATTATAATAGAGCCACGCAGCACGAAGGCGTAGGGAAGCGGCTTCCGAGTAGGCTGTATGGGTTTCTCTTCTCAGTTTCGCCACGGTTTCCGCCATTGTCTGTACTGGGTATGGGATAGGGGGCGAGTATCGCAGGCGTGAAACTTATGTCAATTGCGATGCGCAAATGTCTTGACTTCCGGCCCCGCAGCTTGCGATAGTCGAGACCGGAAAGAACCGTGGTTTCGGCCTTGGGCGCACATAAGTGCGGGAACGAAAAGACGGCTGAATCAGTCTTAGAAAGATCATGAAGGATCACTCGGTATGACGTCTAAACTCGAACAACTCCGCGCCATCACCACCGTTGTTGCCGATACCGGCGACATTGAAGCTGTTGCCCGCCTGAAGCCGGTCGACTGCACCACAAACCCGACCATCGTTTTGAAGGCTTTGGGTACACCGGTCTTTGCGGACGCGGTAAAAGAAGCCGTTGCATGGGGTCGCAAGCAGGGCGGACAATCCGACGCTGTTGTTGGCGCCGTTGCTGACCGTCTCGCCATCTCTGTCGGCGCCGCTCTTGCCGGGCTCGTGCCTGGACGCGTTTCGACGGAAGTCGACGCTGACCTGTCATTCGATAGCGAAGCCTCCATTGCCAAGGCGCGTCAGATCATTGCGGCCTACAAGGAGCGCGGCATCGAGCGCGAACGTATCCTCATCAAGCTTGCTTCCACGTGGGAAGGGATCAAGGCTGCTGAAGTCCTTCAGTCCGAAGGCATTGACTGCAACCTGACGCTTCTCTTCTCCCAGGCCCAGGCGATAGCCTGCGCTGAAGCGAAGGCATTCCTGATCTCCCCGTTCGTTGGCCGTATCCTCGACTGGTACAAGAAGTCGACCGGTGAAAATTACACGGCTGAAACCGATCCGGGTGTTGTTTCTGTTCGCAGCATCTACAACTACTACAAGGCCAACGACATCAAGACTGTCGTCATGGGTGCCTCTTTCCGTAACGTCGGCGAAATTGAAGCGCTTGCCGGTTGCGATCGTCTGACGATCAGCCCAGCCCTGCTCGAAGAGCTGGATAAGGATTCCGGTACGCTGGAGCGCAAGCTCTCGCCTGAAAACATCAAGCCGGAGCCGTTTAAGTCTCTCGACGAGAAGGCATTCCGCTGGGCGCTGAACGAAGATGCAATGGCGACCGAAAAGCTCTCGGAAGGTATTCGTCTGTTCGCCAAGGATCTCGTGACGTTGCGCGAGATGGTTCGCAAGGAACTGGCTCTGGCTGCTGCCTGATCAAAAAAAGGGAACGCTTTGCCTGGTTAAAGCGTTTCTCTCTTATAAATCTCCAGTCATTGAAGGCGCTGCCGGACCCCTGTCGGCTGCGCCTTCTTTTTATTGCATGTCCGTCAGGCGCCTTGTTCGCCCGCGACCACCTCGGAAATCCGCCTTGCCGTGTCTCTTATCAGCGCTTCGCAATCTTCTCTGGAGGGAGCAGGGCCGCCGAGCGTGGTGATATAAGGGCACGTCACGACCGCAAGAGCGGTCCCGTCGAGTGTCAGGACGGGAGCAGAAATATTCCGCACACCCGCGGTCTGCAAGCTATCCATCGATTCATAACCGCTATCCCGTACCCTGAGGAGCCGTTCCTTAAGGTTTTCAGGCATGGCCTCGCTTCCGCCTCGCAATTGCTCGGCGATCATGATGTCCCGCTGGCCTTGCGTCTGGAATGCAAGCAGAACGAGCCCTGATCCCGTATGAAAGAGGCTCATTTGTGCGCCGACGCGTATCGACATGGCCCAATAGGTAGACGATTCCTGTTGAGCGATCACCACCACGCTGCCGCGGTCATAGACGGCGAGGTGGCAGGCCTGGCCCGCTTTCTGGGAAAAGTCGCGCATCAGGGGAGTGGCGAATGAAACCAGTCGCCGGACGGGTGCGTGGAAATGTGCCAGACCGAACAGTTTCAGCGTCAGAGAAAAGCGGTCACCCTCCTGACGCTGAACGTATCCGCGTCGCACCAGGCGGTCCAGCATACGGTAGAATTCGTTAGGGCTTTTGCCGATCGCCTTGGCGATTTCGATCTGCGTCAATCCACCATCGGTACGCGCCAGCAGCTCGAGAATGTCGAGCCCCTTGTCGAGCGCGGGTGCGCGATACCTTTCGCTGTCCTCTTCGGTCATCTGGCCTCGATCGTGTCTCGGTGAATGGTACATGATAACAGCAAACACACCTGACGATCCCGGTGGGTCGCGCTTGTTTGCTTGACGGCATATGAATACCCCGTTTACATATGAATTGTCGATCCATATTTGAGATCAAGCGGATTTGCGGCCAGTGACCATACGCGCTGGCCAAAGTGGAGGTTTTCATGGTGCAGGATTTTAGCGGCCGGACAGTGGTCATTACCGCGGCTGGTCAGGGCATCGGTCGCGCAGCGGCCGAACGTTTTGTTTCACTCGGCGGTCGCGTCATTGCGACAGATATAAACGAGCAGGCCCTCTCGACGCTGAAAGGCGCAGAAACCCGTGTCCTGAACGTGTTGGACGGTGATGCGGTCAAGGCTTTTGCGGCTGAGGTCGGTACGGCGGATGTCCTGTTTAACTGCGCCGGGTTTGTCCACGCAGGAACCATCCTCGACTGCGAGGAAAAGGACTGGGATTTCTCCTTCGATCTTAATGCCAAGGCCATGTACCGGACGTGCCGTGCTTTCCTTCCCGGTATGCTGGCAAAGGGTAAGGGTGCGATCGTGAATATGTCGTCAGTTGCGTCCAGCGTCAAAGGCGTTCCCAACCGTTTTGCCTATACCGCGTCCAAGGCTGCCGTCATTGGGCTTACGAAGGCGATCGCTGCGGACTATGTCACCAAGGGCGTCAGATGCAATGCGATCTGCCCCGGCACTGTCGACAGCCCGTCGCTGCACGATCGTCTGCGCGCCACGGGTAACTATGAACAGGCTCTTGCCGACTTCATCGCGCGCCAGCCGATGGGACGGATTGCCACTGCAGAAGAGATCGCTGCACTTGTCACCTATCTCGCGTCAGACGAGGCTGGTTTCACGACAGGCCAAGCCCATGTCATTGACGGCGGTTGGACCGGCTGACTAAAAGTTATACGGGAGAGAGGAGAAGCGACCGGCCTATGCCGGTCGCTTTTTTAATTGCAGTGTCCGGTTAAACCACGGCGCTGCCAGCCATCAGGGCGAGCACCAGGAACACCAGGAAGATCACCACAGCGATAAAGAACAGGATGCGTGCAACGCCCGCAGCCGCAGCGGAGATGCCGGTAAAACCGAAAACGCCCGCGACGAGAGAAATAATAAAGAAAATAAGGGCCCATTTCAGCATGGCGTCTCACCTTTCGCTCAGGTTTGCCGGGCCTGCAACTTTGCCGAAGGCCCGTGGAATTGACGCGCAAAAGGCGAAAATGTTCCGCGACTTACGAAAAAAGGTTCGTTTAGTTCATCTGTCGATTTTCCACATCTGTCTGTCGAGCCTTGATCGTCGTGCGAATGAAGGTCGCAACGAAAAACAGGCTCATGAAAAGGACGATTGTCGGTGCAGGCGCGCTGTCAATCAGGAAGCTCAGCCATATTCCTGCAAGCGATGCGACAACCGCGACCGAAATGGCCACCAGCAGCATGGAAGCAAACCGTCTGGTGAGCAAAAAGGCGATTGCTCCCGGTGCAACGAGCATGGCGACCGACAGGATGATACCGACGGCTTTCAATGCACCCACCACAGTCAGGGAAAGTACCATCAGCAGACCGTAGTGCAGCAGACGGACGGGGAGGCCAATCGCTCTTGCATGTTGCGCATCGAAGGCGTTGACCAGCAGGTCCTTGCGCAGAACCCCCAGGAACAAGGTGGCGAGGAGCGCAATCACACCTGTTTCGATCATGTCTGCGACGGATATTCCGAGCATGTCACCAAAAAGAATATGATCGAGATGGACGTCGCTCTGTACCTTCACGTAGAGCACCAGGCCGAGACCAAACATGCCGGAAAAAACAATCCCGAGCACGGTATCTTCCTTGATACGACTGTTTTCCTTGATGAAGCCGGTGCCGAGAGCACAGATCATGCCGGCGATGAAAGCGCCGATGGAAAGCGGAATGCCAACAATATAGGCGATAACCACGCCGGGAAGGACGGCGTGCGAGACCGCGTCTCCCATCAATGACCAGCCCTTCAGAACGAGAAGGCAGGACAGCATCGCCATGGGTATTGCGATCATCAGGGTGATGATGAACGCGTATTGCATGAAGGGTAGCTGGAACGGAAGAATCGCCAGCTCGAGGTATTCGCTCATTGCACGTCCTCCAGCGCTTCCCTGGCTCTTGCCCTTGCTGCGAGGAGCCCATGCTTGGGAGCGAAGACAAAGGCGGTGAGGAATATCGCGGTTTGAAGCACGACGATGACGCCGCCGGTTGCGCCATTCAGGAAGTAGCTGAGATAGGCACCGGTGAAACTTGTTGCCGCCCCGATGATGAAGCTCATCAGGATCAACCGTTCGAAGCGATCGGTCAGGAGGTAGGCGGTGGCGCCAGGGGTGACGACCATTGCCACCACCAGAAACGCACCGACAGTCTGTAATGCGGCAACGGTAGAGGCCGCAAGAAGCGTGAAGAATATGACCTTGAGGATTTCTGGTCGCAGCCCAATGGTGCGGGCATGATTTTCATCGAAGAACACAACCATGAAATCCCGCCATTTGAGTGCGAGAACCAACAGACTGATGCCGCCGATCAATGCGAGCTGAAGTGTATCCTCGGCCGTGATTGCCAGAATGTTGCCGAGAACAATGGTCTGAATGTTGATGGAAGTTGGCGAGAGCGAGACCATGAACAGGCCAAGGCCGAAAAACGATGTAAAAATCAACCCGATGATCGCGTCTTCTTTCAGACGCGTCTTCTGGTTTAAAAACAGCATGGCGCCAGCCGCCAGTCCACCTGACAAAAATGCGCCAAGAGAAAAGGGAAGGCCGAGCATATAAGCACCTGCTACACCCGGGACGATGGCATGGGAGAGAGCGTCTCCAATCAACGACCAGCCTTTCAGCATCAGATAGGCAGACAGAAAACCACATACCCCGCCCACAAGCGCGCTGACCCAGATCGCGTTCAGCATGTAGCCATATGTAAATGGCTCAAGAAGAGTGTCGATCATCACTCTTCTCCATTGTACTGTCATCTGGCGTTCTTTCTACTGGGTTGCGATCTGACGTCTTCTCGCCGTTGCTCCCATTTTTGCCATAGATCACGAAAGGCCGTTCATCATCGGTAATGACTTTCAGACGACGCGGATCGGCATCGTCGTGCAGGTCTTTGCCCCCGAGTATGAAATGCCGCAGGCTTCCGCCAAAGGCCTTCTGAAGGTTCTCCTCGGTAAAGGTATCTGCCGTCTTGCCAGATGCCAGCACCGTACCCTTCACAAATACGGCGCGATCACAGAACTCAGGTACACTGCCCAGATTATGGGTGGAAACCAGCATGATCCGCCCTTCATCGCGCAATGCCTTCAAGAGGGCGATGATCTGTTCTTCTGTTGTAACGTCGACGCCGGTAAAGGGCTCATCGAGAAGAATGACCTGGCCTTCTTGCGCGAGCGCTCGGGCCAGAAAGACCCGTTTTTTCTGACCGCCGGAAAGCTCACCGATCTGACGCTTGCGGTAGTCCAGCATGTTGACGCGTTTCAGCGCCTCTTCAACCATCTGGTGGTCGCGCCGGGACGGGATACGCAGGAAGTTCATGTGGCCATAGCGGCCCATCATTACCACATCTTCCACCAGCACCGGAAAGCTCCAGTCGACTTCCTCTGCCTGCGGTACATAGGCAACGAGATTTTTTCGGAGCGCATCGCGAACTGGCTGGTCAAAAATCGATACCTCGCCGGCTGCCAGGGGTACGAAACCCATGATCGCCTTGAAGATCGTCGACTTGCCCGCACCATTGACGCCGACCAGCGCAGTGATCGTGCCGCGTGGAATGGAAAAGCTGGCATTCCTTAACGCGGTATGGCCGTTACGATAGGTTACCGTCGCATTTTGAACGGAAAGGCCGCCGTCATTACGCTTGTTGCCCATCCTCATGACGACAGGCCTTTGGCAATAGTGTCGCTCGTTACCCGCAGAAGATCGAGATAGGTCGGAACGGGGCCGTCGGTCTCGCTCAACGAGTCGACGTAAAGCACGCCCCCGTAGGTGGCACCGGTTTCTTTGGCTACCTGTTTGGCTGGATCTGCGGACACCGTGCTCTCGCTGAAGATGACGTGAATGGCGTGTTCGCGCATCGCGTCGATAACGCCGCGAACCTGTTGTGGCGTGCCTTGGCTATCGGCATTGACCGGCCAGAGATAAAGTTCCTTCAGGCCGAAATCACGGGCGAGGTACGAAAAAGCGCCCTCGCTTGTAACCAGCCAGCGCTTGTCTTCAGGCAGAGAAGAAAGCTCTTCACGGATTGGCTCGATGGTCGCTCTGATTTTGTCGGAGTAGGTTTTTGCGTTGGTTGCGTAAACCTGAGCATTGGCAGGGTCGATCTCGGTCAGGCCCTTTCGGATATTTTCAACGTAGATCAATGCGTTATCCGGCGACATCCAGGCGTGCGGATTCGGCTTGCCCTCATAAGCGCCGCCACTGATCGACATCGGCTCGATGCCATCCGTAACTGTGACGCTCGGAACGCCGGAAAGGTTGGCGAGGAACTTTTCGAACCACAATTCCAGATTTAGCCCGTTGCGCAACACGAGGTCGGCTTTGCGGGCTTTCAGGATATCCCGTGGTGTCGGCTGATAGTTGTGAATCTCAGCACCGGGTTTGGTGATGCTTTCGACATCGGCTGCGTCGCCTGCAACATTGCGTGCCATGTCGGCAATGATCGTGAAGGTGGTAACCACCGTTGGTTTTTCGGCGGCAAGAGCTGCGCCGGGCAGAGAAAGTGCGAGAGCGAAAACAGCATGCCTGATAATTTGAAACGTCACGTCATTCACCGATCACTTGTTGCGATTAATTCGCAACACCATCTGGCATAAAAACAGCCTTGTCAATGCTATTGCAAATCATTCGCAATTTATGAATGTCCGGAAACGACGCATTTTTGCCCCGACGCCGCCCCGGCAATTAAACTTTTTTCAAGGAGAAGAGGTCAGTATCGGATGGCTGAGGCACGATTCGCCGTCGGCATTTTGCGTCCCGCGTGTGTTCCGCCTTCGTCGAGCCACCGCCCGGGACGAGGGCGATTGACGGGGTAATGAATGTCGGGATGTCGCGTGTGAAGGCTGTATTCAAACGAATGCGGTTTTCGCGCAAACTCGTTTTGATTGGAGGCGGTATCCTGCTCCTTGCGGGCGCGACCGGTTCTGCTGCCGTGTTGATCGGCAGCGAACGGTTGTTTGGTCCGTCCTATGCTTCCGTCAACGGGTTGACCTGCGACGTTGTTCAGACTGTCAACATTAAGAAAAACGGCTCACTTTGGGTTCGGAAATTCGTGCGCACGCAAGGTGGCGACGGAACAGAGCGCGTGAAGACGGCGCTGCGCGTCGCAAAGGCTGTCTACGACAAACAGAAACCTGACCTTGTCCAGGTGTCCGTTCTCGACAGGGATGGGCCACAACTGCGCTCTGAGATGCGTGGTCGTGCAATCGCAGCACAAGTCGTTTTTGTGCCCGACCAGACGAAGCTTCCCGAAGGTACTGAGAGCCAGCGGTATTCTGCCTATTATTATGATGGTCCCGCAAACGGGAGCGGCCAATTTTATGGTCTGCGTATCGATCTGCCGCTTGAAGATGCCGAGGAGATGGCAGCGAGCCTGACAGATGCCGCTGATTGCAATTCGCCGGTCGAGGCGCAGGACGCCGGACATGGTGCGAAAAAGCCCGCCGGCCACGGCGAAGCGAAAGACAGTGGTGGTCATGGAGAAGCACCAGCAGAGGCGGGCCATGACGAGCCGAAATCTGAAGGTCACGGGGAAACTTCTGCACCACAGGCGCACGGTGAAACCGACAGCGATGAGCTTTTGACCTCGACGCCCGTTGCAGAGAGCGAGAGCATGTTCAGTCTCGCTTACATCAAGACGCTGATTTTCGGAAAAGGCGCCACAACGGCCCAAGCAGCGGAAGAAAAATCCGCTGATCATGATGCTCCGGCCGCGGAACCATCACACGACGCGCCGGAAAAGGCCGGCCACTAACGGCAGCCATTGTCTCGACGCCGTCAACATCCCAAAGCATATCGCGCGTCGCCCGGAGCCAATGAAAAAGCCTCTCCGGAGAGAGGCTTAGTTTTCTGTCAAATTATCGACCGCTGAACAGCGAGGTTCTCAGTCCGCCTTGTTGCGGCGAGCCGGGAACAGGATCACATCGCGGATCGACGGAGCGTTGGTCAGCAGCATGATAAGACGGTCGACACCGATGCCGAGACCGCCGGCAGGCGGCATACCCTGGTCGATTGCGTCAAGAAACTCGTCATCGAGCTGCTTGTCTTTCTCGCCACGTGCATGAGCTTGCTCGAGTTGCTCGACCATACGTCGACGTTGTTCTTCCGGATCGTTAAGTTCCGAGAACGCGTTGCCGACTTCCCAGGCATTGCAATAGCTTTCGAAGCGCTCAACGAGGCGTGGTTCGCCCGGCACTTCCTTGGCAAAGGGCGAAATGTCCTTCGGGAAATGAGTGACATGGCTCGGCTGGATCAGCGTGCCCTCAACCTTTTCTTCGAAGATGAAGGCAAGGCATTCGCCCCAGGTCCAATCCTTCTCGACGGCGAAACCGGCAGCCTTGGCGGCGGCACGGGCTTCCTCATCCGTCTTGATGGCGAGGAAATCGATGCCGGTCGCTTCCTTGACGGCATCCGGCATCGGAACGCGCTTGAACGGTCCCTTGAAGGAGATGGTCTGGCCCTGGAATTCCACTTCCGTCGTACCGTGGATTGCAACGGCCAGGGTTTCGAATAGACGCTCCACAAGGCCCATGATGTCCTCGTAGTCCGCGTAGGCCCAGTAGCACTCCATCATCGTGAATTCAGGATTGTGACGGGTCGAAACGCCTTCGTTGCGGAAGTTGCGGTTGATTTCGAACACCTTGTCCGAAAGACCGGAAACCAGTGTGCGCTTCAGGAACAGTTCCGGCGCAATGCGCAGGTACATGTCCATCTTCAGCGTGTTGTGGAAGGTTTTGAACGGATCGGCCGTCGCGCCGCCGTAGACGGTCTGCAGCATCGGTGTTTCGACCTCGAGGAAGCCTTCGGCTTCCATGAAACGTCGGATGCCGGACACGATCTTCGAACGCTGCTGGAAGCGAAGCTTGGATTCCTCGTTGGAGAGAATGTCGAGGTGACGCTTGCGGTAGCGCAGCTCAATATCGGAGACGCCATGCCACTTCTCCGGCATGGGCAGCAGCGACTTGGTGAGCATGGTGATTTCTTCGGCGTTGATTGTCAGTTCACCGCGCTTGGTGCGGCGCACCTTGCCGGTCACGCCGATGATGTCACCAATGTCGATCATTGGCAGCAGCGCACGTGCAGATTCCGGGGTCGTATCTTTGTGCGAGAAAATCTGCACCTTGCCGGAGGCATCATGGATATCCATGAACATCCCGGAGTTACGCGAGGAATAAACGCGACCAGCCACGGTGACGGTATCACCGGTTTCGACGTCCGCTTCAATATCTGCGTATTTCTCCGCCAGTTCCGCATTGGTCAGCGTCCGATGGAAGTGCGCAGGGTAGACGTCGCCGATCTGCTCACGCAGCAGTGCAAGTTTCTGCCGACGGACCTCGGTGGCGTCGGAGGAAAGGGCTGTCGTTTCTGTCGTCTTGTCGTTCATTATCTTGTCTTTCCGAAACTCAGGCTGCACCGACCATGGAGGCCACGACGGCAATCGCGATCTTGAGGCGCTGGCGGACGACAGAGCGGCCAAGCAGCGCCATGGAATCGAACAATGGCAATGATCGCGACGAACCGGACATGGCCACGAACAGTGGCGGCGTCACGACGCGCAGCTTCTTGCCCGTACGTTCGGCTATATCGCGCAGTTCGGCCTCGATCGCTTCAACATTCCAGTCAGGCATCTTTTCGAGATCAGCGGCGACAGTCGTCAGGATCTCGTGGATTTCTTCGGGCTTGCTCTTGAGGCCTGCGAAGGACTGAGGCGTGAGACCGACATCACTGGAAAGCAGGAAACCTGCCAGGTTCGGCAACTCGCCCAGCCTTGAAATGCGGCTTTGGGAAAGCTTCAGACCTTCGGTCAAACGCTGATTTTCCATCGCCCATTCCAGAGAACGGGAAATGAATTCCTCCGGCGTGAGCTTTTCGCGCAGCCAGCGGCCATTCAGCCAGTCGAGCTTCTGGATGTCGAAAATTGCACCCGCTTTGGAGAGCGCGTCCGGATCAAACTTCTGCGCCAGTTCGTCCATGGTCAGAAGTTCTTCGCCCTCGGCGATCTGGATGAAGAACAGACCAAGGAAGTTCATCAATGCTTCCGGCAGGTAACCGAGAGCCGAATAGTATGAAATCGATGTCGGATTCTTGCGCTTGGAAAGCTTGGACTTGTCCGCATTGCGCATCAGGGAAAGATGCATGAACACCGGCTCCTGCCAACCGAAATAACGGTAAAGCAGGATGTGCTTCGGGACGGAAGCCAGCCATTCTTCGCCACGGGCAACGTGGGTGATCTTCATCAGATGGTCGTCGATGACGTTGGCCATGTGATAGGTTGGCATGCCGTCGGCTTTGATCAGCACTTGCATGTCGACGGCATCCCAAGGGATCGATACGTCGCCGTATACGCCATCTGTGAAGTCGCAGGAGCCTTCGGTCGGGATCTTCATGCGCACGACGGAGCTTTCGCCCGCATCAAGGCGCTTCGTCACTTCTTCGGCACTATAGCTGAGGCAGAGACCGTCATATTTTGGCGGCTTGCCGGCGGCACGCTGTCCTTCGCGCATCTGTTCGAGGCGCTCCGGTGTGCAGAAGCAACGGAAGGCATGACCCTTGTCCAGCAAATCCTGTGCGTAGGGCCAGTACATGTCCTTGCGCTCAGACTGGCGGTAAGGACCGTATGGACCGCCGACATCGGGACCTTCAGACCATTTCAGCCCGGTCCATTTCAGTGCTTCTAGCACCTTCTCCTCATACTCGCGCGTAGAGCGCGTCGCATCGGTGTCTTCGATGCGCAGAATGAACTCGCCGCCGTGTTTCTGGGCGAAGAGATAGTTGAAGAGGGCGATGTAGGCGGTGCCGACATGCGGCTCGCCTGTGGGAGAAGGGGCAATGCGGACGCGAACGCCGGAAGTGGTCATGAAATTCACTCGTCGTGACGTGACTGTGATAAGGGCGGTTTTGCCCAGTTATCAGCAAGATTTACGTTGAATGCGGCAGGAACGGCTGCAAACGGGCGCAATGAAGCGCATTTTGCAGTTTCCCATTCGGCTTGGGCTTAGGCCATATTATGCTGCAGGCGTCAAGGAAATAAGGATATTTCCCGCGGTCAGGAAACGGGCCAAACGTAGAGTAGCATGGGAATGCTAACGATGACGATCATGATCGACAACGGAAGCCCAAGGCGCGGATAGTCGCTAAAGCGGTATCCGCCGGGCCCCATGACCAGCGTATTGCACTGGTGGCCAATCGGGGTCAGGAAATCACATCCTGCGCCGATTGCCACCGCCATCAGGAAAGCCTCGGGGCGAAATCCGAGCGTCGTAGCGAAGCCTGCGGCAATCGGGGCCATGACAAGGACGGTCGCGGCATTGTTGAGGAACGGCGTGACGGCCATTGCCGTCAGGAGGATCATGCCGAGCGCCACGAATGGAGGCATACCCTGCGCAGCATGACCCAGCCATTCGGCAATGAGATCACTTGCGCCGCTGGTGCGCAATGAATCACTGACGGGAATAAGGGCTGCCAACATGACGAGAATTGGCCCGTCTATCGATTTGTAGACGTCGCTCAGCGGGATCGCTCCGACGACGATCATCAGGAATGCTGCCGCAAAAAAAGCGACCGCAACGGGTAGCAATCCGCTGCCGGCCGCAAGCATCGCTGCCGCCAGCACTATCACGGGGATCAACGCACGGCGTTGTGTGCCAAGCAGGATTTCCCGTTGTGCAAGGGGCAGGAGAGAAAATTCCTGCAGAACTTGCGGCAGATTCTTGCGACTGCCCTGAAGAAGGATGACGTCTCCTGCCTGAAGCGTCAGTTCGCTCAGTCGCTGGCTAACACGCTGGCCGCGACGTGAAACAGCAATCAAGTTGACGCCACGCGTGTAGGAAAGCGCGAGTTCGCGCGCAGATATGCCGCTCATCAGCGATTCATTGCTGATGACTGCTTCCATGGAAATGAGGTCGGCGGTTTTCTGGCCGTTTTCGGTCAGCGGCTTGCCGGAAAGCTGAAGCTTCGCCTGGGAAACAATGCGGTCCAATCCTTCCGGGCTACCTTCAAGAAGAACAGTGTCACCGGCTTTCAACTTGACGTCAGGGAAAGGGGAAATTCGTCTTGAACCACGCAGAATGGTACTCGCTATGACGTCGCCGTCGCCCTTTTTGAGAAGTTCCCGCAGCGCTGAATCAGAATACGCGCTGTCGGCAGGCAAGGTCGCTTCTGCTGTGTAGGCAGACTGGTCCAGTATGTCTTCCACCGATGTCTGCTGGCGCGCTCGCACCGGTAGAAGGCGGTATCCGAACGTGAGGAAAATGATGCCAATGACCGTCAACCCCGCTCCGACTGGCGTAAAGTCGAACATCGAGAAGCTTTGACCGGTCATCTCTTCGCGCAGTCGTGACACCACAATGTTGGGAGACGTGCCGATCTGCGTCATCAATCCACCCAGTAGCGCGGCGAAGGCCATTGGCATCAGGTAATATGAAACGGGACTTCCAGACTTGCGGGCAAATTGGAAGGCAACCGGCATCATGATGGCAAGCGCACCGATGTTCTTGATGAAGGCCGACATCACCGCGACAAGGATCATCAGAAATGCAAGCTGCAGGCCTTTTGAGTGCATTTCCGGAAAATACTTTTTGATCGTCATGTCGACGATACCGGAGCGTGCCACCGCCGAACTGACGATCAATGCGCTCGCAACGATAATGACAATGTCATCGGAAAAACCGGAGAACGCCTTTTCGAAGGGCACGACCCCCAGTGCCACGGCCACAAGAAGCGCGCTGCAGGCGACGACGTCATATCTCACCTTGTCCCAGATAAAAGCCAGCATCATGGCGGCGATCACGGCAAAGGCGAGGATCTGGTCTGTTGTCATGCTGTCTGTCGGCTTTCAGATGGGCGAGTGCGGTTTGGTCACTCTTGTCGGTGGGGCAGCCTGAGAACGCAAGGCGACTTGTCGGAGTTCCGCGAAAAAAGTGTCCCATGGAATGAAAAAGGCCCGCCGGGCGGCGGGCCTTAAAAGGAGGAGAGGAATGAAAATTCGCTCCAGGATCAGTGCGTATCGGTTGCGTCGGCTTTTTTTCTGCGACGCGCATTGCGCGCGAGCATGTTCAGGAGCTCGACCAGTGCCGAGAACGCCATTGCCGCGTAGACGTAGCCCTTTGGAACATGGAAGCCCATGCCCTCGGCGATCAGCGTCATGCCGATCATCATGAGGAAGGCCAAGGCCAGCATGACGATCGTCGGGTTGCGCTCAATGAAGTTGGCGAGCGGCGTTGCAGCAAGGAGCATGACAACGACGGCCACGACCACGGCGATAATCATGATCGGCAGGTGAGGGGTCATCCCAACGGCGGTGATGATACTGTCGACCGAGAAAACCAGGTCGAGTAGCAGGATCTGGCCGATAGCCGAGCCGAAATTCATCGTTACCGCTCCACCCACCATGTCTTCCTTATGATCTTCAGGATCGACATTGTGGTGAATTTCCTTCGTCGCCTTCCACATCAGGAAAAGGCCGCCGCCGATAAGGATCATGTCCTTCCAGGAGAACGCATGACCGAAGATTTCGAAGACGGGGGTCGTGAGCTGTACGATCCATGCGACAGTCCCAAGCAGTCCAAGCCGCATTACAAGCGCAAGCCCGATGCCGATGCGGCGGGCTTTTTCACGTTGTTCGGGTGGAAGCTTGTTGGTGAGGATCGAGATGAAGATCAGGTTGTCGATGCCGAGCACGACTTCCATGACAATCAGTGTGACGAGCGCCACCCAGGCGGCGGGGTCGGACAAAAGAGGGAGGACGGACTCCATCAGGGAAACTTTCCTTTCAGCAACGAGGCCAGCCGAACCATTCGGTTACGGAGATTTATAGCGTAATACGCGAGAAACAAGGCAGGAACGGCCTTGGTCTTCAAGATTTCATCGAAATTTCGCGTAAGCCGCGTATCGGCATTCGCGCCGTTGCTGAATGAGGTCAGGCCCGATCAGTTCCATAAGCGGCCATAAAGACCTTTATGGCGCTGTCGATGACCCGATTCAGTTCCTCGTCAGGGACAGGCCCTTCCAGCTCACCGAACAGTCGCATCTTGAAAAAGGTGCCGGTGGAGAGCTCTATGAATTGCCTTGCCGCAAGCTCCAGGTCATCGATCTTTAAGTGGCCTAGGGCAACGTGATGTTCGATGAAGTCCTGAAGCACTGTGCGGACATTGTTGGGTGCGGCGATGAAAAAACGCTGCGCCAGCTTCGGCATACGATCAACGACGCCAAGCACCGAGCGCATGGCTGGTATCATGTCAGAGCATATCATCTTGTTGGCGAAGGCGAGGCCGAACTGTTTCAGCCCGTCGCGAACTTCCTCGGTTCCAGCCAGAATGTTGCGCATCGAAGCTGCGAATTCCTGCCGATGCTGGTCGACCAGGGCGACGAAGAGGTCTTCTTTATTGGAGAAGTAAACGTAGATCGTCCCCTTGGAAACCCCTGCTTCCCGGGTGATATCGTTCATGCTGGCGGCATCGAAGCCCTTCAGTTTGAATACCCGCCAGGCGCCCGCCAGTATCTGCTCGCGCTTTGCCGGGTCTTCTCCTGCTGCAAAGCGCCCAACGGAATTTCCGGGACAGCCAGCGTCGGTATCTATCGCCATCGTCTCTTTTTCACCTGCCATCGTCTTTGAAACTGGAACCAAAAAAATTAACCGAACGTCGAACCAAACGGTTCGATAGGACTTGATATGTGTTAAAGAAGCGATTATGTCAATCGAACCGAACGGTTCAGTTCGAAATTCTTTCTTCAATCTATCACGGTACAAGCAAATGTCGGCCCAGAAGAATAGCGCTGTTCGCGCGGTCAACGATACGCAAGAGGCGGATGCCGTCGCCAAGGCCGAAGCCGCCCCGGCAAAGTCCGCGGAAGCGCCTGCATCCCAGTCTCCGGCTCCCAAGCAGAAGAAGCGGTCCAAGGTATTGCCTGTTATCGCGCTCGCGGTCCTCGCCGGAGCTGGATGGTACGGTTACGACTGGTGGACGGACGGCCGCTTCATGGTCTCAACCGATGATGCCTATATTCGCGGAGACATTGCTGTCATCGCGCCGAAGGTTTCCGGTTATGTTGCCAAGGTCAACGTTGTCGCCAACCAGGAGGTCAAGGCGGGTGATCCGCTCGTAACCCTGGACGATGGCGACTATCGTATTGCTCTTGATCAAGCCGAAGCGCAGATCCGCACAGAGGAACTGTCTCTGAACCGCATCGATGCGCAGATCGTTGGTGCTCAGTCATCGTTGCAGCAGTCGATTGCCCAGAAGGGTTCTCTGGATGCCGCATTGCGCGGTGCAGAAATCAACCAGAAGCGCGCCAGCGAGTTGCAGGCCAAGGATGTAGGCACTGTCGCATCTGCCGACAATGCACAGGTTGCACTCGACCAGGCTAAGGCCAACGCGGTTGCCGGTGACGCAGCTATTACCTCGGCCAGAGCAAATGTCGAATTGCTTCGCGCCCAGCGCACTGAAGCCGAAAGCACGATCCGGTCTTTGCAGCTTTCGCGTGACAAGGCAGCGCGTGACCTGTCGTTCACGGTACTGAAGGCACCATATGATGGCGTTATCGGCAATCTGGCTGTCCAGACTGGCGACCTCGTGTCTGTTGGTAAACGCCTGGCGTCCCTCGTGCCGATGAACGAACTCTACATCGATGCGAACTTCAAGGAAACGCAGCTAGCGCGCGTTGCACCCGGTTCGAAGGTTCGTGTCCACGTCGATGCGTTTGACGATGCAACGATCGAAGGAACCGTGCAGTCGATCTCGCCGGCTTCTGGCTCGATCTTCTCGATGTTGCCGCCTGAAAACGCCACCGGCAACTTTACCAAGGTCATTCAGCGCGTGCCGGTTCGGATCGTCTTTTCGAAAGAGGATCTCGCCAAGCATAATCTGCGTGCCGGCCTGAGCGTGGTTGTTGATGTCGACACGCGCACAGCACCCGAACACACCCAGACTGCTGAAGCGAAGTAACCGAGAAGCAAGGACAAGGCCATGGCGGCTACGGTTGTTGGAACAGGTGGGGCGACGGTCCCCGCCGACCCGCCTATGGACAAGCGCAGGCTGATCGCTTTTTTTGCGATGGTCTTCGGCATGTTCATGTCGATCCTCGACATTCAGATCGTTTCCGCCTCGCTTGCGGAAATTCAGGCCGGTCTCGGTGCAGGATCTGATGAGATTGCATGGGTTCAGACCTCGTACCTGATCGCGGAAGTCATCATGATTCCGCTTTCGGGAACATTGGCGCGCATTCTTTCGACGCGCGTTCTGTTTGCCACCTGCGCAGCCGGCTTTACGATCTCCAGTGCGCTTTGTGCGACTGCGACGAACATTGACCAGATGATCGTCTATCGCGCGATCCAGGGGTTCATTGGCGGCGGCATGATTCCGTCCGTCTTTGCTGCGGCGTTCACGATCTTTCCGCCGTCCAAGCGCTCCGTCGTGTCGCCGATCATCGGCCTTGTTGCCACGCTAGCGCCCACCATTGGTCCGACCGTAGGCGGTTATCTTTCCAACGCTTTTTCGTGGCATTGGCTGTTCCTCGTCAACATCATCCCTGGCATTATCGTCACGATCCTGACGTGGAGCTTCATAGACTTCGACAAGCCCGAAAGTTCGCTCTGGAAGAAGTTCGACTGGTGGGGTCTCTTGTCCATGGCCGTCTTTCTCGGTTCGCTGGAATACGTTCTTGAAGAAGGCAACAACAAAGACTGGTTCAATGACGAGCACATCGTCCTCGGCACCATTGCGATGGTTGTTGGCGCTGTCGTGTTCTTCTGGCGCGCCTTCAAGGTGGAGTTTCCCGTTGTCGACATACGAGCCTTCTCCGATCGGAATTTCTCGATCGGGTCGTTGTTCTCCTTCGTCATGGGTATCGGTCTTTATGGATTGACCTATCTCTATCCGCTCTATCTTGGGCGTGTGCGTGGCTATGACGCATTGATGATTGGCGAGACGATGTTCGTCTCTGGTCTTGCGATGTTCTTCACCGCGCCGATTGCCGGCAAGGTCTCGACCAAGCTCGACCCGAGAGTGATGATGGCGATCGGTTTTATCAGCTTCAGTGCCGGCACATGGATCATGACGCATGTCACGACCGACTGGGATTTCTATGAGCTGCTGATCCCGCAGATCCTGCGTGGTTTCGGTCTGATGATGTGCATGGTGCCGATCAACAACATCGCGCTTGGAACCCTGCCGCCCGCGCGAATCAAGAACGCGTCTGGTCTCTTCAACCTCACTCGAAACCTTGGTGGCGCTGTCGGTCTTGCGGTCATTAACACGCTTCTTTCCCAGCGCACGGACGATCATTACGTCCGGCTTTCGGAACATGTGACCTATGCCAATCCGGAAGCGCTGGAATGGTTGAACAGCGTCGGTGCAAACTATGATTCCTACGGGTTGGACGGTGCCTCCGTCGCAATCAAGAAGTTGGTCGGCATGGTATCCCAGCAGGCCTGGATATTGGCTTTCTCCGATATCTTCCTGCTGCTGACCGGCCTCTTCATCAGCCTGATCCTGCTGACCGTCCTGATCCAGAAACCAAAGGCTGCGCCACCACCCGATGCAGCACACTGAATAAACAAGAAGAAGCCCCTCCCAATCCACCGCAGAGCTGGGCCGTCGCAAATGACGGCCCATTTTTATTTGCGGGGTTTGAGGTACGTACATCATTTTTCGATTTACTGTGATGGCAAAGGCAGATATGCAGAGCTCCTGGAGGAGCCATGAAGCCAACTGTCCACGACATTGCTGCAAAGGCGGGCGTCAGTTTGGCCACCGTTGATCGTGTGCTGAACGTTCGTAAAGGTGTTCATGCAGCGACCCGCGCCAAGGTCGAAGCAGCGATTTCCGACCTTGGTTACGTGCGCGATATGGCGGCTGCAAATCTGGCCAAGGGGCGCAGCTATTCGCTGGTCTTCGTTGTTCCCGGCAACGACAACTCGTTCATGGCAACGCTTCGCGCCGAGGTTCGCGCTGCCGCATCCCGGTCGCACATAGAGCGCACCGCGATTCGTGTCATCGAGGTGCCACCGTTCGATGCGGCCGCGTTGACGCAGGCACTCGACGTGGCGCGGCAGGAAAGGCCGTCAGGCGTCGCTTTCGTCGCGATTGACTCGCACGATGTTGCCGAGGCGACGGAACGTCTGTCTGAAAGCGGTATCGCGACTGTGACACTGGTGTCGGACATTTCTGGAGCGCACCGCGATCATTACGCCGGCGTCGACAACGTCGCGGCCGGACGCACTGCTGCCAGTCTGCTCGGACGTTTTTTGTCTGGCAGGGGCGGGGAGGTTGCTGTCGTCGCCGGTTCGATGCTCGTGCGTGACCATCGTGAACGCCTGCAGGGATTTCGCGCCGTAATCGAGGCTGAATTTCCAGAGATACGCCTGTTGCCCGTTTTGGAGGGGCGCGACAATCCCCAAACCGTCGCAACTCTGGTCGGTGAAGCGCTTCAGAATACGTCGCTTTCTGGCATTTACAGCCTCGGCGCGGGTAACCGCGGGCTTATCCGTGCTCTCAAAGCGAATGTCGGAGACCGCTCAGTGTCCGTCATCGCCCACGAGCTGACGGAAAACACGGCCAATGCGCTGAGGGAAGGCGTTATCGACGCGGTTCTCAATCAGGATGCCGGGCATGAGGTGCGTAGCGCTATTCGTGTGTTGAAAGCGCGCGCCGATGGTCAGCAGGTGATTGCAGCCCAGGAGCGCATCCGCATAGACATCTTTCTCAGGGACAATCTGCCCTGAATTTTTAAGCCGCCGTGCGGCGGAAAATGGAGAAATACATGTATCTCGGTCTCGACCTTGGAACCTCTGGCGTTAAAGCCCTGCTGATTGACGGCGATCAGAAGATCATCGGTTCTGCAAATGGATCGCTCGATGTTTCGCGCCCACACCACGGCTGGTCGGAGCAAGACCCTGCTGCCTGGATCAAGGCGTCCGAAACAGCCGTCGCCGGGCTCAAGGCCAAGTTTCCGAAAGAGCTCGCAGCCGTCAAAGGCATCGGCCTTTCAGGACAGATGCACGGTGCGACGCTGGTCGATGACGCGGGCAAGGTTCTGCGTCCATGCATTCTCTGGAACGACACTCGGTCCTTTGCAGAGGCTGCCAAGCTTGACACTGACCCGCGCTTTCGGAAAATCACCGGCAACATCGTGTTTCCGGGTTTTACCGCTCCAAAGCTTGTCTGGGTTGCGAACAACGAACCTGAAATCTTCGCTAAAGTCGCCAAGGTTCTGTTGCCTAAGGATTATTTGAGGCTTTGGCTGACGGGCGAATACATTTCGGAAATGTCGGATTCCGCTGGCACCTCCTGGCTCGATACCGGCGCACGCAAATGGTCGCCGGAGCTGTTGGCTGCGACTGGTCTCGATGAAAAGCAGATGCCTTCGCTGGTAGAGGGGACCGATGAGGCGGGTGTCCTTCGTGCTGACCTCGCCGCTGAATGGGGAATTTCGGGCAAAGTCGTAGTTGCCGGCGGGGCCGGTGACAATGCGGCTTCTGCCTGCGGCATGGGAACCGTTGAAGAAGGCCATGCTTTTGTGTCGCTCGGAACGTCCGGCGTTCTCTTCGCAGCAAACGCATCTTATCTTCCGAAGCCTGAAAGCGCCGTGCATGCCTTCTGCCACGCGTTGCCGAACACATGGCATCAGATGGGCGTTATTCTCTCCGCGACTGACGCCCTCAACTGGTATTCGCGCCTGACCGGTCAGTCCGCCGCTGCACTGACGGCCGAACTGGGTGATGAGCTCCTAGCCCCGTCAGGTGTTACGTTTGCCCCCTATCTTTCGGGTGAGCGCACGCCACACAATGATGCTGCAATCCGTGGTTCCTTCATCGGTCTTGCGCACGAAAGCGACCGCAAGGCGCTGACGCAAGCGGTCCTCGAGGGCGTCACCTTCGCAATCCGCGACAACCTCGAAGCGTTGAAATCGGCAGGTACGTCGATTTCTCGCGTGACCGCCATTGGCGGCGGGTCCCGCTCGGCCTACTGGCTTGCGTCTATTGCCACATCGCTCGGCGTGCCGGTTGATATTCCGGCCGAAGGTGACTTCGGTGCCGCCTTTGGCGCCGCGCGTCTCGGCCTGATTGCTGCAACAGGTGCCGATCCCGTTTCTGTCTGCACCCAGCCAAAGACCGACAGCACGATTGAGCCTGTAGCGGCACTCGCGGGCGCTTATGAGGAAGCCTACGCGCGTTACCGTGCGCTCTATCCTGCCATCAAATCGCTCTGAGTTGCGGACCTCCTGCTTGAGGGCAGGTCTCCAACTGTGCGGCCGGGGTGAACCCAATATCTCACCCCTTTTACCCCATTCGGGCCTTTTGCCCGTCCCTCCCCATCCGGCGAGGGCGAATAAACCCAAGGAGGATCATTCGTGAGTACAGGTTTTTTCGGCGACATCAGCAAGATCAAATACGAGGGCCCGGACAGCACCAATCCGTTGGCTTTCCGTCACTACAATCCCGATGAGATTGTTGGTGGCAAGCGCATGGAGGACCATCTGCGCTTTGCCGTCGCCTATTGGCATTCGTTTGCCTGGGAGGGTAGCGATCCTTTCGGCGGACGTACCTTCGACCGGCCTTGGTTCGGGGACGATATGGCGAAGGCAAAGCTGAAAGCCGATGTGGCTTTCGAAATGTTCAGCCTGCTCGGCGCGCCCTATTATTGCTTCCACGACGCCGATGCGCGCCCGGAAGGAAAGAACTTTGCCGAGAGCACGAAGAACCTCAACGAAATCGTTGATTATCTTCAGAAAAAGCAGGAAGAAACCGGAGTTAAGCTCCTGTGGGGTACAGCAAACCTGTTTTCCAACCGGCGCTTTATGTCGGGTGCCTCGACCAACCCTGACCCGGATGTGTTTGCCTATTCGGCTGCGACCATCAAGACCTGCATGGATGCGACCATGAAGCTTGGTGGTGAAAACTACGTTCTCTGGGGCGGACGTGAAGGTTATGAGACGCTTCTCAATACCGACCTGAAACGTGAGTTCGACCAGATGGCGCGCATGCTGCACATGGTCGTCGAGTACAAATACAAGATTGGTTTCAAGGGTACGATCCTCGTGGAGCCGAAGCCACAGGAGCCGACCAAGCACCAGTACGATTACGACGTCGCCACCGTCTATGGCTTCCTGAAGAAGTATGGCCTTGAAAACGAGGTCAAGATGAACATCGAACAGGGCCATGCGATCCTTGCCGGGCACACATTCGAGCATGAGTTGGCATTGGCCTCGGCACTCGGCATCTTCGGTTCCATCGACATGAACCGTAACGACTACCAGTCCGGCTGGGACACCGACCAGTTCCCGAACAATGTGCCGGAAATGGCGCTTGCCTACTATCAGGTTCTGCAGGCAGGTGGCTTCACCACGGGTGGTACAAACTTCGATTCGAAGTTGCGCCGTCAATCTCTTGATCCAGCGGATCTGTTGATCGGCCACATCGGCGGCATGGATTGCTGCGCACGGGGCCTGAAGGCTGCGGCAAAGATGGTGGAAGATGGCGCCCTGTCGAAACCGCTTTCCGAGCGTTACGCCAAGTGGGATCAGCCTGAAGCACAAAAGATGCTGCGCGGCGAATTGAAGCTTGAAGATATTGCTGCCAAGGTCGAGCGCGAAAACATCAATCCTGAACCGAAGTCCGGTCGTCAGGAGTATCTCGAAAACGTCGTCAATCGTTACGTTTGATCTGCTAGTCCTATCGAACGATTTGAGAGGCGGGAGGATTTCCCGCCTCTTTTTCGTTTCGCCATCACGAACCGCCGACCCATTGTTCGATAACACCTGCAAGCGCTTTGGATATTTGATGAGGCAAATTTCTGAAACGTTGCAGAATTGCGTTGCTGTTGGCTGTACCTGCTTCCCAACATCGTCTAAACCTCCATCAACCTTCCTTTAGGCATGACAGAGAGGGCTTGTCCTATGACCGATCCCAAGGTGCTTGCAGCACGCTTCCCCGGTGACTTCCTGTTCGGTGTTGCGACCGCATCCTTCCAGATTGAAGGCGCCACGAAGGTCGATGGTCGAAAGCCGTCAATCTGGGATGCTTTTTGTAACATGCCGGGCCGCGTCTATAACCGCGATAACGGAGACGTCGCCTGCGACCACTACAACCGGCTGGAAGATGACCTCGATCTTATCAAGGCGATGGGTGTTGAAGCCTACAGGTTTTCGATTGCGTGGCCACGGATCATTCCAGATGGCTTTGGCCCGATCAATGAAAAAGGCCTGGATTTTTACGACCGGTTGGTCGACGGATGCAAGGCGCGCGGTATCAAGACCTACGCAACGCTCTACCACTGGGATTTGCCGTTGACGTTGATGGGTGACGGTGGCTGGACGGCGCGCTCAACGGCCCATGCATTTCACCGTTACGCCAAAACAGTGATGGCTCGCTTGGGCGACCGTCTGGATGCGGTTGCCACCTTCAATGAACCCTGGTGCGCGGTATGGCTCAGTCACCTTTATGGCATTCACGCACCGGGCGAGCGCAACATGCAAGCAGCACTCGCCGCCATGCACCATATCAATCTGGCTCATGGTCTTGGTGTCGAGGCTTCACGCCATGTCGCGCCTAAGGTTCCTGTCGGTCTGGTGCTGAACGCCCATTCCGTTATCCCCGCGTCGGACAGTCAGGCCGACCACAACGCTGCCGAGCGTGCTTTCCAGTTCCATAATGGTGCATTCTTCGATCCTGTCTTCAAGGGCGAATACCCCAAGGAAATGATGGAGGCACTTGGAGATCGCATGCCGATCGTCGAGGCGGACGACCTCTCGATCATCTCGCAGAAACTGGACTGGTGGGGTCTCAATTATTATACCCCTATGCGAGTTGCGGACGATGCGTCTGTTGATGCCGAGTTTCCTGCAACCAAAGCAGCTCCCTTTATCAGCGATGTCAAAACGGACATTGGCTGGGAGGTCTATTCGCCAGCACTTGCCTCGCTGGTGGAGGAGCTTTACGCGCGGTATGAATTGCCCGATTGCTACATCACCGAAAACGGCGCGTGTTACAATATGGGCGTTGAAGACGGGGAGGTGAATGACCAGCCACGTCTCGACTATTATGCAGATCACCTTTCTGTCGTGTCCGACCTTATCAAGGGCGGTTACCCCATGCGTGGCTATTTTGCCTGGAGTTTGATGGATAATTTCGAATGGGCTGAAGGGTATCGTATGCGGTTCGGCCTCGTTCACGTCGATTACGATACGCAGGTCCGCACACTCAAGAAAAGTGGCAAATGGTACAGTGCGCTGGCGTCTGAGTTTCCCAAAGGCAATCATCGGAAATCATAAGTAGACAAAATTATCAGTCTTGCTGATTTTTTTTGACGGTAACCTTTTGGTGCCTGCTTGTGCGGACGCGTCTTTGCCCTATCTCAGTCCGGCCACGACCAAACGTGGCGCCTTCGTACCGCCGGGCGAGGGTTGATCCTCCCAAGGGAATATACGGACATGCTTATCGAAAAACTCAACTGGCGTTACGCCACCAAGAAGATGGACCCCTCCAAGGCCGTTTCGGAAGACAAGGTGGAGCGTATCATTGAGGCAGCACGCCTTGCACCAACCTCAAGCGGCCTCCAGCCCTTCGAAGTCATCGTTGTCACAGACCCGGACGTGCGCGCAAATATTCAGGCGATTGCCTGGAACCAGGCGCAGGTCACGGACGGTTCGCATCTTCTCGTTTTCGCAGCCTGGGACAATTATACGACCGACCGCATCAACCATATGTTCGATCTGGTCAACGAAGAGCGCGGTTTCAGGAACGAGGGATGGGAAGCCTATCGCCAGAAACTGCTTGCTGCCTATCCGGACCGCGACGCGGAAGTGAATTTTGAACATGCCGCCCGCCAGGCTTACATTGCCTTCGGCATGGCCGTTGCTCAGGCGGCTTTCGAAGGGGTCGATTCAACCCCGATGGAAGGTTTTGATCCTGCCGAACTCGACAAGATTCTCGGCCTTCGCGAGAAGGGACTGCGTTCCGTGACGATTTTGCCGCTTGGTTATCGTCAACCGGACGGTGACTGGCTCGTTGATCTCAAGAAGGTTCGTCGTCCGCTCGATCAATTTGTCAGCCGCGTGTAACCAAGACAACGCTTCCAGCAAACACGGGCACTACAACTCCCTCGGAAACGTTGAAGGTGCCTCAAGCCTCTCCAAGGATACCTCGTTCGCACGGTCTTGGAGCTTTGCGGTAGATTTTTTCGTCCATGTGGAATAAACGAAAAATCATCCCTGTAAAAAGATGACGCATGCGGGCAAACATGCGTCATCCAAGTGCCGCTCTGCGGTATCGACAAGTGAAAGCCTGACGCAATGACCCGGAAAATCCTCTGTAATCGAATGTGCGCCGAAGTCGCATGAAGAACGCGGTACCGTCCGCGACAGGATTTTTTAAGACCCGATCCGTCAAGAGTTTTCACACCGAGAGTTTTCAATGAGTTTTGCAGTTCACGCGGCCATTCCCGCGCCCCCGGAGCAGGCGGTGTTGGACCAGATGGTCGTTTTCGAAGGTGTAACAAAAACCTTTGGCGCCACCGGCGGAAAAACCGGATTTGCCGCGCTTGCGGGAATTGACTACGTCGTTCCGAAAGGCTCGATCACCGGCATTATCGGCCGTTCGGGTGCTGGCAAGTCCACGCTGATCCGCTTGGCCAATGGGCTCGAAAAGCCCTCTACCGGACGTGTGGTTGTAGACGGTGTAGATGTATCCGCACTGGATGAAGCTGGTCTGCGCACGCTTCGGCGATCGGTAGGTATGATTTTTCAACACTTTAACCTGCTTTCTTCGCGCACCGCTTTCGACAATGTGGCGCTGCCATTGGAAATCGCCGGTGTTGGCAAAAAGGAAATTGAGGCCAAGGTTACGCCGCTGCTCGAACTCGTCGGTCTGTCCGATAAGGCAAAGCGTTACCCTGCGGAATTGTCCGGCGGTCAGAAGCAGCGTGTCGGTATCGCGCGCGCGCTTGCCACATCGCCGAAACTGTTGCTCTCCGACGAGGCTACCTCCGCTCTCGACCCGGAAACAACTCAATCCATCCTGGAGCTGCTGAAGCGCATCAATGCCGAACTTGGCCTGACTGTTCTTCTTATTACCCATGAGATGGAAGTGGTTAAGACCATTGCCTCTCAAGTCGCTGTTATCGACAAGGGTTTGATTGTCGAGCAGGGTCGCACTTTCGATATCTTCACCGCACCGAAGCACGAGACGACGCGTAGCCTGTTGTCGTCTTCGGTTGGCGTGAAACTGCCGCACTGGGTCACGTCAGGACTGAAGCCGCAACCGGCGGCTGGAGACCGGGTGCTGGTGCGTCTGGTGTTTTTTGGGGAAACGGCGTTTCAGCCGCTGACCGCCCGTCTCGTCAGCGAAATCGGCCCCGACGTCAATATTCTCGCTGGAACGATAGAGGAGATTTCCGGAGAACCCTTCGGGTCGCTCGTTGTGTCTTATCCAGCCTCACCTGAAGTGGCTGCACGCGCCAGCGCCTTTTATGCAGAAACCGGACTTCACACGGAGGTGCTCGGTTATGTCGCCTGAAATGCTTTTCAACCTTCTGTCCAAGGGGCTTCTGCAGACGCTGCACATGGTTGCCGTCGCAGGCATCGTCGGCTCGATCCTCGGTGTTCCGCTCGGTGTCTTCCTTGCCACCAGTGGCAAGGGCGAACTTTTTGCTGCGCCGATGTCAAACCGCATTCTCGGCCTGATCGTCAACGCGGCCCGTTCCACCCCCTTCATCATTCTCGTGGTTGCGATTATTCCATTCACCCGGCTCGTGGCCGGTACGTCCATCGGTACCAATGCGGCAATCGTGCCGTTGACGGTTGCAACCGTGCCATTCATCGCGCGTCTTGTCGAAGCGGCCATTCGCGAAGTTGACAAAGGGCTTATTGAAGCTGCCCGTGCCATGGGTGCGACCCCATTGCAGATTGTAATGAAGGTTTTGCTTGCGGAGGCAAAGCCCGGCATCACCTTGGCGCTGACCCTGACGCTTGTTAGCCTGATCGGTTATTCCGCCATGGTCGGTGCGGTCGGTGGCGGTGGGCTCGGCGACCTCGGCATTCGCTATGGCTATCAGCGTTTTATGCCGGACGTGATGCTGGTGGTCGTTCTGGTCCTGATCGTGCTCGTGCAGCTTGTCCAGAGCGCCGGCGACGCACTTGCCCGCAGCTTCGATAAACGCAACCGGAAATCCTGATTTCATTCATTAACTTATAACGACAAAACCCAAGGAGACACCCAATGAAAAAACTCATTATCGCGGCTTCGCTCGCAGCCTTGTTTTCGGCGGGCTCCGCGCTTGCTGAAACCATCAAGATCGGTGTGACACCGGCTGAACATGCCCAGATCATGGAGCAGGTGAAGACGATCGCTGCAAAGAAGGGTCTGGATCTCGATATCATCGAGTTCTCCGACTACGTGGTTCCCAACCAGGCCTTGGCCGATGGAGAGCTTCAGGCGAACTCTTTCCAGCACCAGCCTTATCTCGACAACCAGATCGCTGATCGCAAGTTCGATCTCATCAGCGTCGGTACCACGATCACCACACCAATGGGCGTGTATTCGAAGAAGGTGAAGAGCCTTGATGAACTCAAGGACGGTGCAACGATCGGTATTCCGAACGACCCAACCAATGGCGGTCGTGCACTTCTGGTTCTGGCCTCCAAGGGCGTGCTCAAGGTCAACCCAGACGTCGGTCTGAAGGTGACCCCTGCCGACATCACCGAGAACCCGAAGAACATCCAGATCATCGAACTGGACGCCGCACAGCTTCCCCGTTCGCTGGATGATACGGATGCCTCGGTGATCAACACGAACTATGCCACGGCAGCAGGCCTCAACCCGAAGAAGGACTCGATCGCGATCGAGAGCGAAAAGTCGCCTTATGCGAACATCATCGCAATCAACGCCAAGGACAAGGATGCACCATGGGTAAAGACCCTGGTTGAATCTTACCAGAGCCCGGAAGTGAAGGCTTTCATCCTTGAAAAGTACAACGGTACGGTCATTCCGTCCTGGTAATAGCTGATCCGGTATTCGCCGGATGACAACTGCGACGAACGAAAACCTCCCCCGCGATGCGGGGGAGGTCTTTCTTTGCGCTGATCGGGACGGGTATGCACTGAGACTACCGTTTTGTACCTGTGTTTTTTTGGGTCGCGGTCGTCGCGCGGTTTAACCGGTTTTGAATGTTTCCTTCGCAAGATGATGCTTTCGAAGGGGAAATTATGCGGATTGTACCGCGGGGGATAGTCAGACACTTGCGCATTGGCCGACGGGCAGCCGTTGGAGCCGTGTTGTTTGCGTTCGCCCTGGTTCTTTTCGTCGTGACCGCCCTTGTGTTGTCTGCTGTCGGCCAGATCAAGGATCAGGCGAATGCGCTGGACAATCTACGCCTGAAAGAGACGACATCAGGCGCATTGATGACGCTTCGCAATCAACTTGATGCAACATTGACAGATTATGCCGTGCGCAATGACGCTGCCGAGTTTGTCTATGCCCCTGACAGGTTCGATTGGCTTGCAAGCAATTACGGCAAGGCAAGTGGGCCGGGGAAACTGTTCGATACGGCCATCGTGCTCGATCAGGACGGCCGTGTGCGTATGGCCTATCACGATGGCATGCCGATCTCCTGGCCGGAAGAAAGTTATCTGCCTGGAGGTTGGGGGAAGATGCTCGCTCAGGTGCAGGAAATGCGTCCCGGTCACTGGTCTCAGATGTCCGGGTTCGTCAAGACCGACCATGGCATCGCGGCTGCCGGCGTTGCGCTGATCCGGAACAAATCCGGTGAGTTGCCCTCAGCCGAAAATGAGCGACGGTATCTTCTTCTTGCCCGCCATTTTACAAAGCCGCTGGTCGATAGGCTGGCTCGGACCTACGTCGTCGATGGCCTCGAACTTGAGCCCACCAATGTCGAAGGCGCCAACGCTGTCGATATCGTCAATCCGCTCGGCGAGATCGTGGCCAAGATGGGCTGGCGTTCACGATTGCCGGGTGATGTCAGTTTCCACGGTGCGCGACCTATAATCTTCACCGCACTTGGAGTCGTAGGCACCTTTTTTATTGTACTGCTCATCGTTGGTTCGACGACACTTGACCGTCTGAAGGCCGATGAGGCGGCTGCGCGCGATGAGGCACTCCGTGATCGACTGAGCGGGTTGACGAACCGAAACGGCCTGTTTCTCAAACTCGCCCGCATGGTCCGCTCTGCTCGTCATCACAGGACGGATGTGCTGCTTCTTTATCTCGATCTCGATGGCTTCAAGGAAATCAACGATTCCTATGGTCATGCTGCCGGTGATCGTCTTATCAAGGGCGTCGCAGCAGCCTTTGAGGTTCTCGTCCCGGAGCACGCCGTCCTGGCGCGATTGGGCGGGGACGAATTTGCCATCGCAATTCAGGGCGGCGACGTGCGCGAGGACGGGCGAAAGCTCTGCCGTTCCATACTCGAGCTTTTTACCGAGCCTTTCAGCATCGGCGAGCGAGTAGCGAGCATTGGCTGCAGCATTGGTATTTCAATTTCGACCGCCGGTGAGATCGACGGCGAGGAACTTGTGCGTCGCGCCGATATGGCCATGTATCAGGCAAAGGAGGGCGGACGCGGGCGCTATGTTGCCTATGACGAGAAAATGGACGCACTGCGGGAAGAAAAGCTGCAGCTCGAAGCCGATCTCAGACGAGCAATTGGTAACGGGGAAATTTCTCTGGTCTACCAACCTGTCGTCAACGCCGCGACCCGGACGATCACGAGTGTCGAGGCGTTGGCACGTTGGAACCGTCCAGGCGTCGGGCCTGTCGCACCCGATATCTTCATCGCAGCCGCCGAGACAAGTGGTCTGATCGACAGGCTTGGTCTTTTTGTCTTGCAACGTGCCTGTGAGGCTGCGCAGCAGTGGCCATCGATAAGGCTGTCGGTCAATATATCGCCTGTGCAGTTCCGCAATCCGGCTTTCGCAGGGTATGTCGCTGACATATTGAAGCACACCGGCACGACGCCAGATCGGTTGCGGCTGGAATTGACGGAAGGCTATTTCATCCAGCATCCAGAACGGGCGAACGTGGCGATCGACAAGCTGAAACAGCTTGGTATCAGTATCGCACTCGACGATTTCGGAGCTGGATTTGCCAGCGTCGGCTATCTTCGTCGTTTCGGCTTCAATCGTATGAAGATAGATCGTTCGCTTGTCATGGCGTTGGAGCAGGGCGGCCGGTCACTCGACATGTTGCAGGCAACCGTTGCATTGGCACGCTCCCTCGACATTCCCGTTACGGCTGAAGGCGTTGAAACCGAAGAACAGGCCGCGATCCTGCATCTGTGCGGTTGTGACGAACTGCAAGGCTATCTGTTTTCGCGGCCCGTTAGCGGTGAAAGAATCCGCGAACTGCTCCATGAACAGGATGCGCCGGTGGCCGAGATACGCCTGAAGGCCTAATTGCTTAAACGCGCATGATCGGGCTTGCAGACACGATCTGTCTCATCCGTGACGACGGCCTGCCTTACATGAGGCCGGAACGATGCTGACGTTCCAGTCTGTCTCAGCGGCCCAGGTGCTTTTCGCCACGCTTCTTTGCGAGATCAATCTGTTGCTGGCGGTCACGGAAGCGCTGACGGTCATCGTCCGTCCTGTCATCATAACAACTCGGGCAGGATACACCTTCCTCGAACAGTGGTGACTGGCGCACTTCAGGGGTGATCGGATTACGGCACGCATGGCAGAGCTTGTGATCGCCTTCTGCAAGGCCGTGGACGACCGAGACGCGCTCGTCGAAGACGAAGCACGCGCCTTCCCACAAGCTTTCCTCCTCGGGCACTTCTTCCAGGTACTTAAGAATGCCGCCCTTTAGGTGGTACACCTCTTCGAAGCCTTGCTCTTTCATGAAGGCGGTTGCCTTCTCGCAACGAATGCCGCCTGTACAGTACATGGCGATCTTTGGCTTGTTGTGCAGGCGGGGGTTGTTCTTTACCCAGTCTGGAAACTCACGAAACGTTTTTGTCTGTGGGTCGACAGCGCCTTTGAAAACGCCGATGGCTGTTTCATAGTCGTTGCGCGTGTCGATCAAGATTGTATCTGGGTCGGAGATAAGGGCATTCCAGTCCTGCGGAGCGACATACGTGCCAACAATTTGGTTGGGATCGATGTCCGGCACACCCATCGTGACGATCTCTTTTTTGAGCTTCACCTTCATGCGCACGAAGGGCATCTTGGATGCACGGCTTTCCTTGTGTTCAAGCGCGGTAAACTCCGGCTGGGCGCGCAGGAACGACAAGATGGCATGGATGCCTGCATCAGGCCCGGCGATCGTGCCGTTGATACCTTCCGCTGCCAGCAGCAACGTTCCTTTCACGCCGTTTTCCTGGCAAAGCCGGAAAAGCGGATCGCGCACGCTTTCGAACCGCGGGAAGCGGGCAAAATGATAAAGCGCAGCCACGAGAAAATCGCCAATGGCTCCCGGTGCGGCTTCCGGGCGAGAAGGAACAATGGTGTTGGTCATGGGCGCTGAAATACAGCGATGACGTCCGCAAAGCAATCCAAATCCACCTTTTAGAGGGCATTTGGCGGATTTTGAAATTCGTCAAATTTCCTGGACTGCGGGCGTTGCCCACCTACTTTCCCGCACGACGCCACAACACAGCGGCAATGCTGCTTTCTGTACGCGCGGATTCCGAAAAGACCTCGCCTGCAAGCGCAAGGCTGTTTTTGCGCAACACCTGTTGCTGGCGAATGATCGCCTCAAGGAGAAAAGCCTGCCGGTCGCCGTTACCAAAAAGCTCACCTTCGCGGTCGGCAAGCGCTGCCAACACGGAAAGATCGTGCTCGCGCCCCAGCAAATCCACCAGACGCTTGGCATCTGCACGTTTGCTGCGCATCGCCGACGGCCAGAGGCGACGCAGAAGGCCCAGATGCATCCAGTAGATTTGCCCCGCCTTACGCAGATCGTGAAAATGCTCAACGTCGGCGTGCGCGTGGCAATCGCTCAGTGCCTCTAGCGCTTTTCTGCGTTGTTTTGCCCAGCTTTTGCGGATCAGTCTGGCCGCACCTTTCGCATCATCCGGCAAGCTGAGCGCATCTAGTTGCGCGCGGCCCTTTCGGCATTGCGCAATGGCGGTCTTGATCGTGCTGTCGAGGTCGACTTCATGCTCTATTGCATGGTCGCGTCGCTCCTCAAGCGTGACTGTTACGGATTGTAAAGCGACGCTTTGCGCCTCTGAACGCGCAAATTCTTCAAGGTAACCGGCGGTCTCGACCAGAGCGGTGGCGTCGCGCGCAAAGGCGAGTGATTGGGCGATTTGCCGAAACCTGGCGTTTTCCTCACGTCGAAAGCCGGCGTTGGCGGGCTGAATGAGTCGATAGAGCGCGCGGATGCGTTTGAACCGTTTGCGTGCGTCATGGACCGCCTCATGTGAACCGTCCGGCTGGTTTTCCAGGATCTCAATTGCCTCGTCGATCAGCTCCAGCCCGGCGCGGCGTATTTCATCGTCGAAGGGCTTTCTTGGATCAATCCTGAAGGGCATTCAGCAACTCTTTTCGCAGGTTCTGGGTTGCGAGTGACTGGTTCGAAAAACGGTGATCGCCCGTTACTTCCTGACCAAGCCATTCTGGCAGCGCAGGTTGAGCATTCTCATCATCCATTTCCACCTCGGCCACGACAAGGCCAGCATAGTGCCCCTGGAAGACATCGATTTCCCAGGTGAAGCCCGCATGTTCAACCGTGTGACGGGTCTTCTCTATGACGATCCCCAACGCACTTGCCATCAACTCATCTGCGTCCGTCAGCGGGATGGCATATTCGTATTCGTCACGCACCAATGCGCTGGTACCGATCTTGATTGTCAAAGTGGCTTTTCGATCATCCACGATTCTGACGCGGACAGAGCGATCGTCCATGGATGCAACATAGGCCTGTCTAAACGACTTGCTTGACGTGACTTTATCGCGCCATTCTTCATGTGCGACAAGAAACTTGCGTTCTATCTCTTTTGCCATCTACTTCTTTTGCCAAGCAATTTCTGAAAAACCGACAATTGAGCTTATTACAAGCATATGTCATGAAAAAGCGAATTGTTTGAAGTATCTAGGGCTTGGCGGTAACTTCAATAAGATCGGCCGGTGACTTAACTCCTCAGGCCGAGGAGAACTGAAATACACATCTTGCGCCTCGACATGGTCGCGAAGGCAGGCTAATTCCAACGTCGGTATTTCAATCGTTTCAAACGTGCAAGGGAGGCTCACACTTGGCCCAGGACTCCGAAAAATTGCTCTCCATTCTCAAGCTGCAGCCGGTCGTGCCGGTGTTGATCGTGGATGATGCGGCATCTGCCGTGCCCTTGGCGCGGGCTCTGGTCGCAGGTGGTCTCAAGGCAATCGAGATTACGCTTCGCACACCTGCCGCTCTCGACGCCATTCGTGCGGTCGCAGCGGAAGTCGAGGGAGCGAATGTCGGTGCAGGCACAATCCTCAACGCCAAGGACTATGAAGCCGCTGCAGACGCTGGTTCGACCTTCATCGTCAGCCCAGGCCTCAACAAGAGCGTTCTAGAAGCGGCTCGCGCTTCCAAGGTACCTTTGCTTCCCGGTGCCGCTACGGCAAGCGAAGTCATGGCGTTGCGCGATGAGGGATACAAGGTCCTGAAGTTCTTCCCGGCCGAACAGGCTGGTGGTGCTCCGTACCTTAAGGCCCTGGCATCGCCGCTTGCCGGGACAGTCTTTTGCCCGACAGGCAGTGTTTCTCTCAGGAATGCCAACGATTATCTGTCGTTGCCGAATGTCGTCTGCGTCGGCGGCTCATGGGTTGCCCCGCGCGAACTGGTCGCAACAGGTGACTGGGCAGGGATTACCAAGCTCGCGGCCCAAGCCGCAGCATTGCGCGGTTGATACCGTCCCAGCTGCGTCATCGGACACACCTGTTCACGAAGGCGTGAGCGGTTCAGGTTTGTATTCGTAGCATAGTTTCCTATCTCCTGTGGGATTGAACCCTCACAGGAGATTTTGATGTTCGACGCCAAGAAACTTCTTGAACAATTCCTCGGCTCGCAAGTGCCGGGCCTTTCTGGAAGTGTCCGCGACAGGGCTGGACAGGCCGCCGAAATCGCAAAAAACAACCCTATGAAGGCCGGCGCACTTGCTGCGGCAATTCTCGGGACGAAAACGGGCCGCAAGCTCGCTGGCAATGCCGCGACTGTTGGCGGTATCGCTGCCATCGCCGGGCTTGGTTATCTTGCATACAAGAACTACAAGTCAGGCCAGGCGCCGGAGGCGGCACCGAAGCCGCAACCCGAACTCATCGCTCCACCGGCTGATTCAGCCTTTCATCCGCAGTCACCCGCACTCTCAAATGATTTCGCCCTGAAGCTTATCCAGGCCATGATTGCGGCAGCGAAGGCGGATGGTCATATCGACGCGGAAGAGCGAGCCCGTATCATGGAGCGCGTTCAGGTGTCGGGACTGGATACGGAAGCGGAGCAATTTATCGAAAAAGAACTGGCGGATCCGCTTGACGTCGACGCTCTGGTGGCGTCTGCCCGCACGGAAGAGCAGAAGGTGGAGCTTTACACCGCCTCGCGCCTTGCGATTGAGGCGGACACGCGCGCGGAGCGCGGCTATCTCGATCTTCTCGCCGGGCGCCTTGGGCTCCCCGATGCGCTGGTCGATCATATCGAAGCAACGGTTACTGCTGCCAAGGTGTGACATCCTTCAGACGTCGTCGGAAAGCCGGCTACGTCGTATCGGAAGATTGGTCACGGCGCGCTCGCGCCGTGTATTCATCCTTTTGACATCCATCGACGGCTCGCCTAATTCTTTTCCATCGAATATGGGGAAGAGAATGCGCGATCTGACTGAATTCAAGGGATGCCCAGCACCTGTAGCTGTGACGCTCAAGGGGCGATACGTGACAGCCGAGCCGTTTGATCGCGACAGGCATTTAACCAAGCTCTGGGATGCGCTTGGCGGTGAGGGGACCAATGATCTCCTGAAATATTTCCCCCAGGACCGCTTCTCCGGCGCCGATGATTTTGGTGACTGGCTCATCGGAGCAGGCTCGAAATTTAACTGGGTGACGCTTGTGTTCGTTGAAAACACGACGGGTGATGTCGTCGGCATGGCAAGCTACATGCGACCCGACCCTGCCAACGGCGTTGTCGAGGTTGGGTCGGTGGCCCACGGCGCCAAGATGAAACGTTCGCCACTTTCGACAGAGGCTCATTATCTGATGGCAAAGCACGTATTCGACGATCTTGGTTATCGCCGCTACGAGTGGAAATGCCATAATGACAACGAACCTTCGAAAATCACGGCGAAGCGTTACGGCTTCACGTTTGAGGGGGTGTTTCGCCAACACATGATTTCAAAGGGACAAAACCGCGATACCGCTTGGTTTTCCATGATCGACAGTGAATGGCCGCGGATCGGCAGGGCCTTCGAAACCTGGCTCGCGCCGGACAATTTTGATGCGGGTGGTGCCCAGCACCGAAAGCTTGAAGACATCCGCGCGGAGCTCTCCAATGTCTGAGCAGCGCGGACTTAAGGACAAGGGACGTTCGCCAGCCATTGCCGCTGCGTTAATTATGCTGGGGTTCGGCCTGATTTTTTTAGTCATGCCAAAGATCATGCTGTGGCTTGGGGACTATTCACCGTGGCTTGCGGCTGCCTTCGGTACCGTGGCAGTCCTGTGCTTTTTCCTGCTTTTTTGGCTACGAGCACGATACCAGCGCAGACGTGATGGCCTCTGAGCGTTGCGGTGCTTCCCTTTCCCTACTGAGCTCCTGCATAGATCAGGCCTGAAGCGAGGCTCCGAGCAGGGCAAGCCCCATCAGAAGAACGAATAGCGCCCCGGCAATCTCGATGGCATGGCCAATCCCCGCAGCCTTTCGGCTGCCTGGGCCTGCGAAGCGAATTGCGAGCCCCTTGGCTGAAACCGCCAAGGCCGCAAGCGCCGAGACCGTGATGGCGGTGCCAAGCGACATCGCCAGTACGGAGAGCGTGCCACCAAGCAGCAGTCCGTTTAAAACCGCAAAACTCATGACAATGATTGCGCCGGAGCAGGGGCGAAGGCCGACCGCGATGATCGCAGACCATGCTTCGTGCAGACTGAATTTTTTCGCTCCGAGCAGGGATGGATCAGGTGCATGCGATTGACCGCAGGAAACGCAGAGATCGCCATTGCCGCTATGCTCGTGGTCGGCAAAAACAGGCTTACCCTGAAAGCGTAAACCCGTGCCCATTCCCGTCCTGGGTGCTCTCACGGTGCTGTTGGAGACGGCGATGTCTGGAGCCGTGGCGAGAACTTGAACGCTTTGAGAACGTGGCCGGAATGACCAGAGCTTACGGGCCAGAAGCCAGCCGCCAAACAAGGCCACCATCGCGAAACTTGCGACTTCCATTGTCTGGGTAGCCTTGGTCATGGTGATGGAGGTGCCGCGCAGCAGTTGCCATGCCGCTCCGACCAATCCAATGGCAACCGCGCCCTGAAGAAACGATGAGAGGAAGGAGATGATGATGCCACGCTTGAGCTGCGTTTCGTTGGCGATCATGTAGGAAGAGATCACCGCCTTGCCGTGGCCGGGTCCCGCCGCATGGAAAATGCCGTAAGCAAAGGAAAGGCCGATCAGCGAGGCCAAAGCCCAGTTGTCCTCACGCATTGCCTTCAGTGCACCTGTCAGGGAGCGATAAAACATCTGCTGATGGACGTTGATCCATTGCAACAGTGGACCAAAGGGACCGCCAATCGAAAAAGACGGTTCCGCTGAGCCGATACCGAGCGGGGATTGGGCATGGGCGGCAACAACTAGAAGCGGCAACGTGACAGCAGCAAAAAAGCAGGTCTTTCTGCTCAGCATGACAGCTCCAGCCGCGTCGCGAAAAGCTTCGTCATGTCCGTTCCGGTCGGATCGTTGAAGAAGGCATCTGTCAGCGTGTTCTGGTTCTGGGAAATGACCTCGTCGGGATCCGGGCGCACGACTGAGTGCTTGCATGCCGCAAGATCCTTGCCCTCCGTAGCCAGGTCATCGTCCTTGGCAAAGTCAATTGCGGTGTACATGGTCGGGTCCCAAGCCCCGAAGCTAAGTTTGCCCTTGGCATGCAGTGGCGTCTTTGGCTTGACCGAGAAGAACATCAGGATTTGCTGATCCTGGTAATCGACGTGGATTGCGTCCGGCTTCTGGAAGTCGACGGGTTTCCCGTTGGCGGTGATGTAGGTGTAATAGGAATACTCCGAGAGCGATTCCAGGACCGTACTACCGATCTCAGCCAACTCATCCTTGTCGAGTTTGAGATCGCTGTTCTTGTCGTAATCCATGACGACGCTTGCTGAGAACATTTCGTCGAAGCGCCAGATGTTGCGCACTTCCTGGATGGTGCCATCCTTGCCTTCGACGATTTCCATACGTGCATCGGCAAAGATGTGTGGATGTGCATTTGCAACTACGGGGATACAGGCCAGGCAGGCCGCGAGCGACAAAAATTTTCTGTTCATTCTTCCCTCAGTCCCGCCTTCGAATCTCGATCCGGACTTTAGCAAAAAATGGGACAGAATTTCGACCTGCCTTCGTTCTCAACCGTTCTTGCGGAACCAGTTAGAGAGAAAATCGACGAAACTGCGGACCTTGGCGGGTAGGTAGCGGCGATGTGGATAGACGGCGTAGATACCGCGATCCTTGGAGATGTAGTCATCGAACAGGGTCACCAGTTCGCCAGACTGTATATAAGGCCGGGCGATGAAATCCGGCACCATGGCAATCCCAAGTCCCGCGCGGGCAGCGCGCAGGGTTGCCTGCGGACTGTTGACCTCGATTGGGCCGCTGATGGCGACTGAGTTTGACCCGCCGTCAGGTTCGAAGTAACGCACGGAATTATGAAAACGCGTATTGGTGTCGATGATGAAGGGAACGCGAGCAAAGTCCTGGGGTCCGTTGAGGGGGCCATGCTGCGCGACGAAATCCGTGGTAGCGACCGCATAGACCCGAAAATCGGAGAGCTTGCGGGCAATAAGGCCTGAGTCTTCCAGACGGGTGATTCTGACGGCGAGGTCAAAGCCTTCCTCAATCAGGTCGACGAACCGGTCTTCGGCAACGATCTCAAGCGAGAGCTCCGGATTTTCCTTGGCAAAATCGATCAGGCTCTGGCCAACATCCGCATCGATAAAGGTGCGTGGAACGGAAATCCTGAGTTTGCCTTTGAGGTCGGCGTTCTTTTCGCGCACGAGATCGGCGAGATTGTCGATCTCCTTCAGGATGTCGGAGGCAGTGCGATAATAGGTATGTCCCGCTTCAGTCAGCGAAAACTGGCGCGTCGTACGATTGAGAAGGAGCGCGCCGAGGTCGTCTTCCAGTTCTCGGACGTATTTTGAGAGCAGCGCTTTCGAGCGGCCGGTCTTGCGCGCCGCAGATGAAAAGCCCTCGGCCTCCACGACATCGATAAACGCTCGGATGCGGGTCAGTGTGT
The DNA here is from genome assembly GCA_025559845.1 of Agrobacterium tumefaciens. Classification (NCBI taxonomy): domain Bacteria; kingdom Pseudomonadati; phylum Pseudomonadota; class Alphaproteobacteria; order Hyphomicrobiales; family Rhizobiaceae; genus Agrobacterium; species Agrobacterium tumefaciens. Next base: position 2,087,872 of record CP048470.1, read on the forward strand.
CCATGGAAACCTCCGTTTGTTCGGCATAATTGAACGATGAGGTTGCGATGTTCAATAAGAAAATAAATGATGAAAAAATCCGCGTCTGCTGAAAAAAATCTCTTGATTATGACCGCGAATATTCTTATTTCCCGGCTTGCCCAAAGTCGCACGTGCCCATGTGTGTCCGCCGAGTCCTCGATGTGGTGAGGAGTTCGGTAAGGTACCTGGAACTAACCCCTCCAGTCGCTATTCCGGCCAACCGGGAAATGCGAGGACATATGAAGCAACGACGGTGCGGGCCTTTCTGGTTCTCTGCCGGCTTTCCATCAGCCGGGGTACTGAAGAGGCACACCATCATTGCCGGAAGTGCGGTCGGGTCAATCCCTCCAATCAATGGCAGACAAAGCCGAATGATGCTCTGGCAGGGCGTCGTTCACATTCGCGCCTTGAGCGTATGTTATCGAATCTGCGCCTCCACCGGCTGATTCGCATACATATCTCGAGCGTTCTTTGTCCTCCGGAATTTCCGGAGCTGGATTTAACAGGGAATAGACCGATGACGACTGCACGCATTCTCGACTTCATCAAGACCCGACGTCCCGAAGGCCCATGCCTCGTGGTTGATCTCGACGTCGTGCGCGACAACTACAACGCATTCCGGCACTCCCTGCCGAACAGTGCAATCTATTATGCCGTCAAGGCAAACCCGGCTCCCGAAATCCTCAAGCTGCTTGCTTCGCTTGGCTCCAACTTCGATTGCGCCTCCGTGGCCGAAATCCAGATGGCGCTTGACGCGGGTGCGACGTCAGACCGTATCTCCTTCGGCAATACCATCAAGAAGGAGCGCGATGTCGCTCGTGCGCATGCACTCGGCATTGATCTCTTCGCTGTGGACAGCCACGAAGAAGTTGAAAAGGTTGCTCGTGCAGCTCCGGGCGCACGCGTGTTCTGCCGCGTTCTGACGGACGGTGAAGGTGCCGAATGGCCGCTGTCGCGCAAGTTCGGCTGCGTGCCTCAGATGGCCGTTGACGTACTGGTTTATGCTCACCAGCTTGGGCTTGAATCCTACGGCGTTTCCTTCCACGTCGGTTCGCAGATGATGAACCTCGACGCGTGGGATGCTGCACTGGCCGATGCAAAGCGCGTATTCGCATCGCTTTCCAAGCAGGGTATTCACCTGCAGATGGTCAACATGGGTGGTGGTTTCCCAACCAAGTACCTTCGCGACGTTCCGGCGGCAGAGGAATACGGTCAGGCAATCGACACCGCGTTGCGCAAGCACTTCGGTAACCAGATCCCGAAGACGATCATCGAGCCGGGCCGCGGCATGGTGGGCAATGCGGGTGTGATCAAGGCAGAAGTTGTTCTTGTGTCGCGTAAATCCGACAATGACAACCATCGCTGGGTGTTCCTGGACATCGGTAAGTTCGGTGGTCTGGCTGAAACCATGGACGAAGCTATTCGCTACCCGATCCGCACCGAGCGCGATCAGGACGCGATGGAGCCTTGCGTTCTTGCCGGTCCGACCTGCGACAGCGCCGACGTGCTCTATGAGAAGAACATGTATCCGCTGCCGGTGTCTCTGAGCATCGGTGACGAGGTTCTGATCGAAGGTACGGGCGCTTATACGACCACCTACTCGGCGGTCGCATTCAACGGCTTCGAGCCGCTGAAAGCCTACGTCATCTAACCCGGGCGCCGCCTGCTGAAGGGCGGCGTTTCGACCAAGCTTCCGTTCCGGCCTTGCCGATTGTGCTGTTGCGCAAATCCCTGCTTGCTGCGCCTCTTCCAGCCGAGGAAAGCGCGTTGGCGGGCCGGAACGGCTCCACCTTTTGTTCCAGGGCCGCGTGTGGGCGGTTTTGTCTTGGGAGGGCCGGGCATGGCCGCTCTTTTGAATTCTGTACGCGCATTTTTCACGCCGCAGACGTTCCACGTCGAAGCAGAGAATCCGGGCGATGTTGTTGCTCGCGAAAGCCTGCTTGATCGCGCAATGGGTGCCGGCCGGCGTCGCAAGTCGTCCGAAAAACTTCGCGTAGGTCGTGTACCTGCCGAGGGGCTCGCCCTTGTTGCCCGCGATCAGGACGGTCACGTCATCGGAACCGTTCGTCTCTGGAATGTCGAGGCCGGCATTTCTCGTGAGGGCCGTCCTGTTGATGCGCTCCTCCTTGGTCCGCTCGCTGTCGATTCTGCCTATGAGGGCAAGGGCATCGGTTCTGCACTGATGCGCGCTGTAGTCGCCGAGGCTGCGAGACGTGGTCATGGCGCAATCCTGCTGGTCGGCGACGCCCCTTATTATGAGCGTTTCGGTTTCTTTGCCGAGAAGACGCAGCACCTTATCATGCCAGGTCCATTCGAGCGTCATCGTTTTCTGGCGCTGGAACTGAAGGCCGGTTGGCTGGACGGTGCGGCGGGTATGCTGGTTGCAAGCGGTCGCAAGCTTTCTGCCTGAAAGCCGTCTGGTCGGCGACACTCTATATTTTGCTATGATCCTCCGGTCTGGCCGGAGGATTTTTTGTTTCTCCACCACGGTTTGTCAGTTGGGCTGAAATCCGGATTTTGTTCGGTACGGCTCCCCGTGTGGCCGCCAGATCAGCTTCGGCATTATGGTACCGACGCAGAAACGAGGCTTTCTATCGGGGCCCCTTGTTTTTCACGATTTGCAGGCATATACCCGCAATATGCCAAGCGATACCTGTCACTGCATATTGTTGCGCAAAGCCTCCCGTCGCATATCGTCCTATTATGACGAGGCGCTGGCGCCTCTGGGTGTCAACATCGGTCAGTTCAGCCTGTTGCGAAACATAAACCGTTTGGCGCCGGTTTCATTGACGGATCTTGCCGCGCGTGTCGAACTGGATCGATCTACGGTCGGACGCAATGCGAAAGTTCTGGAGCGTATGGGACTGGTGGCGATTGGGCATGGTGAGGATCAGCGTGAAGCAATGCTGACGATCACCGAGAAAGGGCATGCCGTTCTCACGGATGGTGGGCCGCTTTGGGATGGCGTGCAGGACGATATTGAAGCCCGGCTCGGACCGGAAAAGACACGGCAATTGCAAGAGCTGCTCGCGGCACTCTAATTCTTTAATTTAACGTGGGTATATGCCCGCAAATCCGCCTCGAAGGCGACAGGGAAAGGGACGAAGACCATGCTCTCCACGCGCCTTGCAGGCTGGATGGCCGCAAGAAATCTTCATTACGGATGGCTGGTCGCTGCGACCACGTTCCTGACTATGCTCGCTACCGCCGGAGCAATGGGGTCGGCCGGTGTCATGATCCAGCCGCTCCATCAGGAGTTTGGTTGGGACATTGCCGATATCTCTTCCGCGATGGCTGTAAGATTGGTGCTTTTCGGACTACTTGGGCCTTTCGCGGCTGCGTTCATGAACCACTTTGGCATCCGCCAGGTCGTCATGACGGCGCTTGCCCTGATTATGGGCGGGATTGTCCTGTCATTGCTCATGACTGAAGTCTGGCAGCTTCTTCTGCTTTGGGGCGTTGTGATTGGCGTTGGTACCGGGATGACGGCGCTGGTGCTGGGGGCAACTGTTGCAAGTCGCTGGTTTTCCAAGCGCCGGGGTCTCATTATTGGCCTCATGACGGCGAGCAATGCGACCGGGCAGCTTGTATTTCTGCCAATACTCGCAGCGCTGACGGAAGCCTATGGATGGCGAACAGCTTTGACGCTGACAGTGGCGGTTATTGCCGTGGCAATGCTTCTCGTGCTTCTGTTGATGAGCGATCACCCTGCCGATGTCGGGCTTCCGGCCTATGGTGAGACGACGGTGACGCAACCACCCAAGCAGGACCATAAGCTGCTCGAAACATTGATCTCACCCATTCTGACATTGAAGAGCGTTTCCGGGAATCCGGTCTTCTGGGTCCTGTTCGGCACCTTCTTTGTCTGCGGGCTCTCGACCAATGGTCTGATCCAGACCCACTGGATTTCAATCTGCGGCGACTTCGGGATGGCAGCAGTAACAGCGGCAGGCACGCTGGCAGTGATTGGCATCTTCGATTTCATCGGCACCGTATTTGCCGGTTGGCTATCCGACCGTTTCGACAATCGATACCTCCTCTTCTGGTTTTACGGTCTGCGGGGCCTGTCGCTGATCTATCTCTCATTTTCGGGTTTCAGCTTTGTGGAACTGTCAGTCTTTGCCGTCTTCTATGGTCTCGACTGGGTGGCGACTGTTCCACCGACCGTGAAGCTCGCCGCCGAAAATTTCGGACGCGAAAAGGCCGGTCTGGTTTTCGGTTGGGTATTTACCGGTCATCAGCTTGGCGCAGCAACGGCCGCTTTCGGTGCCGGCTTCTTCCGCAGCGATTTCGGCACCTACATGCCGGCGCTCCAGATTGCCGGGTTGATGTGCATCATCGCAGCAATTTCTGTCTTGCTTCTCAGAAAGCCCGGGCAAGCGACGCTTAGACCGCAGACGGCATAATCGATCGACAATTCTGGGCCCGCCTTGGGCGGGCCCTTGTTGTGGCGCCGAGAGACGAAACGTCAGAAGTCTTCCCACTCTTCGGTCCTGAGTGCGAGTGCAGAAGAATGCCGTGAAAACCCGGATTGTTGAGCACCCAATCGGGCCTTTGGGGCCGAGCGCACTTTGGGTGGCGCGGATGGATGTACAATGGGTTTGGAACCGGAGTTGGCCACGCCAAGCGTGAACTGCTGCAGAAGTCTGAACAGGGCGGAGGCTTCAGCGGCCAGACTGTGACCCGCTGCAGTTTGCTCTTCGACCATTGCAGCATTTTTCTGCGTGTTCTGGTCCACCGTGTTCACGGCTGTATTGATCTCGACCAGTGCGGTGGATTGTTCGCGGGATGCTTCGACGATAGCGCGCACATCACTGTCTATATCGTTGACCTGGTCGGTGATGAGGCCTAGCGCAGCGCCCGTTCTGGTAACGAGCGATACGCCATTTTCCACATGCTGACCGGATGTCTGAATAAGGGCCTTGATTTCCTTTGCTGCTTTAGCGGACCGCTGCGCCAGTTCGCGGACTTCTTGAGCCACCACAGCAAAGCCCTTGCCAGCCTCACCTGCACGGGCCGCTTCAACACCAGCGTTCAGAGCGAGAAGGTTGGTCTGGAAGGCGATTTCATCGATGACGCCGATGATGTTGGTGATTTCACGCGAAGAGGATTCGATTTGTGACATGGCGGCGATGGCGTCGCGAACGATGTTTCCGGAGCTTTCTGCGTCGTCTCGCGTGCGGGTAACGAGGTTACCTGCGCGTTCGGCACGAATGCTTGCCGATTTGACTGTTGTGGTGACCTCCTCGAGGGCAGCCGCCGTTTGCTCAATCGATGCCGCCTGCTGTTCAGTGCGCTTTGCAAGATCATCCGCGGCAAGCTGAACTTCGCTGGCACTGGCTGCAATGGCCTGCGCATTTGATGCGACTGTTTGCATCGCTCCCCGCAGCTTGGCGCTTGCACTGTTGAAGTCGCTGCGCAACCGCTCAAGCGAGGGAATGAAGGGCTTTTCAATCCTGCCGGAGAGATCACCATCCGCCAGACGAGTGAGGCATCCAGCCAGAGCCTCCACGTTTTCGACGCGTCCAGTGACATCAGTCGCGAACTTGACGATCTTGAAGACCGTGCCGTTCATGTCAAAGATGGGATTGTAAGATGCCTGAATATGGACCTCGCGGCCGCCTTTGCCGATGCGCATGAATTCGTCTGCCACAAACTCTCCAGCTGCCAGGCGTTTCCAGAAGCTATTGTAGGCATCAGATGCCACGTAGCTCTCATCACAGAACATCGAATGATGCCGTCCCTGAATCTCTGCGAGCGTGTATCCGAGTGCGGACAGGAAGTTTTCGTTGGCGACCAGTATTTCGCCTGTCGGCGAGAATTCAATGATTGCCTGCGCGCGCGAAAGCGCAAGCAGCTTTCCGGCATCCTCAGCCGCCTTGAGTTTCTGTGCGGTGATATCGGTTGCGATTTTCACAATCTTGACCGGTTTACCGCGGCGAAAAACCGGATTGTAAGATGCCTCGATCCAGACCTCTCTGCCACCTTTCCGATGCGCTTGTATTGACCCTGGTCGAACTTGCCTGCGGCCAGTTTATGCCAGAAAGAACTGTAAACGGCGGATTTTCCATAGGCGGGTTCAAGGAACATGCTGTGGTGGCGACCAACGATCTCGGAAAGCTGATATCCCAGTGTGCGACAGAAATTTTCGTTTGCTGTCATGATTTTGCCGGACAGATCGAATTCGATCGTGGCCTGCGATGCAGAGAGGGATTCCAGTATCGCTATTGCATTCGCGCCTCGACCGAGCATGCTCATTGCTTTCTCCTCCGAAGATAAAGTATCTTTGAAGGTAAGCTGAAATATTTATCAAATTGTTTATGCTTAATTCCAAGTTTATGTGTCGTTTGTGCGTTCTTTTGTTGCCTGCTGGTGCCTTGAGCGGTCATTAAGCTAAGTATATTAGAATATTATAATTCAATTTATATTATAAAAGCATTGGCCAATTTGGCTGTCTCTACTGTGGTCCGTGTTGCATGATTGCTACGTCTTTCAATGGTGCACGCCCCATGCGTGCGTTGTCGCCTTCGGTTTGATCCATCTCAAATATCCAGCGCTCATCCTGATCATAGTGGAGGCAACGGCTGCCGGGTCGAGATTCGTTGCCGGCAGTTCGGTCCGGGCTATCGCTCGGTGACGGATCAAGGAGATAAGAGATGTTTTATAATAATCGAAAAGCTGCCGCTCTATTGGCCGGTGTTGCCACCGTGCTTGTTTCCAGCACTGTAATGGCTGCAGACCTCGCCATACCGGGCGTCGCGCCGACGGCGGAGGAAGCTATTGAGTCAGCAAAGAGCCCCTGGATGTTGCGTGTGCGCGGACTGGGCGTCATTACCCATGACAGCGGCAGCGTCGATGGTGTTCCAGGGGCTGGGCTGTCCTATTCGGATACGGTCATTCCGGAGCTTGATGTAAGCTATTTCTTCACCGACAATATTGCAGCCGAACTCATTCTTGGGACCACCTACGCCAAAATAAACGGGGAGGGAGTGCTAGCAGGTACACCCGTCGGAAAGACGTGGCTCCTGCCGCCAACGGTCACACTACAATATCATTTCACCAATTTCGGCGCGTTCAAACCTTACGTCGGTGCCGGGATCAATTACTCTCTGTTCTATAACCAGTCCGAACAGCCCGGGTTCAGCAACCTCGATGTCAAAAACAAGTTCGCACCAGCTTTACAGGTCGGTTTCGACTACATGCTCGATGAGCATTGGGGCGTGAACTTCGATGTGAAGAAGCTGTTCCTCAAGACAGATTGGACGGCGGAGCTGAACGGCACACCCGTCAGCGGCAAGGCAAAACTGGACCCGTGGCTGATTGGCGCGGGTATTACCTACCGCTTCTGACGGATAAAGCGTCTTTGACGCCGATCATGTCATGTTGTATACGGACGGCCACGGGTGAGAGCCCCGGCCGTCCGCAGGCGTCCTCGCCATGGTGAAGCTCTTCATTCAAACTCGGTCATCCCATGTTTTGCATGTCACCGGTGGCAACGCGGGCCCCCTTCGAAAATCTGGCATGCAGTTGATGGAGAACCGTAATGAACGTTTCCAAACCACTTCCTGCGCTTGAAGGCCTGAAAGAACAAGCAAGGAGGCTGCGCGCGGCGCTTGAAGGGCAGGGTCAGACAATTTCCCACTCGAAGGCGCTGGAACTGATTGCCGCTCAATATGGCTTTCGCGACTGGAACACCCTTCACGCGACAGCCGGCAATCGCCCTGCCTTCAATCCCTACATTTTGGGATCGCGCGTGGAAGGACACTATCTAGGCAGGCCGTTCGTGGCGTCGGTACTGGGAGTGCAGTCGCTCGGTGGCGATCCCGAACGTTATCGACTAACGTTACATTTCGACGATCCGGTCGATGTGGTGAGTTTCGAAAGCTTCTCTGCTTATCGCCAGCGCGTGCATTGTAATGTCGATGCCTCTGGTAGAACCCTTGAAAAAACTTCCAATGGCCGTCCACAGCTTGAACTGGTCTGGTAACAGGCGTTCGTACTCTTATGCTCGGCTTTTGAGCCGAGCATATGTTCCTAGGCTTGCTCTTGTGGTTAGGAGAAGGGAGAGTTTGCCCTTCAGAAAGTACCAGTAAAGCGAGAGGTCACGGCAGAGCCTCTATAGGAAAGTTCTTCATCTTCCTCGCCGTGCAGCAAACGGTCGAATTCAAACTCCAGCTTGCTGCTTTTTCCGGTTTCGAGCGACAGAGTCGCCACAAGGCGCCGTTCGTTGACGTCGTAATCGTAATAGATCCAGTCTTTGTGGACCTGGCGCAAGGCAAGATCGAAGCCGACTTTTTCTGTGAGCTTGCTTTTCATCACGAACTGCCAGCGACGATGGAATTCGCCAATCGGATCGTCCGGGTCGAACAAAGCATAATCTTGCGAAAAGCCAACGCCAAAAGCCAGGCGGTCATTTGCTTTCCATTCCGCTTCTGCTCGCAGATATGGGCGCGTATGTTTGATCGCGTCGCTGATCTCATCTCCTTCAATTGTCGTCAGTCCGCCTTCTGCAAGGATCGCAAGACGATCTGCAAGTTTATAGCCATAGGCTAGTGAGCCACGCAGAGTGCTGGCCTCGAACCGTTCATATTTTTCCTGCTGACCTTGCGGCACGATGATACGATCGTAGGCAACGGTCACGCCTCCTTCGCCTCCTGCCAGCGGGCGGATATGTTCCGCCTTCAAGGACAGAAGCGCTTCGTTCGCCTCCAGGCGAGTGGGCATGAAATAGGCCGGTCTGAAACGCGCAGTGCCTTTCATCAGGCTGGTGATCCCGGCTGTCAGCGTATTTTTTCCGCCAAAAACCAGTAATCCGACGCTCGACGTGGCTTCCAGCTTGTGATCCAGTTGTCGATAGCCGATATCCTGCTCTGGCAGATGCAGAAAGATGTCGCCCGCATCACTGCGCGTGCCGCGAAGCTCCAGGGCCCATTCCAGTTTTTCCGTCAACCGCTTGGTAAGTCCCAACGTTACAGTGCTGTTGTGTTCATTGGCAAAGCTGTAGCGGGGGACGCGGACCTCTTCATGATCAAGCGAATATTTTAGTTCTGCGCCTTCCAGGTCGATCTTACCATTCATGCCCAAGCCCGCCCGCAGAGAAATTGCCTTCAGGCCGTTGGTGTCGCCAAAATAGTTCGTATCGTAGGTGGCGCCGCTCGCATAGGTAAACTCCGGGCCTTCACCGTGCGCAGCAGATGCGACGGCAAGGCCGAGAGCAAATGTTACATATCCCCCCAGTCGCATCTGTATCTCCGGTCGCTAATTGAGAAATATCTTATATTTAGATGGTTAATAAAGTGCTCGACGTTGCATTGGTCTTGTATTGCGCCCGCAATGCGTCATTGGGCGTAAGGAAATAGTCTTATGTTTTGTGGAGCTGAGTAAAAAACTATTAAAATTGCAAGTATTAGTGTTAATCGTTTATTGTAATATTAGGCGTTGCTTGAATTAGCGCTCTCTAAATATACAGTCAAATCACGCCAGACGGCGTTGATCAAACTCAAGAGGAGAGAGAAATGATTGTTAAGTTTGCTTGTGTTGCTGCCGCTCTTACTGTCGCTTCCGTTGGCCAGGCCCAGGCCGGCGGCCTTCTGGGTGTTCTGTCCGGAAACAGCAACAAGAACAGTGCGCTCATCGTTGTGTCGCCGAGCATCGATCTCGGTGTGAACGGTATCCTGTCCAACAACGGGATTTTGAACGGCAACAAGACCGGCATCCTCAATGGTGTCCTGAACGGCAACAAGACCTCCGTCGATGTCATTGACAACAAGGACAACGGCCGGAAGAAGAACCGCCACTAAGAAGCGGTAAAACAACGAAAACTGAGGGAAGGCTGACGCCCCCTTGAGGGTGGTGACAAATTCCGGGTCGCTCCATAGGCCGCAGGAATGAACCCGCGCCCGTTCCCCCCCGTATTCTGCCGAGGGGCCAGCACGATCATGTCCCTGATCGCAATAACATTTTGGCCCGCGCAACCGCGCGGTTGCTGGATGCCGGATCAACCATGGGCCTGACCCGCGGACCGGTGTAAAGGGCAGGGCCTGTCCTGTCATCACTCTCAAGGGGGCTTCGGCCCCCTTCTTTCTTTGGGGGAGGCCTGCTCTTGCTGATTGTCGAACGATGCCCGCAGGCTTGAATAATACATGATTATGATGTGAAGGTGCGTCATCACGCTGCAACCTTCAGTCGATTCCCATGAATGAGAGAAAGGTTATGCCTGACGGCTTTGATCGTCAGGCCTACATGATTGCGTTGCTGGTCTTTGTTGCTGGCGGCACAAACGCGACTATCGTTCCTCTCATCGGTTTCTATATTATTCAGGTGCTCGGGCATCCTCCCGCGACAGTTGGTCTCTACAGCGTTGTGGCAATGATCGCGTCGATCGCCGCCAGCCGTTTTTACGGTGAGCGGGTGGATGCCGGTATCAGAATACGCCCGCTTCTACTTGTCTCCATTACCGGCGCGATGCTTGCGGCTGTTGCTGCGATCTTCGGGCACCTTTTGCTTCTTGTCGCTGTCACGGCGCCTTCTATGGGACTTGCCAATGCCGCGACGACGCTCGTGTTTAGCTATGGTCGCTATCACGGCCGGCTCAAAGCTCTTGATGCAGGCGCTTACAACGCCTTCTTGCGGATGATGGTGTCGCTGGCCTGGATGCTGTTTCCGGCCATCGCTTATCTGATCGTCGACGTTGCAGGTGCGAAAGCCGTGTTCATCAATGCCATCGTCATGGCGACGATCTGGGGCGGACTGGCGCTGGCGTTCATTCCACACGATCAGACCTGTCCAATGGACCGGCAAAACGATGCCGATGACGGCGGTGGCCGAAACATGCCGTTGCTTCTGGCTGCGGCGGCGAACTTGTGCATGTCCTTTGCCCATTCTCTTTGCGCTTCTGCCTTGCCAATCTTCCTGGTGCGCGAGGTCGGGCTCCCGGACTACGCGCCTGGCTTGTCTCTCAGTGTGAAGTGCGCGATGGAGGTTTTGCTTATTCTGCTGGCGCCAAGGATCATGCGCTTGGTAAGCGTTCGCGTCATACTCGCTGGTGCCGGTGTCGTGGCAATCATTGCATTTAACGTCATTGCCTCAGTACAGACATTGCCGGCAATGATATTTGGCGCGGCCATGGAGGGTGCCTATTACGGTCTTTTCGCAGGTACGTCTCTGACGTTCATTCAGGGATTTGCGCGTGGTCGAATGGCGCGGGCAACGGCGCTCTATATGAACTCGATTTTTTTGGCAAGCCTTTTCGCAGTGCCCCTGATGGGGATCATTGCACAATATGCAAGCTTCGGCGTCGCAATCCGACTTGCTTCTTTGGGCGCTGCTTCGGCTCTGCTCATGCTTTTCCTGACCAGACGTCAGACGAGCACCTAGCAGCCCGCTTGATAAAAACGTCTCAGGCGGAAAAGATATTTTTTCCAGAAGGTTGTGGAAACGTTTTGATGTGCGGCCGGGCTTTTTTAGCCCGGCAGTTTACGCCGAAATATCGATGACACCGCAGTCACCAGCTTCAGAGGCGAAGGAAAGAAGCTTGCCTGTGGCGCTCCAGTCCATCGAGGTGATCGCCCCCTTGCCTGGGCGACGAAGCAGCGCTTCCTTGCCGTCAGCAACACGTACGCCAAGGATCATGCCATCGATAAACCCGATGGCGAGCACTTCTTCCGCCGGGTGAAAGGCGACCGTGGTGACCATGATGTTGGCGCGCGTGCCGAGTTCCAGAGGTGCTTTGCCCATCGGACCGTCTTTGCCGGAAAAGGGCCAGACGATTGCGGCTGGCGCACCTGATGAGGCAAGCCACTTACCCTTTGGCGACCAGGACACCGATTTGACCTTTGAAGGGTAACCGGTCATGCGCATGTGGCGAGCTTCCATGCCGCCCTTGGTGGCTTCCATCTTCCAGCCATGCAGGGCATTTTCCTGCATAGTGGTGACGAGAAATTTTCCATCCGGAGAGAAAGTCACGCCGGTATGCGCACCCTTCCACTCGAGATCAACGGGGTCTCCTGCCGTTGCCACCCAGTGTAGTGTCACGCCATTATACCGAGCAACGGCAATGCGCATCCCCTTCGGGGCGAAGGCTATGGCTTCGACAGTGCGCTCTTCCTTGAATTCTTTGACCGTACCATCCGACAGACGTACGAAACTCGACTTTCCGACACCATATGCGACCGCTTTCTGGGGACCGCCAGCGATCACGCTGATCCACTTGCGCGGAACATTTGCCAATTCACTGAGGGAACCGTCGTGGCCGATACGCAGAACGCGTCCATCTTCACCGCCTGAAAGCAGGGTGGCACTGTAGGGATCGCGAATGCATGTCAGAAGACCCTGATGTGCCTCCGTAACCTTTTCGCCGCCATCCAACCGGTGGATGGTCCCTGCAGCGGTGGCGAAGAGAGGAATGTCGCCGAGAAAATGGGTCGAGACCACATGGCCTTCGATATCAAGCGGGGCAACAGTCGGCATCGATGATCGGTCTTTCATGTGTTAAGTGGAGGCCTCCGCGGCCCCGGGATTGCTGGCACAGTTCTATGTCGGTTAGCGCTTGCAGTCGACCCGTTTAATGTCTTCGATCATTTCTGTGTTGAGTTTGGACCCAATGAAATCAAATAAATGACTGAAAACATTTTTGGATAAAAGCAGGCGTTGACGATGCCGCCCCAGGCACAAGCGAGGGGCAGCAAAGGTAGAATTAGGCCGTCACTTCGCAGGCGCGGAAGCTCTTTTCCAGCTTTTCGCGATCGAGATTACGTCCAATGAAGACAAGCCGCGTCTCACGCTTTTCGCTTTCCTTCCATGGGCGCTGATGGTCACCTTCGATGATCATATGAACACCCTGCACGACGTAGCGTTCGGCATCACCCTTGAAAGCAATAATGCCCTTCAGGCGCAGGATGTTCGGACCATCGGTTTGGGTCACTTTTTGAATCCAGGGGAAAAAGCGTTCTGGATTCATCTCGCCGCCTCGCAGCGAGATGGACTGCACCGTGACGTCATGGATTGGCGAGACCGCACCATGGTGATGATGGTGGTGATCATGCCCATGATCGTGACCGTGGTCATGATGGTGATGATCATGGTCGTGATCGTGATGATGGTCGCAGTCCGGACCGCAGACATGATCGTCATGGCCATGTTCGAGGAAATGCGGGTCGTTTTCGAGCGCACGTTCCAGATTAAAGGCGCCCTGGTTCAGAACGCGGGCAAGATCAACGCCGGAGCGCGTGGTCTTGTAAATGCGGGCTGACGGATTGATGGCGCGCACGATATCCTCGATGCGAGCAATCTCTTCTGGCGTCACGAGGTCGGTCTTGTTGATGACAACCACGTCGGCAAAGGCAATCTGATCCTCTGCTTCGCGACTATCCTTCAGACGCAGTGGCAAGTGCTTTGCGTCCACCAGCGCGACAACAGCGTCCAGTTCTGTCTTGGCCCGCACATCGTCATCCATGAAGAAGGTCTGCGCAACGGGAACCGGATCGGCAAGCCCGGTTGTTTCCACGATGATGCCGTCAAAACGGCCGGGACGGCGCATCAGGCCCTCTACAACACGGATCAAGTCGCCACGAACCGTGCAGCAGACGCAACCGTTGTTCATTTCATAAATTTCTTCATCGGACTCAACGATCAGGTCGTTGTCGATGCCGATCTCGCCGAACTCATTGACGATAACAGCATATTTCTTTCCGTGGTTTTCGGAGAGGATGCGGTTGAGAAGTGTCGTCTTGCCTGCGCCGAGATATCCCGTCAGCACTGTAACTGGAATGGGCTTGGCTGTTGCTGTTTCGGTCATGGAAACCTCGCGTCAAAACAGGCCCGGAGATGCCGGGCGGAAAGTGTTGCCGTCCATATAGGCGCGTCATCGGAGCAGTTCAAAGAGATTCTGATGAAGTTTTTCAAATCCTGTTATGAAATAACGTTATATCAAAAGCGTGGACGTCTTCGAGGAGCGCGGTAAGTCCTCCGACAGCATGGGAAATCAGGCTTTCCCCTTTTTGTGCGGTGGCTGCTGCGGCGTTTCCCGCAACGCCGTCGTCGTTCAGGTCCCGCATCATCCAGCCAAACGCGTGCGGCCCGTAGGCGCGAAGATGCTTGAAATCTCTCGAAAAGTCAGCCTGGCGAGATGCGAAGGCGCGGGCCTTCGACATGTCCACTTTGTCGGGGTGGAGCGCCAGCATTACGGAGGTTTCGATGTCGCCACCATGAATGTCGAACGCCTTGTCTTCAGGTGTGATGGTATCTGGCGGCACACCGAAGCGCGTCCAGCTTGTTGCCACGGCCAACATGCCGAAACGCACACGAGCTTCTGTCGCCACGATGGTCATGAGCGGCGAGTTACCACCATGGGCATTCAGCATGACGAACTTGCGAACACCCTTGTCGTATTCCGATTTGACAATCGTGAGCCAGCGCTCGACTGCCTCGTCATAACGCAGTGTTTTTGTACCCGGAACGTCCATGTGTTCCACGGAATAGCCCACCGGTTCCACCGGCAGAAACGAGGCCGGGAAATTTAGGGGCAAGTTTGCTTTCAGGCGCGCAACAATACCTTCTGCAATCAGGGTGTCTGTTTCAAACGGCAGATGCGGACCGTGCTGCTCGTGCGCGCCGAGTGGAAGAACTGATATCGCTGATGTTGCGGGAAGATGCCGGTCTGTTACGTTTTCGTCGTGATATTGCGTGTATGAGTTTGGCATCTGGCGATCCGCGCGTGCATTCGTTAAGGATTTCCAGCAACATATATCGGTTCCGCCATTCGACAAAAGGCATCTCCGGCATGAGCAAGGACAAAAGCGGCCAGAAAGACAAGAGCGCCAAGAAGGACAAGGGCAGCAAAAAGTCTCGTGATGGCAAAAAGAAAGACGAACACTTCAATCCGGAAGAACTCGCGCAATCCATTACGCAAGCGGCGCGCTCCATGCGCACGGCATTGAGCCATAGCCTTTCCGAAAGCGGGCTCTATGCGGGACAGGACGGCGTGATTCTCGCGCTTGCTCAGGAAGGGAGCCTAACTCCGGGACAGATTGCGCAGAAGCTTGGCGTGAAGGCTCCGACCATGACACGTACGATTGGCCGCATGGAGGCGCAGGGCTTTGTCGAGCGCAGTGGCGACGACGGTGACGGCCGCGTAACTTTGGTGAAGCTGACGGAAAACGGCCTGAAAAGCGTGGAGCATATCAACGCGTCCATTGCGTTGTGTGGTGCAAAGGCAGTCGAGGGGCTTTCTGGCAAGGAAATTAAAGCCATCGTCAAGCTCATGCGGACAATCGATGCCAATCTCCAGACCGCTGACGAAGCAAAGTCTCGCGATTGAAATTTTAAATTACAATTATTTGCTGGCGGCTTTTTTCTTAAACAGGTTGCGGCTTTTGTTTAAATTGTTTAATCACGATTTAAATCGGTAACATCCGTGGCCGACGTCTGATGGGAGGGGTGCCGTGGCCCAAAAGGTCAAACTGTCGACGATTGCCGAAAGTCTAGGTCTTTCGACTGCAACCATTTCTCTTGCTCTCCGCGACAGTCCGCTGGTCGCCTCCGATACGCGGGAAAAGATCAAGGAGCAGGCGAGGGCGCTCGGATATATCTATAACCGGCGCGCCGCCAGCCTCCGGACATCGCGGTCCGGTATCGTCGGTGTCGTCTTCCATGATGTGATGAACCCGTTCTATGGCGAAATCCTGAAAGCCATCGAAAGCGAACTGGATCGCAGCCGCCAGACCTTCATTCTTTCCAACCATTACGACTCGGTCGAAAAGCAGCGGACATTCATTGAGACGCTGCTACAGCTTGGCTCTGACGGCATCATCATGTCGCCTGCTATTGGCACGCCAATCGAGGATATGACGCTGGCCGAGGAGAACGGCATGCCGGCCATCCTCGTCGCTCGTTCTATGGAAGGCGTGGACATGCCGACCTACCGCGGTGACGACAGCTACGGTATCTCGTTGGCCACCAACCACCTGATCAGCCTTGGCCATCGCGTTATAGCCATGGTGGGTGGTACCGATCAGACCTCCACCGGTCGCGATCGTTATCAGGGTTACGTCAATGCGTTGCGCAAGGCAGGCATAGAGGTCGATCCGAACCTTCGTATTCCGGGTCCGCGCTCCAAGCAGGGCGGGTTTGAGGCGGCGCTCAACTTTCTGTCCCTGCCGCAGAAGCCAACAGCTGCCGTTTGCTGGAACGATCTGGTCGCGATTGGTCTCATGAACGGTATTTCCCGTGCCGGACTTGTGCCCGGTGTCGACGTTTCGGTTACGGGGTACGACGACCTTGAGGAGGCGGCCATTGCGACGCCGGCATTGACCACCGTGTCCAACGGTCAGGCCGAAGTGGGACGCCTGGCAGCGCGTGCATTGCTCGACAGGCTGGCAGGCAGCCATGAACCCGATGGTGTCCATCTCATCAAGCCTGAGATGCGCATTCGTCAGTCCACAGGGCCGGTTCGCCCGCGCACGTGAAATCCTATCCCTGCTATCTGTCTTTCTCTTTGATGTTAAATGGCGTGAAAAACGCTGTTTAACCCATTGGATTTTCGTATGGACCTTTTCATTGCCGCCAAGCTTTGAAAAGATCACTGACGATATCTTTGGAATCAGGAGGAATATCAGGACATGTCAGAAAAGAAGGCCGTCGTTCTCGTTCCGGGCAAGATCAATCCGCGCGTTCTTGAGCGCCTCAACGGCAATGTCGAGATTATTGCCGTGCCTGCGGGGGCTGATCCGGTGTTGCCGGAGGGTGCGGCCGACCGCGTGAACGCAGTTGCGGTTTCGGGTGTGGTCAATGCA
Organism: Agrobacterium tumefaciens; assembly: GCA_025559845.1. NCBI lineage: Bacteria > Pseudomonadati > Pseudomonadota > Alphaproteobacteria > Hyphomicrobiales > Rhizobiaceae > Agrobacterium > Agrobacterium tumefaciens. The sequence goes on from CP048470.1 coordinate 2,104,683, forward strand.
AAATGGATCGATGCTCTGCCGAAGCTTGAGATCATCGCCAATTTCGGGGTCGGTTACGATGGCGTTGACGCCAAACACGCGGCCAAGCGAGGCATTGTTGTAACCAACACACCCGATGTGTTGAACGATGAGGTAGCGGATACGACGATTGCGCTGCTGATCAATACTGTGCGTCGTCTCTACCAGGCTGAAACATGGCTGCGCGATGGAAAGTGGGTTGGTGAGGGGCCATTTGCGCTGTCACCTTTCTCGCTGAGAGGCCGCAAGGTTGGTTTGTTTGGCATGGGGCGCATCGGTCAGGAAATCGCCAAGCGCCTTGAGCCCTTCAAGGTGGAGATCGGGTATCACACACGCAGCAAACGTGATGGCCTTTCCTACACCTATTATGGTTCGCTGAAGGAAATGGCCGAAACGGTCGATATTCTGATCTGCATCGTGCCGGGCACGCCTGAAACCCATAAGGCAATCAATGCCGATATTCTGAAGGCTCTCGGCCCACAGGGTGTCTTCGTGAACGTTGGACGCGGCTCCAGCGTCGATGAGGATGCGCTGTTGAAGGCGTTGCAGGACGGGACGCTTGGTGCTGCAGGTCTGGATGTGTTTTACGCAGAGCCAAAGGTGCCGGACGCATTCCTGTCGCTGCCGAATGTTTCACTTCTGCCACATGTTGCTTCGGCATCGATACCAACGCGCAACGCAATGGCCGATCTTGTGGTCGACAACATTCTCGGCTGGTTCAAGGATGGCAAAGTGCTGACGCCGGTGCCGGAAACGCCTGTCAAAGCCTGAGGTTCGTGCCAAAAGTCTTGCACCCCGGCATTGAGTCGGGGTGCATTGCAATCATGTGACCTTGAGCAGACGGGATGCTCTCACTTTACGCACGTGCCGTGAGACTGACGCTGGTTTGGCTTGCCAGTCGACTGAAATCAGGCCTTGCTGGCCTGGTACGTGCGTACCGCCTTGCCAAATGCCTCGAACAGCGCACGAGACGGGGCGTCAGTTTCAGCCCAATATTCCGGATGCCACTGCACGCCAACAGCAAAGCCTCGCGCATCGATAACGGAAACGGCCTCGATAGTGCCGTCCTCTGCCGTTGCTTCCACCTGCAGGCGCGGTGCGGTCTCAGCGATTGCCTGGCGATGCAGTGAGTTGATCTGGATTTCACCCGACATGCCGAGATGCTGCGCGATGCAGGAGCCCTCACGAACATGAACAGGCTGGCGGATGGCGAAAGAAACATCGCGATCTTCGTGCTCAGGTTTGCGGTGATCCCAGACGCCAGGCTGTTCCTGGATCTCTGAGGCAAGCGTGCCACCGAGTGCGACGTTCAATTCCTGTATTCCGCGACAGATGGCGAGCATTGGTATGCCGCGTTCGATAGCGCGCTGGATAAGCGGCAGACTGGTAGCATCGCGGGCCGGATCGAACGGACCATCACCCTCCGTTGCATCCTTGCCGTAAAGCGACGGATGAACGTTGGTGGCCGAACCCGAAACCAGCAATCCGTCGACGCGATCGAGAATGGCGTCGACATCGTTGCCGTCCTCGAAGGCCGGAATGATGAAAGACATGACGCCTGCCACCTTGAGTGCGGCAGAGACGTACTGGTTCTGCGCCGCATGCCAGTCGGCTCCGGTGAAGTGTCGGATATCGGCAGGAACAGCGATAATGGGTTTCGACATGATGGCTCCGGGAGGGAAATATTCTTGTCTTGTGCGACTGGCGAAGAGCCAAGTCAAGCTGCCCGACGGCCTACGCGGTTAAGATGTATTGGTCTAAAGTATAAGGGTTGTGGCCAATATTTTCGTTGCACATAAAATGTGACGTTGTCTGCCGGATATTTCTTCAAAAAGCGCGGTTTTTCTATGATTTATTCCCCGTGACACCGCTTGTCAGCCATGCGGCAGCGTGTACCATCAACCTAATGCCGAAGCAGCGAGGGGATTTAAACTGCCGGCAGGGTTCGTATCTGGGAGGATATAGATGGATCGCCGTTCCTTTATTAAAAAAGGTGCGCTTGCAGGAGCCGCGACGGCTCTGGCCGCGCCCGCAATTGCACAGCAGAATACCAAGATCACCTGGCGTTTGACGTCGTCGTTTCCAAAGTCGCTCGACACGATCTATGGCGGCGCAGAAGACATCGCGAAACATGTTGCTGCGGCAACGGACGGCAATTTCACGATCCAGACCTTTGCTGCAGGTGAGATCGTCCCCGGTTTGCAGGCTGCGGATGCGGTGTCATCCGGCACGGTGGAAATGTGCCATACCTGCTCATACTATTACGTCGGCAAGGACCCGACTTTCGCGATCGGTACGGCAATTCCGTTTGGTCTGAATGCCCGCCTGACGAACTCCTGGTTCTACGAAGGCAACGGCAACAAGCTCCTCAACGAGTTTTACGCCAAGCACAATCTCTACGGTATGATTTCCGGCAACACCGGCGCACAGATGGGTGGCTGGTTCCGAAAGGAAATCAATACGGTCGATGACTTCAAGGGCGTCAAGATGCGCATTGCTGGCCTGGCCGGCAAGGTGGTGGAAAAGCTCGGCGTCGTGCCACAGCAAATCGCTGGCGGTGATATCTATCCGGCGCTGGAAAAGGGCACGATCGATGCCGCCGAGTGGGTTGGTCCCTATGACGACTACAAGCTCGGTTTCTACAAGGTCGCGAAGTACTACTATTATCCTGCCTTCTGGGAGGGCGGCCCGGTCATTCATTCCTTCGTCAATCTCGACAAGTGGAACAGCCTGCCGAAGAACTACCAGACGGTGCTGCAGGATGCATGTGCCTTTGCCAACACCAATATGATGGCGAAATACGACGCCAAGAACCCGATTGCGGTCAAGCAACTCGTGGGCGAGGGTGCGGTTCTAAGACCATTCAGCCAGGAAATCCTCGAGGCCTGCTACAAGGCTGCACAGGAGGTCTATGCCAACATCTCGTCCTCCAATGCGGACTTCAAGAAAATCTACGAGGATCAGGTGGCCTTCAAGCGAGAGGGTTACCTCTGGATGCAGCTGTCGGAATATACGTTCGATACGTTCATGATGATCCAGCAGCGTAACGGCAAGCTTTGATTTCTCGGTAACGGCGGACCGAGCAAGAGCCCCGAAGATCAAGGTCTTCGGGGTTTTTGTTGTGCCCTGAACAGTGTTGCCCGTTTAGGACAGAAAAACGGCGGGGAATGCCCCCCGCCGTCTGCATGCATTGACTTGCTTAGTCAGGCAGTCTTTACGGTCCGATCTTCGGCGGCTGGCTAAGATCCGTTTGCGGGTTCTGTACCGGTTGTTGCGGCTGTGCGGGCACAGCCGGGCTCGGCTGCGGTCCGCCAAGGTTGAGCGGCGGCAAGCCGAGAGCTGGTGGTGCAGACGGTGCCGGCTGGCCGCCCGAAGGGCCGCCAAGGTTAAGTGGCGGAAGTCCCATTTGCGGCGCCTGCGGCGATGATCCACCACCCAGCGGCGGGAGGCTCAGTCCGCCCGGTCCACCCGGGATTTCGATTTTGACATCGTCAGGATTTACCGTTGGGTGGCCACTCTTGTAGACCATGACCAGGCCCGGAAATGCGATGACGACCAGGATCATTACGAACTGGATGACGATGTAAGGGAAAACGCCCTTGTATATCTCCATCGTCTTGACGCCTGGCATGGTTCGACCAGTCACCTTGTCGACCCAGTTGGAATTTGGGGCGATGGAGCGAAGGAAGAATAGCGAGAAGCCGAATGGAGGTGTCAAGAACGAGGTTTGCAGGTTGATGCCGAGAATGATCCCGAACCAGACAAGGTCAATGCCAAGCTTTTCCGCCACGGGCGCCAGCAGCGGCACCATGATGAAGGCAATTTCGAAGAAGTCCAGGAAGCAACCGAGGATGAAAATGATGATCGTGACGACAATCAGGAAGCCATACTCTCCGCCTGGCAGGGCAAGAAGCAGTTCTTCAATCCAGACGTTTCCGTTGATGCCGTAAAAAGTCAGGCCAAAGACGCGGGCACCGATGAGGATCATCATGACGAAGGCAGAAAGCTTCGTCGTGGCATCCAAAGCGTTCTTGATCGTCGCAATGGAAAGGCGGCCCTTAGCAAGAGCAAGGAGCAACGCGCCAGTCGCACCCATAGCTCCACCTTCAGTCGGGGTAGCAATGCCCAGGAAGATCGTTCCAAGCACCAGAAAAATCAGTGCCAGCGGTGGTACGAGAACAATGATGACCTGCTCGGCGAGGCGCGAGATCAGTTTGACATTTGTTGAGGCGTTGAAAAGTGCGACAAGGTAGACGGCAATCACCGCAAAGGCGAGGGCTGCCACAAGTTGCCATTCCGGGCTGGCGATGCCGGCGAACAACACGTGCATGCCGAGGAAATAAAGTGCGACCGAAATCGCGATCATCACCAGAAGGGAAGTGACACCATTGCCGAGTGTCCGCGCTTCAGGTGGAAGTGCAGGAACAAGCGCGGGTTTGAAGATCGAGATGGCGAAGATGTAAGCGCAATAGGTCGCCACGATCAAAAGGGCGGGGTAAAGTGCGCCGACATACATGTCGCCAACAGAACGGCCGAGCTGGTCAGCCATGACGATGAGCACCAGCGATGGAGGAACGATCTGCGCCAGAGTTCCCGAAGCCGCAATCGTGCCAGCGACGAGTGGACGATTATAGCCGTAACGCATCATGATTGGCAAAGATATCAGGCCCATTGCCATGACGGACGCTGCGACGACACCAGTTGTGGCGCCGAGCAAAGCGCCGACAAGAATGACCGCATAGGCAAGGCCGCCACGAATTGGGCCGAACAGCTGTCCGATGGTATCCAGAAGGTCTTCGGCCATGCGCGACCGTTCCAGGATGATACCCATGAAGGTAAAGAACGGGATCGACAGCAGTGTGTCGTTATACATGATCCCGTAGATGCGTTCTGGATGCGATTGTAGAAGCGGCCAGAAAAGCCTGATTTCCGGTGAAATCCACGACAGTTCCACGCCCAAAGCAAAATAGATGAGACCGCCTGCGGCCAGCGTGAAGGCAACGGGGTAGCCCAGCAGCAGCATGAGCATCACGCTGCTGAACATCACGAGCGGAAGATTGTGTGCAATAAGGTCAATCATGTCAGTTCCCCGCTGTACCCGTGGTTTCTGATTCAGCCGCGTCCTCACGCGGGTCTTCGATGTAGCCTGCGATCACAGCGTAACGCTTGATGATCTCAGAAAACGCCTGAAGCAGAAGCAGGGCGAACCCCAGGAGAACGACGAGCTTGGCCGGCCAGATGATCAGACCACCAGCATTGGAGGACATTTCGCCAGAGTTGAAGGACGTCCAGAACCATGGCCATGCCAGGTAGGTCATCAAAGCGGCAAAGGGGACGAGGAAGATAATGTGAAGCACGAAGTCCACGATGTCGCGGGTGCGTTTCGACCATGTGGAGGAGAGAACATCGATCCTGACATGTTCGTTTTTCAGAAGTGCATAGGCTGCGGCCATCATGAACACGGTGCCATAAAGGTACCATTGCACCTCAAGCCAGGCATTCGACGACACGTCGAATACTTTTCTGACAACCGCGTTTGTGGCGCTGATCAAAACAGCCGCAAGAAGCAGCCAAGACACAGATTTCCCAATGACCGTCGTGACCGTGTCAACAGCCCGACTGAATCCCAGTAAAAACTTCACTTTCCCCTCCTCAAGGACCAAATCCAGGGTCCGAAATGTCGCGCTCATCCTTTTGCGGCAATCTTGGCCTGTCGACGGTAAGCGCGGTATTTTTCTTGTTGCAGGTGCTTATTCAGTCGTTACCAAAAAAGCAATCTCAAGTGGCGGCCACACCTCCCAGACCACCACGTAAGCCATGCCTGCAAGGCATTATCGTGCACTGGTTTTCTGTTTCGCGCTACGGCATTGACCTGCTGCAATGCATTAAATTTTACTTTTCCACGGCCAATGAAACCCTTCTGCAGCCGAGGGCGGTGGATTGCACTTTTGCCGACGTTCGTGTTACCTCTGGTGCCGGAGAATTCGGCTGATCGGGGATCGCCGGGAGGGAGCGTCATTATCCGTTGGAGAAGGCGTTATCGAGGGAAATGGTAGAGGGAAAGAAACACATGAGCGAACACCACACGGGTCCTGTCGAAGTTGGCGCACCAATGGATTACGCGCAGCACGAAAAGACCTATTCCGGTTTTCTCGCGCTGACGAAGTACGGCACGATGCTGTTGTGTGTCCTGATGCTTGCCATGGTGGCGGGTTTCTTCACCACAGCAGGTTTCCTCGGTGGTCTGGTGGTCTTTCTCGTGCTTTCTGTCGCTGGCTTCGTTCTGCTGCGTTGATAGCCAGTCGCGACCGTGACGCGCGCGCCTCTTAGAAGACGACGCGGTTGTCTTCCATGCGCAGGAGCTGTTTCATGCGATTGGTTGTGTTTCTCGTGGCCTTGTTTGCAATCTTGGCCCAAGCCGTACATGCACGTGATTTCTCTGAGGGGGAGCGTTCCGCTCTGAAAGATCGGGTCTCCCATTTTGAGGCCGCGCTGAAGGGGAATGACTTCGACACGGTCGGCGAGACGATACCGCCGAAAATCCTGGAATCCATCGCAGCGGGTGCAGGTGTAACCGTTCCGACGCTTCGTGGTGCCCTGAAAACGCAAATGCAGATGACGCTCGCATCTGTCAAACTCGTTGAGTTTGACATGGACACCGGCACTGCCCGATTCGAGCAGACAACGGACGGAACGCCTTATGCATTGATCCCGACAAGAACATTGATGGAAACGGATGGGCAAAAAATCGAGGCGAAGTCACACACACTCGCCCTGATCGAAGACGGCAACTGGTATCTGTTGCGCGTCACCGACCAACAGCAGGTGGCAATTTTACGCAAGGTCTATCCAGCTTTCGCAAGTGTCCAATTCCCGGAAGGGTCCGTAGAGCCCGTGAAGTAAATCGGCCCACGTGAATGACGCGTGGACCCCGATATCCTCTCCGGGGTTCCGTCGTCAGGAGAAGCGACCTGCCCGGAAGGGATCTATGGAAATCGACGGTTCCTCGCCGTTGGCAATCTGCGTGACAAGGCGGGCGGTTGCCGCTGATTGCGTCAGCCCCAGATGGCCGTGACCGAACGCATAGATGACTGAGGGCGCATTCCGTGCCGGACCAATGACCGGCAGACAGTCAGGCAAAGACGGGCGGAAGCCCATCCATTGTTTGCCACCTTCCGTTTTCAGACCCGGCAGGAACCGGCCTGCCTTTTTCAGCATCGCTTCCGAACGTTTGAAATTTGGCTTCAACTCGAGGCCGCCAAGTTCCACAGCGCCGCCGACGCGAATGCCAGAGGAGAGCGGGGTCACGACAAAACCGTGATCGTTGAAATAGAGCTGGCGGGTAAGGTTGAACGATCCTGCAGGCAGAGTGGTATTGTAACCGCGCTCAGTTTCAAGCGGTACGACATTCCCAAGTGTCGCAGCCAGCGGGCGCGACCACGCGCCACCAGCGATGACAACCTTGTCGGCGTCGATCTTGTCGCCGTTATCGAGTGTTACGATGGTGCTTTCCCCGACCGCATCAATGCGTTTTGCTTCGCCCTTGCGCAGTGTGGCGCCACGGCTGACGACAAGATCGTATATTGCCCGAGTAAAATCTCGGGGATCGGACACTTGAAGGCCATCCGGCGAGAACATCGCATGCCGGAATTGGGGAGCAAGACCCGGTTGCAGTGTCTCGATTTCGTCTCGACCGACCCGCTGAAAGTCAAAGCCGGCCTTGTGCTTCTCGTCCCAATCCTTGCTGGCAGCATTAAAGCTTGTCTCGCTGTCATAGAGATCGAGCGTACCGGTCTTTGCAATGAAGGCGGCAAGCTCGGGCATGGTTGCAACATGCGCCATTTCAGCAGCGGCAAGCAGATTGATGTCGCGCAGCGTTCTCAGACAATGGCGAAATGCTGGCTCGGAACTGGCGCGCCAGAATCGCCACAACCACGGAGCAATCCGGTGCGCGTAGGCAGGCGGCACGCTCAAAGGACCGAGCGGATCAATCAGCCATCGCGGTGCCTTTTTTATGATTCCGGGGGCAGGGATGGGAATGATTTCCGGGAATGCGAGAATACCGGCATTGCCTGCACTCGCGCCGCCAGCGATCTCACCGCGTTCAAGAAAGACGATCTGCCGTCCGGCGTTTTGCAAATAAAGCGCCGACATCGAACCAATGATGCCGGTGCCGACCACCAGCACATCGCATTTGAGGGTTTTGGCCATCGATGCTCCTGCAAGACAAAATCTTTCAAGAGCGCCATAACAACGAATGCTGCCCTATTGGAAGGTCACATCTTGTTGCAAAGGCAGAAATATCAGCACTGTGGCAAATAAGCGAAGGTATGTACCTCGCGATGTAATGCTTATGTTTAATAGCTATTTAACGGTGTCTCAATAGTGTCTCGCCAAGGCACGACGATGCGTCCGAATGCCTCTTCTGGTTGGGGACCCAAAGATTATGACACGCTTTTCCAAATTCGGTCTGGACGCTTCGTCGGTGCTCGAAGCCCTTAGCCGGTCGCAGGCGATCATCGAATTCGATCTCAGTGGAAACATTCTGACGGCGAACGAAAATTTCTGCAAAGCGGTAGGATATCGACGCGAGGATATTATCGGTCGTCATCATAGCCTGTTCGTGCTGCCGGAAGAGGCATCGTCTCCCGCCTACAAGGCTTTTTGGGCAAAGCTTTCGCGTGGTGAGTACGATCAGGGCCAGTATTGCCGCCGGACAAAGGGCGGAGAGGAAATCTGGATCGAGGCGTCCTACAACCCGGTTTTTCGTTTCGGAAAGCCATACAAGGTTGTGAAAATTGCTACCGACATTACCGCAATCAAGCATAGAGCCGCTGAGGATGGTGGCAAGCTTGCTGCTCTTTCGCGCGCGCAGGCCATGATCGAATTTACGCCCGACGGCACAATCCTTGGTGCAAACGAGAATTTCCTCGCAGCGCTCGGCTATACGGCCGATGAGATTGTCGGCAAGCATCATGCAATGTTCTGTGAGCAGGATTATACTCGTTCGCCCGACTATCGCGTATTCTGGGAAGAGCTTCGTGGCGGAAAATTCTCGACCGGGCAATTCATGCGACTTGCAAAGGGCAACAGACGCATTTTTATTCAGGCGTCGTACAACCCGATCTTTGACGACAGGGGCAGGGTGTTCAAGGTCGTGAAGTTTGCGTTGGATGTGACGGATCGTATGCATGCGGTCGAAGAGCTTGGTGCGGCATTGGCCCGCCTTTCGGAGTGCAACATCCGTGTGACCTTGGACAATCCGTTTGTTGGTGAGTTCGAAACACTGCGACGCAACTTCAACAAGTCGATCGGTGAATTTCAGAAGACGCTGGTGAACGTTCTGGGTCAGACCGGTGATCTCAGCAAGAGCAGCCAGGAAGTGCGCGAGGCTTCTGAAAACCTTGCGGCGCGATCCCGCGAGCAAGCATTGGCACTGGAAGAGACCTCTGCGGCCCTTGGCGAAATTACCTCAAGCGTGCGCACTTCGACCGAGAATACCAGAGAAACACGTAAACTCGTGCAAAGCGCGCGTACATCGACAGCAACCTCTACTGAGGTTGTCGGACAGACCGTGAATGCCATGCAACGGATCGAGACGGCATCGCGCGAGATCAGTCAGATCATCGGAGTGATCGACGAGATTGCGTTCCAGACCAATCTTCTCGCACTCAATGCCGGGGTGGAGGCCGCACGTGCGGGTGAGGCGGGCAAGGGGTTTGCTGTCGTCGCACAGGAGGTGCGCGAATTGGCACAACGGTCTGCTACCGCCGCCAAGGAAATCAAGGTGCTCATCAACAATTCCGGAACGGAAGTGCTTGAAGGCGTGCGACTGGTGGGGGCTACCGGCGAGGCCTTGAAGGAGATCGATGCGCTGGTGCGACAGATCGACGGCAATGTCGACAAGATCGCCAAGGCTGCTGACGAACAAACTCTCGGCATCGGCGATATTGGCAAAGCGGTCGATCGCCTCGATCGTATGACCCAGGAAAACGCAGCCATGAGCGCGCGAACAACTCTCATCAGCAATACGCTTGCCCAGGGTGCGGAAGCACTCTCCCAGCTTGTCAGCCTCTTCAAGCTTAATCGCCGCGCGGTTCAGCGCGATGACGGGTCTTCTATTCCAAGCAAATTTTCGCGTGCTGCAGCGACCAAGATTGACCGGACCGCAGCGTAACAGGTCAGTCCTTTTACTATCTCTTGCCTGCACGAACATTCAAGAGTGCGAACACGTCACCCGTTACGTTGTTGCTCCAACCAAGGAGCAACAACGACATGCACGCTACAGGACAGGCACATCGCGCAATCAGTTTTGCTGACAAGACTGCCAAACTCACAGAGTATTGGCAGCCGCGTGTTATCGCCGAGATGAACGACTACCAGTTTAAAGTTGTTCGTATCGAAGGCGACTTTATCTGGCATGATCATCCTGAAACGGATGAGACTTTTATCGTTTTGCAAGGGTGTCTGAGGATCGATTTTCGCGATGGTGCGGTAACCGTTGGCCCCGGCGAAATGTTTGTCGTACCTCGGGGCGTCGAGCACAAGCCCTATGCTGGAAACGAAGTGCAACTCCTCCTGATCGAGCCCCGTGGGGTGCTGAATACGGGCCACGCAGGCGGTGATCGCACGGCACAAAATGATCTCTGGATATAGTGCTTTTCCGAGGCCTCTCGGGCGCGTCAGCGCATCATGAAGCCGATCACCAGGGCATTGGCGATGTCGATGAAAAATGCCGAGACAAGCGGGAGAATGATAAAGGCCGTTGGTGCCGGGCCATAGGCTTTTGTCACTGCGGTCATGTTGGCGATTGCTGTCGGGGTTGCGCCGAGACTGATGCCACTGAAGCCAGCCGACAGCACCGCCGCCTGATAGTCCCGGCCCATAAAACGAAACACGATGAAGATCATATATAACACAGCCACAATCGTCTGGATGCCGAGGACGATGATCAGTGCCAGTCCAAGACCTCCAAGCGTCCACAACTGCATGCTCATCAACGACATTGCCAGAAAAACACTCAGCGAGAGATCTGAAATCAAAGCCAGTGACCGTGAACGGGCGGGCCAGTACATCTGCGGAAGCAGTCGCGGCACTGTGTTTGTCATGACAATGCCCACGAGAAGGCAGACCACGAAAAGCGGCAATTTCACAGCGGTTTCCGAAAGTACCTCGTCAAGTGCGGTGCCCACGAGAATTGCGACGTTGAGGATCAGGACCGTTCGCAACAGATTGACATAGTTGATGGTCGACGCCTGTTCAGTGGCCGGAGAAGAGGGCAATCCGATGCTTGGCAGTTCGGCGGTCTCCCCCTTCAACTGATAGCGGTTTATCAGGATACGGGCGACAGGACCGCCAACCAGACTTGCAATGACAAGGCCGAGCGTCGCGGATGCAATGCCGATCTCAAGTGCGTTGCCCAGGCCGAAACGGTTGGTAATCAGAGGTGCCCAGGCAATCGTTGTCCCGTGCCCACCGATCAACGACACTGATCCAAGTAATGGTGCAATTCCGTCCGGTAAACCAAGCAACGCCGCGCTGCCAAGAGAGACGGCGTTCTGAATGACCAAATAGCATAAAGTCAGGATAAGCAGCACGACCAGTGGGCGGCCACCGGCCTTCAAGTCGGCGAGACGTGCGTTCAGGCCAATGCCGGTGAAAAAATAGAGCAGCAGCATATCTCGCGCATCGAGATCGAAAATGATTTCGATATTGAAGAACCGGTAAGCGATTAGTGTGGAGAGTGCAGCAACCAGCCCCCCGGAGACAGCTTCCGGGATGTTCCAGCGATTGAGGGGCGCAATGATCGCGTTAAGACCTGACCCCATGAAAAAGACGACGATCGCAATGGTGAAGGTCAGGAAACCCGGCGTCTCGAACGTCGTCATCAAAAGCGCTCCATCTGGTGGCGGTTTGCCCTGCAATGCAGCAAACCTCACCCATGGAAGTTGACGTGTATCGAGACGGTTGTCATCCTGAAATATCAGCGGGAAGTTGTTATTTCTCGAACGGTACCTCGATTGGGTACCCGCTGTTTTCAACGGCTGCGAGACGTGAAAATTGCAAGCAGCGCTACCGATTGCGGAGCGCTACCGACGACGTGTTAAAAGGCCGCAGTCAGAGTGCGGCCTTTTAGAGCGTGCGGTAAGCCTAAGCTTCCAACGACGGGCGTGTGATACCAAGATGGTCGCGCAGGGTCGAGCCTTCATATTCCGTGCGGAACAGGCCACGTTCCTGCAGCAATGGCACGACCTGGCTGTTGAATTCCTCGAGGCCTGCAGGGAAATAGGGCGGCATGACGTTGAAGCCGTCGGCTGCACCGTTCTCAAACCACTCCTGCATACGGTCTGCAACATCCTTGGCCGTGCCCATGACGATGTGGTGGCCTCGGCCTGCGGCAACACGCAAGGCGAGTTCCCTGATCGTCAATTTCTCGCGCTTGGCAAGTTCGGTCAGGAGTTCGGCGCGACTGCGAAGCTGATCGGAAAGCGGCAGGTCCGGTAGAGGGCCGTCAAGATCATACTCGGTCAAACTGTGACCGATACGTTCCTCAAGCAGCGGCATCGCGCTCTTGATATCAGTCCAGCGATTGAGTTCCTTGAGCTTGTCTGCCGCCTCTTCGAAAGTTCTGCCAATGATCGGCATGAAGCCCGGCATGACAGCGACGCTCGATGGAGCGCGGCCGAACTTCTCAACCCGTCCCTTCAGGCTGGTGTAAAATGCCTGCGCTTCAGAAAGCGCCTGCTGTGCAGTGAAGACGATGTCGGCAGTACGGGCAGCAAGATCCTGCCCCGGTCCGGAGGAGCCTGCCTGAATGAGGACGGGGTGCCCTTGTGGTGAGCGTGGAATGTTCAACGGTCCTTTGACCGTGAAGTATTTACCCTCGTGGTTGAGCACATGAACCTTGTCGGGATCGACATAACGACCGCTCTCTTTGTCCTTGATGAAGGCGTCATCATCCCAACTGTCCCAGAGACCGCGGACCACATTCACGAACTCTTCAGCGACCGCATAACGCTCGTCATGCTCCGGATGACCTTTGGAAAAGTTCGCCGCTGTGCGGGCGTAAGACGTGGTGACGATGTTCCATGCGGCGCGGCCGTGGCTCAAATGATCAATCGAAGCGAAAGCGCGGGCGAGATGATATGGCTCGCCGTACGTGGTGGACGCGGTCGCTGCAAGACCAATCTTGTCCGTGACCATCGAAAGCGCAGCAAGGAGTGTCAGTGGTTCGAAACGGGCTATCATGGATGGGTGAGCGTCAACGCCACTGGTGAGGCCATCCGCCAGAAACACCATGTCGAATTTTGCTGCCTCGGCCATCCGCGTGACGCGACCGAGCAGGTCGAAATTCTCGCTGCCAGCTTCTGCAGCCGGATGACGCCAGCCGGAAACATGGTGGCCGGCACCTTGCAAAAATAGGCCGAGATGCATCTGTCTTTTACGGGACGCGTTGGTCATGGAATCATGCCTTCATTTCGATTGTGTTGTCTGGGCGAGAAGCGCTTCAAGCGCCCGTAGATCCGCAGCGGTGCTCATGGATCTAATCAGCGCCGGTATTTTTGCAAACTTTTCGCTTCCACCGGTCGCGTCGATGAATTTGTCGGTCGGGTCTGAAATGCTCGGCAGACCGTCGATACGTCGAGAAAGCACCGTTCCGTCTGTTCTAGTCACGTCGATGACCACAAAACGGGTTGTCGGATCAGGTGAAAGGCGACGAGCGGTACCATCGTGGCTGCGGCTGACCTTCGCGGACAGATCAACGAGATCGCTTCTTACTGGGCGTTCGTCAAAATGGCTGATCAGAAGTGCGCCGTCGATCAGTGCCGCTGCAAATACATATTCAGCGCTGAAGCGGGCGTCGATGCCGGTCGATGGGATAGCGGAACCAATTAGCGCCGCATCGCCGCCTGGAGGGAAGGTAATGTTGACGGCTTTGACCTCTTCGGGCGCCAGACCGCTTTCGTTACGAAGCAAGAGCGCACCAACCGCGACCGGGTGGCTTGCCGTGCAGCAGGGAAACGCTTTGAGCGTCAGGCCTGGTGTTATGATTTGCCAAGGGGCGCCCCAGCCTTGCAGTACACGATCGGGCTGCTCAGCACCAAATGCAAAGGCCGAATAAAAGCCGATTGGATTTTCCAGGAAATCCGGTGCGCCCTGAAATCCCGCTCTGGCAAGCCGCGCTGCGGTCAGACCAGCCCGTGACGCTAACCCGGCATGGAGCGGCTTGGCGTCAAACCCGAATTGCAGGCGTAACCCAGCCGATTGCGTGGCCGCGAGACCGAGTGCGGTTGCGGTGGTTGACGTGTCGAATTTAAGGAGATGGGCGATGGCTGCTGCTGTGCCGATGGTGCCGAGCGTGGCAGTAGCATGGAAGCCGTTTTCATAGTGTTTTGTGCCAAGTGACAGTCCGAGCCGCGCCATCGCTTCCAGCCCGACAATGTAGGCGGCAATAAAGGCATCCGCGCTTGCTTCTTCCTCAATTGCGACAGCAAGCAGGGCAGGGATGATCGCAACGGTGGGATGGCCGCGCACACTGCCATGCACATCATCATAATCAAGCACGTGGCCAGAATGGCCGTTAATAAGGGCAGCGGTAAAGGCATCTGTACGGAGATTGCTGCCGATAATAGCCGACGAGCCCGAAGTGCCAGGTGTAAAGGTGTCAATCAGGATTTGAGTGCTTCGGTCTGCCGCGCCACCGAGGACACAAGCAAAAAAATCGATGAGCGCGGTGCGTGCAATTGCGATCGCCTGCAGTTCCTTCTGTGGATCGGAAGCGACAATCGTGTGCGCAAGACGGAGCGTCAGCTTTTCCAGGTCGGCCATGGCATCAGATCCCTTCGCCGTCGCTGACCCTCGCGATCTGTCCGCCCAGACCCTTTACGAAAGCGTTGATGCGTGGATTGGTCGACTTGTAGAAGATGTGCTCCGGTGTACCCTGATCGACGATGAGCCCATTTTCGGTGAAGACGATCTTGTCGCTGATTTCTTCGGCGAAGCGCATCTCGTGGGTGACAAGAATGCTGGTCATGCCATCGTTGACGAGGTCGCGAATGACCGAGAGAACTTCACCCACTGTTTCAGGATCAAGCGCCGATGTGACTTCATCGAAGAGTACGAGTTCGGGCCGCATGGCCAAGGCCCGGGCAATCGCCACACGCTGCTGCTGGCCACCGGAAAGCTGGCCGGGGTAGGCGTCAACCTTCTGCGACAACCGTACTTTTTCCAGCAACTCGCGGGCGTGACGCTCTGCGTCTGCTTTCGGAGTTCCGAGAATTTTGATCGGCGCGATCGTAATGTTTTCCATTACCGTCAGGTGCGGAAACAGATTGAACTGCTGGAATACGATGCCGATACGCTTGCGCAAAGCGATGCGCTCGGCTTCGGTTTTCAAAAGATCGACACGGGTGCCGCCGACGCTGATCTTGCCCGACTGCGGGATCAACAATCCGTTGATACAGCGCAAAATCGTTGATTTGCCCGAGCCCGATGGTCCGATGATCGATACGGCATCGCCCTTGTTCACCGAAAGATCGATGCCTTTCAGGACCTGATTGTCACCGAAGGACAGGTGTACACCTTCCAGTTCAACAAGTGCGCTTGTCCCGGAGGCGAGGGCGTTGGTTTCTGTTACGGATGCGGACATGGCAATTTCCAATCAGCGGGAAGCGAAGCGTCGTTCGAGACGCTGCGTGAAACGGGACACCGGATAGCAGAACAGGAAGAATGCCATCAGGACGGTGAGGTAGACGACCACAGTGAAGTCATTGCGCTGTACGGCGGTGCTTGCATCTGTCGCAGCATGAAGGAGTTCATGCACGCCAACGAGGGACGCGAGTGCCGTGCCCATGGTGATCGACGCGTAAAGATTCATCCACGGCGGCAACGAGCGTTTCACGCATTGCGGAAGGATGATCCAACGAAGTGTCTGGTTACGGGAAAAACCAAGACCTTGTGCAGCTTCCCATTGAGCGGTCGGGATGGATTGAATCGCACCGCGGGTGATTTCGGCGATGTGGGCACTTGCCGGGATCGCAAGACCAACCACCGCCTTGATCCAGTCGGGGAAGGGAATGTAGTTGCCGAAAATGACCAGTTCGAAAGGGAAGATGTACGTTGCCGCGAAGATCAACACCAGATGCGGCGCGTTACGGAAGATCTGCACATAGGTGAGCGCTGGTGCCCGTACGATTTTGTAGGGTGCAAGCTCCATGATGCCGAGCATGACCCCGATGAATGTGCCAATCGCGATCGCAAGAATACTGATCAGCACGTTCATCATGAAGCCGGTGGCGAGATAGGGGAGCCACTGCAGCAGCACCTGTCCGAGCGAGGGGTCGAGGATCAGCCACAGGACGACAGCGATGATGACGCCGGATACCAAAAGCGTCCCGAACGGCAGCTTTTTGCCGCCTGGATGTTGTGAGACGACTGCGCTCATTGGCCAAATCCCGGAACTGCAAGGCGACGTTCAAGCCATAGGCCAGCTCTAGCGACGATCAGATTGATAACGCTGAAGAAGATCAGAATGACCAACATCAACTCGACGACGTTGTCCCGCTGGGTCCAGATCAGAATAGACGCGTAGGTGATTTCACCAACGGCAATTGCCGAGCCGACCGTGGTCAACTTCACCAGATTGACAAGGTTGTTGATGATCGATGGCAATGCCGTGCGGATTGCCAGAGGAAACTCGACGTAGCGCAGGATCTCCAGCGAACTGAAGCCGATGGCTCGCGCTGCCTCGATGGTGGTGGCTGGAACAGCTTCGATACCGCCACGCAATGCTTCCGCGTGGAAGGCCGCGATGTGAAGGCCTGTGATGGCAACAACCCAGAAGAATGGTGTCAGAGGGTTGTTTTGGGCACCTCCAAGCGCGTTGGAAATCAGCATGTTCAAGACGAGAAAGCCACACATCAGTTGTACGAGCGTGGGCGTGTTTCTTGTCAGTTCCACATAGGCGCGAACCGGCGCGGCAAGCCATGGCCTGCCGGAAGTCAGCATCGCTGCGAAAATGAAGCCGAAAACAAGACTGAGTGGCAATGTGACTGCGACAAGGATCAACGTCATCTTCATGCCGCTGAGCCAAATCTGAAGCTCGTAACCACTGTTCAGAAAGTCGTAGTTGAGGCCGATCTTGGCCGCCAGTTCTATGAAGCGCGCAATAAAGGCGTCCTGCATCGCAAATCCAATGATGTTGTCGCGGTTGCCGCTACAAAGCATAAACGAACGGCCGGGGAAACCTGCCGTTCGTCACGTTGAAGATAAAACATCACACTTTCCTGCTGACATCTCCTGGCTGCATGCCGAGGGATGGGAAGGTGGAGTGCTGCTCGCTTACTGAGCGGCAGAAAGTTTCTTCTGCTGTTCTTCCATGTAGCCAATGCTCGGAAGTCGGTTCGACTTTGCGAATTCGATCATCTTCCCGGAAGCATGCAAGTCCTTGACGATCTTGTCGAGTGCCGCCTGTGTGTCGCTTTCGCCCTTGCGCAGCCAGATAACCGAATCTGATGGGATAAGGTCGGTGGGGATCAGAATCCCGTAGTCCTTCCACTCGTCAGCGCGGTCCTGAAGCATCAGGCTGATCGTGCCATTGACGTGAACGGAGACATCGCAGTTGCCACCCTTCAATGCTAGGAGCGATTCAGGCTGGCTCGGTAGTGCCTTGACCTCTGCGCCGTATTCTTCGATGAGCGGCTGGGTGTAGTTGGAGCCCTGCGATACGCAAGCGATCTTGCCCTTCAGGTCCGACCAGTCCTTGATGCCGGAATCCTTGCGCCCGATCGCTGCGCCACCCTGACGGTCGTAAGGTGTTGGTACATAGTCGAGTGTCTTGGCGCGTTCTTCCGTGTACTGCATGTTTGCAATGAGGATATCGACCTTGCCCTGCTGCAGAAACTGCACGCGGTTGGGCGGGGTTACAGTCTCAGTGACAAGCTCGACACCGAGACCGGCCGCAAGCGCCTTGGCGACATCGATGTTGAGGCCTTTTTGCTCCTGGGTTTTCGGATCAATGAAACCGAAGGGAGCGCCGGACAGGATCACACCGACGGTCAGCTTGCCGCGTCCCTTGATGCGGTCAAGGGTTGCATCAGCGTGGGCGGCGGTGGCCATGGAAGCGATAATGACGCCACCAGCGACGAGTTGCGCGGCAAATTTGGAGAAAGTGAAGGCCATGGGTATTTCCTTTTGCGTGTCGTTGGAAACTACATGACAGTCCCTGCGAGAGCGAGAATTGGCATTGCGCAAAAAATGACCGGGATAAAATTACGTTCCAATAAAATTCTTGGACCGAAAAAATATCCTAATTTTTGTAAATCGTAGAATCTTGTTCTTCAATTTGGAGATGAGCCTGCTCTTGCAGGAAGCCAAAATGCGTCATGGATCAGCTATGATCTCTGACCAAGCCAGAAGCAAGGGCGGCATTTGCGAAATTCTGGATGGAGGTAAGGCGCGGTCGACCTTCCAGTGACCGCGCCCCCCTCGGGCTGTTTTAGCGACCGGCGTTGTACGCAGCAATTGCCGCCATGTTGACGATATCGCTGTCCTTCGCGCCCATGGCTGTGATCTGGACGGACTTGTCTAGGCCAACGAGAAGCGGACCGATGACCGTTGCGCCACCCAACTCCTGCAGCATCTTGGTGGAGATCGATGCGGAGTGAATGGCAGGCATGACCAGAACGTTGGCGGCGCCAGAAAGGCGGGCGAAGGGGTACTGGCTTTGCATGCGATGGTGGTTCAGCGCCACATCAGCGGACATTTCACCGTCCACCTCGAAGTTCACGTTGCGCTTGTCGAGGATCTTCACCGCTTCGCGGACCTTGTCGGAGCGTTCACCAGTCGGCTGGCCAAAGGTGGAGTAGGCAAGCATCGCCACACGTGGCTCGTACCCGAAACGGCGAGCAAGACCGGCTGCTTCTTCGGCAATATCGGCGAGATCTTCGGCTGACGGCATGTCGTGGACAGCCGTGTCGGCTACGAAGACCGTGCGGTTGCGCGACACGACGAGTGACACGCCGATGACGCGGTGACCGGGCTTGGTGTTGATGCAGCGACGAATGTCTTCCAGTGCCGTCGAGTAGTTGCGGGTGACACCGGTCACAACTGCGTCCGCATCGCCCATCGCGACCATGCAGGCCGCGAAATGGTTGCGGTCGTTGTGAATGAGGCGCTGTACGTCGCGCAAGAGGAAGCCGCCGCGTTGCAGACGGGCATAGAGATAGTCGATGTAGGCATCAACGCGCGTGGAAAGGCGCGCATTGGTGATCTCGATATTGGCACGATCAAGGTCGATGCCCGCCTTCTCGGCATTTGCTTTAATGATGTCGTCACGACCGAGAAGAATGGCCGTACCAAGTCCCTGCGCGGTAAATGAGATCGCCGCGCGCATGACCTGTTCTTCTTCCGCCTCTGCGAAAACCACGCGCTTTGGCGAACGGCGTACGCGCTCGTAGAGCCGTTGGGTTGTCGATGCCATTGGGTCGCGGCGGGCGGACAGCTCACGCGCATAAGCGTCGAGATCCGGCAATTCACGGCGCGCCACACCTGTTTCAATCGCGGCCTTTGCGACGGCAACTGGGATGGCCGAGATCAGCCGCGGATCGAACGGAACCGGGATGATGTATTGCGAGCCGAAACGCGGGCGATTGCCCTGATAGGCTGCTGCCACGTCGTCGGGCACGTCTTCACGTGCCAGATCGGCAAGTGCCTGCGCGGCTGCGATCTTCATGGCGTCGTTGATCTGGCTGGCGCGAACATCGAGTGCGCCACGGAAGATGTAAGGGAAACCAAGAACGTTGTTGACCTGGTTCGGATAGTCGGAGCGACCGGTCGCCATGATCGCGTCGTCGCGAATGCGCGCAACCTCTTCCGGCGTAATTTCCGGATCTGGGTTGGCCATGGCGAAAATGATCGGCTTCGGTGCCATCGAACGGATCATCTCTTCAGTGAAGGCGCCCTTTTGCGAAAGCCCGAACACGACGTCGGCACCCTTCATAGCTTCCACCAGCGTGCGATTGTCAGTCTTGACCGCATGCGCCGACTTCCACTGGTTCATGCCTTCCGTGCGGCCCTGATAGATTACGCCCTTGGTGTCGCAAAGCGTGATGTTTTCGGGGTTGAAGCCCATGGCCTTGATGAGGTCCATACAGGCGATGGCGGCAGCGCCAGCCCCGTTGCAGACAAGCTTTGTTGTCTTGAAGTCGCGACCTGTCAGTTCAATGGCATTGATCAGACCGGCTGCAGCGATGATGGCGGTACCATGCTGGTCGTCATGGAAAACGGGAATGTCCATCAGC